>CAZQCR010000168.1:0-7116 GCA_964591745.1 uncultured Anaerolineaceae bacterium
GGAGGCCGTCGCGAACGCGATGGACAACGCCCAGGCGACCTGGGACATCAGCCGTAAGAACCTCTCGGGCCCGGGATTGCGCCGCAACACCTACGGCGTCGTCGTCCTGAAATACCTTTACGAGGCCGCGGACGGGTGGGTCGCTGCGCTCAACGGCGGGCCGATCCAGGACCCCAACGGCCAGGCGCTGGTCGACTGGATGGCCGAGACGGGCGAGGCGTCGCCCATCGACCAGCCAGCCTGGCGCGAAAAGCTCGTTTCCCAGGTTCCGCTCGACGCGGAGGAGATGGCGGTCGTGGAGGGCGTGCTCGATGCCTTCTGCCGCTCGCGAGGCAAGGTCGCGCTCGTCGAAGAAGCCCAGAAGCGTGGCGGCGGTTGGGCGCCCGTCTTCAGCCCGCGCGAGATCGTCGAGGCCAGCCATCTGCAGGCGCGAGACTACTGGATTTGGGTCCGCCACGAAGAGTTGGGTCAGTCGTTTCTCTACCCCGGTGCGCCGTGGAAACTCCACGCGACGCCGTGGGCGCAGCGAGGGCGGGCGCCACACATCGGCGAACATAACGAAGATGTCTACGGCGGCCTCCTCGGCATCGACGAAGCCGAACTCCGCCGCCTGCGAACGAGGATGGTGATATGAGCGAGCCGTTGAAGAAGCCGTTCGAAGGCCTTCGCGTGGCCGATTTCGCCTGGGTCGGCGTTGGCCCCACCGTCTCCAAGTACCTTGCGGACCACGGGGCGGAAGTGATCCGCATCGAGACCAACACCTACCCGGAAGCCGTACGCCGCGCGCCCCCCTTCCTCGATGGCGTGCCCGGGGTCGACCGTTCGGGATACTTCGCGAACTTCAACAGCTCCAAGCTGGGGATCTCGCTCAACCTCAAGCACCCCCGCGGGCCGGAACTGGCCAGGCGGTTGGTCGCCGAGTGCGATGTCGTTACCGAATCCTTCACGCCCGGCACGATGGCCCGCTTCGGCCTCGACTACGAAAGCCTCAAGGCCGTCCGCCCCGATGTCGTGATGATCGCCATGCCGTTGTTCGGCCAGACAGGCCCGTGGTCCTCGTTCGCCGGTTACGGGCACGTCCTCCAGGCGGCCGCGGGCTTTAACCATCTCACGGGCTGGGCTGATGGCCCGCCGATCGGCACCGGTATCGCCTACACCGATTTCCTGGTCCCCCACATCGGCGCCATCGGCCTCATCGCCGCGCTCGACTATCGCCGCCGGACGGGTATCGGCCAGTACATCGATTTCGGCCAGTGGGAGGCCGCCATCCACGGCCTCGGCACCGCCGTACTGGATTACACCGTGAACGGTTTCGAGCAGTCCCGGATGGGCAACCGCGACCCGGAGGCCGCGCCGCATGGCTGCTATCGCTGCAAAGACGGCCGCTACGTCGTCATTGCCTGCGAGACGGAGAAACAGTGGGAGGCCCTGAAGGCGGCCCTCGGCCGGCCTGAGTGGTGCGACCTGGAGCGGATGCGCCGCCGCCACCAGCGGCTCCAGGAGCAGAAGGAGATCGACCGCCATCTCCAGTTCTGGCTCGAAGATATGACCGTCGACCCCCGCCGCCCGGAGCCGACCGCGGACGACGGACCGGAGACGCCACAGGTGAAGCGGTTCACGACGGACGAGGTCGTCGCCCACCTGCAGTCGTTCGGCGTCCCCGCGGGCGTGGTGCAATCACCCGAGGCGATGCACGCCGACCCTCAGCTGGCGCACCGGGGGCACTACTGGAAGCTGGAACACCCGGTCATGGGCCTGCGCACTTACGACGGCCCCGCCTTCCGCCTCTCGGAGACGCCCGGCGAGCTGACGAAAGCCGCCCCCTGCCTGGGCGCGGACAACGAATACGTCTACCGCGAGGTGATGGGCCTCAGCGAGGACGAGTTCGTCGAGCTGCTTGCCGACGGCGCCTTCGAGTAGCAGAGCTGTTCAAGAACGAACGCGACCTGGGGGTCGCCGCTCCCTCGGCCAGCGCACTGGGAGAGGGACGGCGGGGGCGCTCTGCGTCACTTGACGACGAACTGGCCGTTCATCTCCGCCGGGTGGACATCGCACTGGAAGTAGTACGTCCCCGCAGCCGGCGCCTTGAACGTCAGCGTCTCGGACTCGTTCGCCTTAAGCAAGACGCCCGCTTTGCTGCCGGGAAGGAGCGCGCCGCCCTTCCGATCGTAGAACGCGATGTTGTGGAGGATCTTCCCCGTGTTCTTGATGGTGATGCTGTAGTCCGCGCCGGCCGTCGCTTCGAGCGTCGTCTTGTCGAACTTGGTGTCGGCGGCGTTGATGGATGGGCCGCTCGTCGAGCCGCCGCCACCGGCGGGCGCCTCGGCCACCTGGAGGGTGCCGGTCATGGCGGTCGGATGAACGTCGCAAAGGTAGAAGTACGTACCAACTCCCGGCGTCTTGAAGGAGAGCACCTGGGACTCGCCGCCCCTGATGATCTCGCCCTTCGTGCCGGGTGCGAGGTCGGCGCCGCCCTGCTTATCGAGGAAGTGCAGGTTGTGGAGCTGCGCGCCTTTGTTGGCGAAGGTGACCTTCACGTCTGCGTTGGCCACGAGGGTGAGGGTATTCGGGCTGAAGCGCGTATCCAGGCCATCGACGGTCGCTTCGGTGACGGGGCCTGTGGGCGTGGGAGTTTCGCCCCCGTTTCCACCGTCGGCGGCGGCCTTTTCGTCGTTCTGGAAGAGGCTGAGCGCTCCGCCGAGGGCGAAGCCGCTGAGCACGAGGCTCCCGACCAGCGTCGCCGCCGCCGGCATCCCGAACTTGAACGACGTGTCCTTGGTATCGCGCAGGACATCCATGTCGAAGACCTGGACGGTGCCCGCCACCACCTGCTCTTCGTGGTTGACCACGGCGTCGAGGAGCGTGGCGCGGGTCTCTTCGTACGTGGCCAAGCCTTCGCGGCCCTTCCACGTGGTTTCGACAAGCACCTGCGAAGGGCCAGCGGTCGCAGGTGAAACGGTGATCCGGAAGTCCTGGAATCCTTCGATATCCCGGAGGTCGGTGTGTTCGATGGCGTGGAGGACGCCGCCAGCCGCGCGCGCCGCATCGAGTTGGCCTTCGGCGATCGCGAAGGTCAGCACCTGCGTAAAGAGCGGGCGAGCGGGTTCCGGGCCGTGGCCTTCCTCCGCCTGCTTGCGCATGCGGCCGTCCTCGTAGGCCCAGCCGCCAGCCGAAAGCAGCACGCTCAGGAGCCCAATCCCCATCAGCGGTCCCGCGAAGGCGCTGTCTGGGCTGTCGGACCACCAGATCAACCCGGCGCCGGCAATGAGTGCGCTGATGCCGACGATGATCGGCCAGAAGCTGGGGTCGGGTAGGTGAACGCCGTGACCCTTACTGTGTTCGCCTTGGCCGTTGCCGTGTGAATCCATACAGGTCCCTCTCCGAATGAATGACCGGGCTAGGCCTTGATGTAATCATCGCCGGCGATGAGCGGGACGATGTAGAGAATGGTGAAGAGCACGATCCAGACGACGTCGACGAAGTGCCAGTACAGCGAACACGCTTCGACCGCTTCGTGATTGCGGGCCGAGAACTGGCCCCCCATCGATCGCATGAGCATCACGAAGATGAAGATGGCCCCGCCCGCGACGTGCGCGCCGTGGAAGCCGGTGAGCGTGAAGAACGTCGTTCCGAAGACCGTGTCCCGCGCCCGGAACTCCAGCTGCGAGTAGTCGTACATCTGCATGCAGAGGAAGGCCGCGCCCAGGACGAAGGAGATGATGAGCCAGCGGATGAGGCCCGTGCGGTTCCCTTTCTTTATCGCGTTGACTGCCAGCTGCATGGTGACGGAGCTAATCACCAGGACGATAGTCGAGATGAGCGGGAGGATGAACTCGAGTTCGAGCTTCGCGTGGTCGCTGCTCGCCTGCCCGGCCGCCTTGAGTTGTTCGAGGACATCCACGGGGGGCCACTGGGCGGCATCCGCCCGGGCGATGAAATAGGCCGCGAAAAGCCCGCCGAAGAACATGACCTCGGATGCGGCAAAGAGGATGAACCCGAGCATTCCGTTGCTCAGGCCCTGGCGGTGGGCTACTGCCTCTCCGTGTGCTGCCATAGTCGAATCCTCCTTCGCTTCCCGTTATTCCGCTTAGTGCTTGCCGCCGGCCGGGCCGTGACGAAGGTCGAAGAGGGGCCGTTCGGAATGGACTTCCGGCAGGTCATCGAAGTTATGAACGGGAGGAGGTGACGAGGTGTACCACTCCAGCGTGTTCGCCTCCCACGGGTCGTTCGGCTGGTCCTTGGGCCGGAGGAAGGCGGCAACGACGGCGACGAGGAAGGGGATCATCGATACCGCGATGAGGAACGCGCCGGTCGTGCTCAGGCTGTTCAAGATCTGCCATTCGCGGACATCGTTGTAGGTCGCGATCCGCCGGGGCATCCCGTCCAGGCCGAGGAGATGCATGGGGAAGAAGGCGAGGTTGAAGCCAACCAGCATCAGCCAGAACTGGAGCGTGCCCAGTTTGTCACTCAGGCGCCTGCCGAAGATCTTGGGGAACCAGTAATACAGACCGGCAAAGACCGCGAAGACCGATCCGCCGAAGAGGACGTAGTGAAGGTGGGCAACGACGAAGTAGGTGTCGTGAAGGGCGAAGTCCACGGGGACGGCCGCACTGAATGTGCCGTTGATTCCACCGATGAGGAACATGCTGACGAAGCCGATCGCAAAGAGCATCGCCGGCTCGAACGTGATCGAGCCGCGGAACATGGTGGCCAGCCAGTTGAACATCTTCACACCCGTCGGCACGCCGATCATGAAGGTCATGAACCCGAAGAACGGCTTGAGCACGGCGCCTGTCGTGAACATGTGGTGAGCCCACACACTGAACCCGAGGCCTCCGATACCGAGCGTCGCGAAGACGAACGCCTTGTAGCCGAAGAGCGGCTTCCGGCTGAACACCGGGATAATCTCCGAGACGATCCCCATCCCCGGGAGGATCATGATGTAGACGGCCGGGTGGGAATAGAACCAGAACACGTTCTGCCAGAGGATGACGTTCCCGCCCCGGTTCGGATCGAAGAAGCCGCCGCCGAAGTTGCGGTCGATGTAGAGCATGACGAGCGCGGAGGCGAGCACCGGCGTGGCCAGGAGCTGGAGCACCGAGGTGACGAACACCGTCCAGCAGAAGATCGGCATCCGGAACCAGGTCATGCCCGGGGCACGCATTCGCGTCATCGTCACCAGGAAGTTCGCGGCGCCGATCGTAGAAGAGATGCCGAGGAGGACAACGGCCATAATCCAGAGGTCCATGCCGGTGCCCATGCCGCGGGCGAGCGGGCTATAGGCTGTCCAGCCCGCCTGGGCGGCCCCTCCTTCGACCAGGAAGCCGGAGAACATCAGCAGCCCGGCTGGCGGAAGCAGCCAGAACGAGAGGGCGTTGATCCGGGGGAAGGCCATATCGGCGGCGCCGATCTGGAGGGGAACCAGGTAGTTTCCGAAGGCTGCCCAAACGGGGATGATGAAGAGGAAGAGCATCGCCGAGGCGTGCATCGTGAAAATCTGATTGTAGGCTTCGTTGCTCACGAAGTCGTTGTTGGCCACCGCGAGTTGTGTGCGCACGAGGAGCGCGAGAACGCCGCCAACGGCGAAGAAGAACATGGTGAAGTAGAAGTAGAGGATGCCCAGCTTCTTGTGGTCGACGGTGGTGAGCCAATCGACGATTGCCGGGCGCGTGTAGCCTGCCGGTCTCGGTACCGCTACGGTCGCCATCGCTGTGCCTCCCCCTTGCCTTGCGGCCCAAGGCCGTTTCCGGCCGAATCGTTAGGCCGGCGTGCGCCGGCGAGTGTGTTCAGAAGAATCCCGCTCACCGCGTGGTGGCCACGGCCGTCGCGCCGCTGGCGATGAACGCATCGAATTCGGCCCGCGTGACGATTTTCACGCGAAAACGCATCAGGGCGTGGTTCGTGCCGCAGAGTTCGGCGCACTGGCCTTCGAACTCGCCCGTCTCAGTCGGTGTGACCTTGAAGGCGTTGTCCCGGCCAGGGACGACATCGAGCTTGTAGAGGAAGTCACGAACGTAGAAGGCGTGGATCACATCGTCTGATGCGAGGCGGAACTCCACTACCTGGCCCACCGGAATGACCATCGTCGGTTCGCCTTCAACGGTGCCCGTACCGGTCACGCTGAGCTCGTCCGCCTTGGTCGCGCAGGGGCCTTGGTAGGCATCATCCTTCGCCTTGGCGGGAGCGTCTGAACCCGTTCCGAGGTCGTTCTTGCAATACGTGAACTGCCACTGGAACTGGAAGCCCTGCACGTGAATCGTGAGGTCCACCGGGTCCGCTTCCTCGTCGATGTCCGTGAGGACGCGGAACGAGAAGACGAAGAGGACGAGGACGATGACGATCGGGATCGTCGTCCAGATGACTTCGAGAATGTTGTTCCCGTGGATCTGCGGCGGGAGGCCGGAGTCCGTCTTACGGCGCCGATATTTGACCACGAAAAGGACGATGGCGCCCTCTACAGCGACAAAGACAGCGAGCGCGATCCAGAGCACGAGGAGGTAAAGGTCGTGCATCTTGTTGGCTTCGAGCGTCACGCCTTCCGGCTGCCCACTCGGCCCCGCGAGCGCGGTAGAGGCGGTGATAAGGGTCGTCAGGATGACCAGAGCGAAGGCAATGGCCGAACGAAGAGACCAGCGCCTGGCGGCTTTCCTCATTCCCGTCCGTCCCCCCTTACTCCCTGCATCCTGCGATTTCACATCGCCGGGCAGCCGCGCACACACGGCCCCCGGATTGTGAACCGCAGCGCAATCGCAGTTATAGCTCTGCCCTCTTAGCCAGTCAAGGTGAGGGAAATGCGCCGGGCCGCGGCCTGGGAAATCGCCTCACCCCGCCACCCGTGCCACACTGGCCCGGATGGAGAACCGCCAGACCGGTTGTCGAAGCTGGCGCGGGAGATGGTGGGCTTTCGCGGTTGTCGTCCTCCTCGCGCTCGGGCCCTCGGCCGCCCGCGCGCATGGCGGCGGAGCGGAGAAGCCGGAGCTCCCGCAGCTACTCTGGCGCTGGGAGTTCGACCCCCTCTTCCTCGGTGGAATGGCCGGGGCCATCTACCTGTACTGGCGGCTCGTCCGGGCCGTGAACGCTGCTCACTCGGCGAATCCGTTTCCCCGGCGGCGCCAG
>CAZQCR010000169.1:0-7106 GCA_964591745.1 uncultured Anaerolineaceae bacterium
ATCACGACGCCGCTGCCGACATCGCGTTCGATGCCCCCCTGCACCCCGGGTGCTCTCAATCTTCACGACGGATGGCCGGGCGCGCCGCGCGACTTCGATCACCGCGCTTGTCTCTTCGACCGTGACCCTGGTTGTGGCTCCGTTCACGGGCGATGTGGTCGTGTCGCTGTCGGTGGTCAGGGCAACAATGCCGCCGCCGATAAGCCCGCCGGCGATGGCGGCGATCGCGGCCGTCAACGGGATTGGCCACCAGCGGGGCCGGCGTGAGCGGGCTGCCGGCTCTGCTGAACGGGTTGGCGCTGGCGGCTCGGGCGGGCTCGCTCGCACGATCTCCGCCAGGTCCGCGGTGGGTGGTAGAGCGGCGCTGACGCCGGCCTCCGGGCGCGCCCACGCGGGGGCATCGGCGGGGGTAGGTGGCGATTCTTCTGGAAGGTCGCCGGGTGTCATAACGCCAACCGACGCGGTCCGGTTGATTCGCTTCGCCGCCGTGAGCCCGGTATACTTATCTTCGCTGAGGCCAATCGTGCCTCAGCAGTTTTTTTGGTCTGCGTCATCGCAGCGTAGGGTACGACATGAGTGACAAGCATGTGCCGCTGACGGCGGATGGGAAGGCCCGGCTCGAAGAGGAGCTGGAGGCCCTGCGTGCCCAACGCCGGGTAATCGCGGAGCGCATCCACAACGCGCAGGAACAGGGCACGAGCCAGAACGACGCCGAATACGACGATGCCAAGCAGGAGCAAGGTATGGTCGAAGGCCGTGTTATGGAGATTGAGGACATCCTTCACCGCTCTGTCTTGATTGACGAAAAGGGAGCCCACAAGTCGGGCCGGGTTGTCCTTGGCAGCGGCGTGCAGGTTGAACAGGACGGCAAGAAGCGCCACTACCAGATCGTGGGAGCGCCCGAAGCTGACGCTGCCCAGGGCCGGATCTCGAACGAATCGCCCTTCGGAGCCGCGCTGCTTGGCCACCAGGTGGGTGACCTTGTGGACGTGAACGCACCCAAAGGGGCGATTCGCATCAAGGTGCTCAAGATCGACTGAGCCGGCCAGGCTTGTGGAGAACCCATGGACGAGTTAATGGCGCAGCGGGTTGCGAAACTCGAGAAGCTGCGCGCTCTCGGGTTCGACCCGTACCCAACGCAGGCCGCCCGTACGCACTCTTCGGCCACCGCCACCGCCCTTGTAGACGGCTTTCCCGAAGGCACCACGGAAGCGCCCTCTACGGAGATTGACGTCGCCGGGCGCGTTGTTGCCTTCCGGGACCAGGGCAAGGTCGCCTTCGCTGACCTACTCGATGTCAGTGGACGCATCCAGGTGATGTTCCGCGTCAACCAGCTCGGCGCTGAGGCGTACGAGAACCTTAAGCTGATCGACCTCGGAGATTTCATCGGCGTACATGGCTATCCGATGCGGACGCGCGCCGGCCAGCCTACGGTGAGCGCCGCATCTTGGACGATGCTTACGAAGTCGCTCCATTCGCCGCCTGAGAAGTACCACGGTCTCGCCGACGCCGAGCTGCGGCAGCGCCGCCGCTACCTCGACCTGATGGCGAACGAAGAGACGCGCCGCACCTTCACGGTCCGCTCCCGGGCGATCGCCGCCATTCGCCGTTTTCTCGATGGCCGGGGCTTCCTCGAAGTCGAGACGCCGATCCTGCATGAGTCCGAAAGCGGCGCCACTGCCCGCCCGTTCCTCACCCACTTCAACGCCATCGACGAACAGCGCGTCCTCCGTATCAGTCTCGAACTCCACCTCAAGCGGCTCGTCATCGGCGGCTTCGACCGCGTCTACGAGATCGGCCGGAACTTCCGCAACGAAGGGATGAGCTTCAAGCACAACCCTGAGTTCACGATGATGGAGACCTACGAGGCGTACACGGACTACAACGGCGTCGCTGAGATGGTGGAGGCGATGCTGAGCGGTGTGGCACTCGAAGTGCTTGGTACGACCACAACGACCTTCCGCGAGCGCGAGATCGATCTCGCCCCGCCCTGGCGTCGCGTCACCATGCACGACGCCATGCGCGAGTTCGGCGGCCCGGACCTCGACGAGTTCACGACCGCCGACACGCTGCGAGCCGAACTTCGCCGCCGTGGCGTCGATGCCCCACCCACCGCGGGCTTCGGCAAGCTGGTGGATGCGGCGATGTCTCATTACATCGAGCCGAACCTGATCCAGCCGACCTTCCTGATGGATTACCCGGTAGAGCTCTCACCGTTGGCCAAGCGAAAGCCGGGCCATCCCGGTCTCGTGGAGCGCTGGGAGCTCTTCATGGCCGGGTTCGAGCTGGGTAACGCCTACACCGAACTGAACGATCCCATCGACCAGCGAGCGCGCTTCGATGAGCAGGCCGAGCTTCGTGCCGCGGGCGACGAGGAGGCGGAGATGGTCGACGAGGACTTCCTCTTCGCGCTCGAACACGGTATGCCGCCCACCGGTGGATTCGGGATGGGCATCGACCGTTTCATCATGCTTCTCACGGGGCAATCATCCGTTCGCGAAGTCATCCTTTTCCCGCCCCACCGGACGGTGAAGGAGTGACGGCGCCGGCCATCCAACGGCACTTCACCGCCAGCGCGTACGTCGTCCACCGCGGTCACACGCTCCTCCACTGGCACCGGAAGCTGCGCATGTGGCTCCCGCCCGGCGGGCACTGTGAACCGAACGAAGACCCGGCCCAGGCCGCTGTGCGCGAGGCCGAGGAGGAGAGCGGCCTGGCTGTCGACGTCATCCCGCCGCCGGGGCTGCTGGCGTTGAGCGAACCCGGCACGCCCTCCGTCGTTCCGCCGCCGTGCGTCATCCTCATCCAGGACATCCGCGCGGAGGGCCAGCCGTTCCACCAGCACATCGACCACGTCTACTTCACGCGCCCACAACAGGGCGTGGCCGTGGATTTCAGCACGGCGGTGCCGGGCGGTGTGCCCCACCGCTGGTTTACGGCGAGCGAGCTGGAGGGTTCGTTTTCCCTCCCCGCGCCCGATGGTACGCTCATCCGCGTGGCGGAAGACATCCGGCTCCTTGGCATCCGGGCCATAGCCGCGGCGGAGTGAGGCAGCATGCTCAGCGTCCAGTACATTCGTGAAAACGCCGACCGTGTGCGCCGGGACATGCTCCTGCGGAACACCACCGCGCCCATCGACCGCATCCTCCAGTTCGACGAAGAGCGGCGCAAGCTCCTTTCCCAGGTTGAACAGCTTCGCGCTGACCGCAACGCCGTAAGCAAGGAGATCGGCAAGTCGAAGGACCAGGCGGACCGCGAAGAGAAGATCGCCGCGATGCGCGCCGTCGGCGACGACATCGACCGCCTGGACGATCGCCTCAAAGTCGTCGATCGCGAACTGCAGGACCGTCTCTACGAAGTGCCGAACATCATCGATCCCGCCGCCCCCAAAGGCCCGGACGAGCACGCCAACGTCGTTATCGCCCAGCACGGCGAGATCCCCGAGATCCCTTTCACCCCGAAGCCGCACTGGGAACTCGGCGAGACGCTGGATGGCATAGATTTCGAACGTGGCGTGAAGATGTCCGGGTCGCGTTTCTTCGTGTTTCGTGGGCAGATCGCCCGCCTGCACCGCGCGCTCATCCAGTTCATGCTCAACGAGCACACGGCAGCCGGCTTCATCGAGCACTACCTGCCTGACATGGTCACGGAAGAGTCGCTCTTCGCCTCCGGCCAGCTCCCCAAGTTCCGGGACAACCTCTACCGGGACGCCGAGGAGGACCACTACTTCATCCCCACGGCTGAGGTCGCGTTCGTGAACCTCTACCGCGGCGAGATCCTGCCGCCGGGCGCGCTACCCAAGCGGCTCGTCGCCCACACGCCGTGCTTTCGCCGCGAGAAGATGAGCGCTGGGCGCGATACCCGCGGGATCAAGCGCCTCCACCAGTTCGAGAAGGTGGAGATGTTCGTCTACTGCGAACCGGAACAGAGCGCCGCCGAACTCGAGATGCTCGTCGCCCGGGCGCGGCTCATTCCCGAGCTGCTCGGCCTCACCTATCGGGTCGTCGAGCTCTGCTCCGGCGACATCGGATTCAACGCCACCCGCACCTTCGACATCGAGGTCTGGTCCCCCGGCGTGGGGGAGTGGTTGGAGGTCAGCTCCGCCTCCAACTGCCTCGACTTCCAGGCGCGGCGCGCGAACATCCGCTACCGGCCCGCCCCTGACGCCGCGCCGCGCCACCCGCACATGCTCAACGCATCCGGGCTCGCCCTCCCCCGCGTCGTCGTCGCCGTGATGGAGAACTACCAGCTCGAAGACGGCACCATCGAGGTCCCCGAGGTCCTGCGCCCCTACATGGGCACGGATCGCATCACGCCTCCCAGCTGACGTATCCCGGCGCGCGAACGCTCAACTCCAGCCGCTATACTCGGAGCCATCCATCCTCATCGAGGCCTCGCCATGGTCCAGCTCAGTGATCCCCCGGCCGCCACGGCCTACACCGTCATCGGCACCCGCCCCATCCGCCACGACGGCGTCGACAAGGTGACCGGCCGGGCGAAGTACGCCAACGACATCCAGGTGCCCGGCTACATCTGGGGCAAGGTCCTGCGCTCGCCCCACGCCCACGCCCGCATCCTCTCGATCGACACCAGCCGTGCTGAGGCCCTGCCTGGCGTCCGTGCCGTGGTCACCGCGGCTGACATGCCGAACATCTCTGGCCGCCTGCACGACCAGCCAGAGGGGGCGTACCACAATCTCGCCTTCCTCGGCCGCAACTCGCTCGCCCGCGAAAAAGCGCTCTACCGCGGTCACGCCGTCGCCGCCGTCGCCGCCGATTCGCCGGGCATCGCCGAAGAGGCGCTGGCCCTCATCGATGTCACCTACGAGCCGCTCACGCCCGTGATGGACGGCCTCTCCGCGATGGCGCCCGGCGCGCCGCTTGTCCACGAAGATCTGAAAACCAACGGCAACGCCGCTATGCGGGCGGGCGGGCTGCGCGCCGCGGATGAACCGCCGCAGCACACGAACGTGGCCAACACCTTCGCTATGGAGATCGGCGACCTGGCCAACGGCTTTGAGGAAGCTGACATCGTTCTCGAACACGACTACCACACTGGCGAGGCCCACCAGGGCTACATCGAACCACAGAGCGCCACCGCCTACTGGAGCCCGGATGGCCTCCTCACCATCTGGTGCACCACCCAGGGCCAGTTCGCAATCCGCGATTTCACCGCGGGAATGCTCGCAATCCCGTCCGGTAACGTCCGCGTCTTCCCTTCGGAGATCGGTGGGGGCTTTGGCGCCAAGACCTTCCCAACGATCGAGCCGGTTGCCGCCCTCCTCTCGCGCAAGGCCGGACACCCGGTGAAGATCACGGTGAGCCGCACAGACGTATTCGAGGCGATGGGCCCGACGTCCGCCACCTACGTCCACCTGCGTATGGGCGTCACCAACGATGGCCGCATCACCGCCGCCGAAGCGCGGCTCGTTTACGAAGCCGGCGCCTTCCCCGGCTCGCCGGTCGCGCCTGGCGCGCAGTGCATGTTCTCGCCGTACGACATCCCCAACGCCCGGGCCGAGGGATACGACGTCGTCGTCAACAAGCCGAAGACCGCCGCCTACCGAGCTCCCGGCGCACCGGCCGCGGCCTTCGCCGTCGAATCGATGATCGACGAGTTCTGCGAGATCCTGGCCATGGACCCTATCGACTTCCGCCTCAAGAACAGTTCGCAGGAGGGGTCTCGCCGTGTGAACGGTGTTCCCTCCCCGAAGATGGGCTTCGTCGAGACGCTCGAAGCGGTTCGCGCGTCAGACCACTGGAACACGCCGCTGACCGGGCCCAATCGTGGTCGCGGTATTGCCGCGGGGTTCTGGTTCAACGGCGGCGGGCCTGCCTCCGCCATCGCCAGCGTGCTCCCCGATGGCCAGGTCAGCCTCGTCGAAGGCTCGCCCGATATCGGCGGCTCGCGCACCGTCGCCGCAATGCACGTCGCTGAGGTCCTCGGCATTGCCGCCGAACAGGTCCGCCCCGCCGTCGCCGATACGGATTCCATCGGTTACACCTCCACCACCGGTGGCAGCAGCGTCGCCTTCAAGACTGGCTGGGCCTCGTATGAAGCTGCCCAGGACGTGAAGCGCCAGCTCATCGAGCGCGCCGCCCGGATCTGGCGCGTTGAAGCCGATGTCGTCAGGTACGAAGGTGGCGTTCTGTCCCGCACGGATGATCCATCCGTGACGATGTCCCTCGCCCACATCGCTGGCCGCCTGAACGAGGCCGGCGGCCCGATCGTTGGCCGCGCGACCGTGAATCCGCGCGGTGTCGGCGGCGGTTACGCCGTCCACATCGCGGACATCGAAGTCGACCCCGAGACCGGCAAGACCCAGGTCCTCCGCTACACCACGTTCCAGGACGTCGGTAAGGCTATCCACCCTGCCTACGTGGAAGGCCAGATGCAGGGGGGCGCCGCCCAGGGACTCGGCTGGGCGCTGCACGAGGAGTACGTGTACGACGATGCCGGCAGGATGCTGAACTCCAGCCTGCTGGACTACCGCATGCCGACGACGCTCGACCTCCCGCTGATCGAGACGGTCATCGTCGAGACACCGAACCCGGGTCATCCCTACGGCGTCCGGGGCGTGGGCGAGGTGCCGATCGTCCCGCCCCTCGCCGCTGTCTCCAACGCCATCAACGCCGCGATATCGCATCGCCTGCGGACCGTGCCCATGCACCCCGGGCGCATCCTCGATGCGCTCGGCGTGACGGCCAGGGCCTGACCCGGTGCCCGGAGAGCGTGAAGAGGTCCAGCTCCCGCCCGGTCTCCGGGACGATGGCATCGAGGTGCCGTACACGGCCGGGCAGCTCGCGCCGACCCTGAAACGGCTGCGTGACGCCCTGGAGAAGGATCTTGCCGCTCCGCACGGTACGCCCCAAACCCGGCTCGCCGCCGCGTGGACGCGTATCGCCGAACTGCGTCTGCCGCGGAAGGCGGTCCCCTCGCGCGTGCTGGACGAGCTGGAGGAGATCATCGTCGCCTGGGACGGCTACGCGGCCAACGGGATCGGCCGCCACGCCGCCACCCTTACCGAGGCCGAAGTGGAGACGGAACGCGAACGGATCGCCTGGATGCTCCGCCGCACGGAAGCGGCTGCCGCCCTCGGTTACACC
>CAZQCR010000170.1:0-7065 GCA_964591745.1 uncultured Anaerolineaceae bacterium
GCCGGCCCTGGTGATGTTGCCGAAGACGATGAGGGGCCGCTTGGGGAGATGGTCGGCGGCAGTGCCCGCGATGATCCCGGAAAGAGTGCTGGGGATGATGAGCGTGAGGACGAGGAGGCTGCTCATGATCGCCAGACCCGTTTCTTCGACGATCAGGAGAACGAGGGCGAAGGAGAGAGCCTGCTGCGCCAGCTTCGAAAAGAAGCGGCTGTAGCAGTACATGCGGAACGGCCTTCGCTTGAGGAGGCCGAGGGGGATCTCTTGATCATTCACCGGGGGGTGGCACCAGGTTCCGGGTTCGCGCTTCGAAGCGCCTTCGATCGAGCATGACGCGGCGCCCGCATGTGAGACACTCTACGCCAATATCGGCTCCGGTTCGGTAAACGCGGAACTCCCACCCGCCACAGGGATGCCGGCGCCGCATGCGGTAGACCTCGCCGATGTTGACCTCCGGGATCATGCGGGCACGGCGGCCCGGAGCTGGTCGCGAAGGTCACGCGCGGCCGCGGCGGCGGCCGCGGCGAAGCCCGGCCCCTCGGCCGCGTAGAGGATCGCGCGGGAGGAGTTCACGACGATCGACCCGGGCGCGCCGCCGGCCGCCTGGATGACCGCGTGGGGGTCCCCACCCTGTGCACCCACGCCGGGAACGAGGAACGAGGCGCGGGGGACGAGTTGGCGGACGCGCGCCAGCTCCGCCGGGGCGGTAGCGCCCACAACGAGCCCAACGTTGGGTGACCAGGCCGTCGCGGTGAGGGCCACCTCTTCGAGGAGCAGGCGGCCGTTCGCCAGGCGCTGCTCCTGGAACTCGGAGGACGACGGGTTCGAGGTACGGCAGAGGATGTAAACGCCGCGGCCTTCGTAGGCCAAGAAGGGGGCGACAGCATCGAGGCCCTGGTAGCCGTTCACAGTGATCGCGTCGAAGTCCCAGTGGTCGAACATCGCACGGGCATAGGCTTCGGCCGTGTTGCCCATGTCTCCCCGCTTGACGTCGCCGATGACGGGGATATCGGCGGGAATGACCTTAAGCAGCTGCTCGAGCTGGCGAAGCCCTTCGATGCCCCACTGTTCGTAGAAGGCGATATTCGGCTTGTAGACGGCGGCGTAGGGGGCGGTGGCTTCCACGATTGCCGACATATACGCGGCAACGCCGGCAACATCGTGGCGGCGGTAGTCCGGGTCGAGCCCAACGCAGACGAGTGAATCGACGGCGGCGCTGCGGGCGGTGAGCTTCTCGAAGTAGTTCATTGTGTTGCCTCTCCGGCGCGTTGGGGAGCGGTGGCAGCGAAGCCGAGGGAGTGCATGGCGCGGCGGAAGGCCGGCCTGTCCCCGGTCACCACCAGGTCGAGGTGGCCGGCATTGCCGGAAGGAGCGTCGAGGCCTGCGTCCCGGAGAACGGAAAGGCAGCGGCGAGCGACCGGCTCGCTGGTATCGACGAGGGCGAGCCCGGGGAACTCGCGGAGGATGTCGGCGGCGAGGAAGTGGTAGTGGGTACAGCCGAGGACGACGGTATCGGCGCCGGCCGCGACGGCCCCGCCGAGGGCTTCGCGGATGGCGGCCGCGGCGGCCGGGGTACCGGCGTGTCCGCCTTCTACCAGTTCGGCCAGCCCTTCGCCCGGCACCGTGGTCACTTTCGTTGCGCCGCCGAATTCATCGGCGACGCGGGCATAGAGTTCGCCATCGAGGGTGCCGGGTGTGGCGAGGATGGCGACGTGCCCGGCACGCGAACGGCTGGCCGCCGGTTTGAGCCCCGGGACCATGCCAACGAAGGGGATTGGGAAGGCCTGGCGAAGGTCGTCTATGGCGGCGGCGGAGGCGGTGTTACAGGCGACGACGACGAGTTTCACATCGGCGGCCAGGAGGTGATGGGTGATTGCGAAGGAGCGCTTCCGAACCTCGGCCGGGGGACGAGGGCCATACGGAAAGTAGGCCGTATCGGCGAAGTAGAGGACGTTCTCGGAAGGCGCCAGCTCACGCAGGGCCTGGTAAACGCTGAGGCCGCCGACGCCGGAATCGAACATGCCGACAGGCCGCGAATCCATCGAGCACAGCATACACCAGAGGTGATCGGACGCCGTGCGGGAGGCATGCTTCGTGCATGGCACTCTTCATCGACGTTGCGATGGTACCGGGTGAGGCGCTGGCGATGGACGCCGACTGCTACGTCGTCGTCGATGCACTGCGGGCCACGAGCACGATCGCGACGCTGTTCCAGCAGGGGCTCGATCGGCTCTTCGTGACGGACCAGATCGACCTGGCCCGGGCAACGGGCGCGCTGGAGGGTGCCGTGCTCTTTGGCGAAGTCGGCGGGCTGCGGCCTGAAGGCTTCGACTTCGGCAACTCGCCAGTGGAGGCGAACACGGCGGTCGTGGCCGGGCGGGCCGGCGTGCTCTTCACCTCGAACGGGACGCGCGTCCTCTGTCAGCTGGCGGGGCGCGGGGCGGTGTTTACGGGGGCGCCGGCCAACGCCGGGGCCGTAGCGCGGGCGGTAGGCGGCTTCCCCCGGGTCGCGATTGTTTGCGCGGGCACGGCTTATGCGCGGCGGTTCGCGCTGGAGGACTTCGTTGCCGCTGGCACAATCGTGCGCCGGTTACTGGCGGCCATGCCCTCGGCGCAGCTCGGAGACGCGGCCGCCCTCGCGGCCGAACTGCCGCGTTATGACGATTGGACGCGGACCGGGCTGCACACGGGCGAGGCTTCGGGCAGCCTGTTCGCCGCTTCGGAACACGCCCGGAAGCTGCGTGAACTCGGCCTGGAGGCGGATGTCGCTTTCGCCATCCAGGAAGACACCTCGATGGCGGCGCCGCGGGTCAGTGGACACGGCGAGGGTTGGGCGTTGCTGACCACTTGACGCTGGCGCTGGGCCGATCGTGGTCAGCTGGGGCGATGGTCGCGCCAACGCTGTTCCAGTTCGGCGATGACGCGGGCGTCCGGCTCCCGGCCGCCGTAACGGGCGTCCTCGAACGCGGCCGTTATGTCGTCGGTAACCGCGGCGTGGAACGCATCCTGCAGGCTCGGGGCGAACTCGTCTGGCGTGACGGATGGCTCACGAGCGTGTCCAGTCTTCTCCGCCGTCGCCAGGACTTCGAGATAGAGGCGTTGGGCGGCCGAAGGGCCAGCAGGCCCGGGCCGTGAGGAACCGCGCCGAAAGAGGGAGCCGAAGAGGCCGCGGAGATCGTCCGTGAGGGACCCGGACGAAGATGAGTGGCCCGGGTCCTCGGGGCGGCGTTGCGCTCGCCGGCGGAAGCGCGTGTACCAGGCAACGACGCCCACCACGACGGCGAGGGCGACGGCGAGGACAACGAAGCGGAACAAATACCCACCCGCTTTCTGCGCGGCGGTCGCGTCCTCCTTGGGCCCTTCCTCGATCTGGCCCCGTGAGTCCTGGAGGGCCTGGAGGGCGTCGAGTTCGAACCCTCCGTTGCGAAAGATGAGCCGAAAGAGCTGTTCGATGAGCCAGGCTGGCGGCGTGAGGACGACCGTGAAGATGGTCGCGAGGGCGCGTTCGGCGGGCGGACCCACGATCGGTCCCACGATCCCGAAGACGATCCAGAAGATGAACGCACCGACAACCGTCACGGCGAAGGTACCGCCGATGAGCAGGGCGGTAGTCCCCCCGGCCCGCAGTTCGCCGAAGGTGGCGCCGCTGAGGGCGAGCTGGGAGCAGGCGAGGGCGATGAGCGTGACGGCGTAGTAGGCGGCGCCAGCCCGGCCGATTTCGCCCGACCGGTCGGTGTAGGCGCTGATGATGAGGATGGCGGTCACCATGACCAGCGGTGCACTGACCGACCGGGCGGTGCCTTCGAGTTCTACTTCGTTGGCGGCCCGCGCAGCGGACCGCGCCCACATCGCGACGAGGAAGATGGCGCCCATAACGGCGGGGGCGGAGCCATCGAGGGCTTCTCCGGCGTCCCGAACGAAATCCGCGATCCATGAGAGATCCCAGATGGCGAAGTCGCCGGCCTCTGAGATACGCAGGGCACCGTAGATCATGACGTAGGCGACGGCCGCCGTGAGGGCTCCGGCGACACGCGGAGCGAGCTCCAGCGAAGCGACCAATCGGGGCAGGCCGAAAGCGACGAGGGCGACCGCCACGAAGGCGACCGCGGGAAGCGCGTGCCGATCGCCTTCGGAATACCCGGCCGCGAAGAGTTCGGCGACAACGTAGAGGGCGAGTGCCTCGCTGGAGATTGCGGCGATCGCGGCGATGCGGGCGATCATACCGGGGCTCCCTCGCGGTCGAATCCGCGGCCAACCGTCTGCACCGGGATGCCAGGCGGCAGGTTCGCGAGGGCGCGGTCGGAAGTTGCGAGGACAAAGACCTTGTGGCCCTGTTCGTGCAGCCGAACCAAGACTCCAGCCAACGGGTCCGGGATGAGGGAGGCGATGACGACGATGGTTGAGCCGGTGGGCATGCGGCTGCTTTCGCGCATCATCGTCCCGGCAAGGTCCCCCATCGTGAGCGGCTGGATGACCGCGAGAGCGTCGAGGATCCTGGTGATCTGTTCACGCGAGCGGGACGGGGGCAGCCGGATCGGACGGTCGGCATCGGGGTAGGCGCCGTTCGCGAGGATACCAACGGCGTAGCGGGCCGCGGCCGCCCAGACGGCGACCGAGGCGCCAACGGAGACGGCGCGTTCGAGTTCGTCCTTGAGGTAGCCTTCCCAGGCGTGCTCCATGGTGTCGATGTTGAGGCAGATGTAGAGCTGTTGAGTTGCGGACGGTTCATAGACGCGGGACGTGAGATCACCCGTCCTCGCGGTCGCTTTCCAGTCGATGCGACGCATCGGGTCGCCAGGTCGGTACTCGCGCAGGCCAGCTATCCGGAGCGGGTCTTCGAACACTCGGCTGCCGCCACGGCGTTCGCCGAAGGGCCGCTCGGAGGGCAATCCCAGCTCCTCCAGGGTGAAGACGCGGGGATAGATGGTGAGATGTCTGAGCGTCTCGTCTTCCTTTCGCATCGGGAAGACGCCGAAGAGGTCGGCGGAGCGCAGGATGGTGGGGCCAAGCTGGAGGTAGCCTCGTTGCGCGGAGGAGATCTCGAAAGTCCAGCGGCGGCGTTCGTACCAGCGCATGGAGCCCTTGCGGGTGATCCAGCTCAGGCCGGGGACGACGGCGGAGGCGAGGGGCTCATCCTTGACGCGGATCGCGTCGGAGAGGCCGAGCCGCCATTCGTACCAGGGGAGCGGAAGGATCTTCCGGTTCTCCATGTCGACGTGGAAGGTGATCGGCTCGTCGATGAAGGCGCGCGATTCGCTCGTCGTCGTCGTGAAGGAGAGCCGCTTGAAGATGTTGCGGCTCCAGTACCGGCTGACGCCACCGACGACGATGATGACGAACCCGATGGCCGTGATGATCGGTTCGGAGACGGCGAACCCGATGAGCGCCAGGAGACCGCCGACGAGCAGCCAGGCGTCACGGAAGGGCATCGCTCAGGCCCCAATCCCGGCCAGGCGTGACAGCCCCCGGGCGGCGCTCATTCGACGGGGACCGGAACGCGGGCGATGACGTCGGCGAGGATCTGGTCGGCGTCGCGGCCGCGGAGGCGGGCCTGGGTGGAGAGGATGAGGCGGTGCGGGAGCACGTAGACCGCCATCGTCTTCACATCATCCGGGAGGACATAGTCGCGGCCGGAGACAGCCGCGAGGGCGCGAGCGGCGCGGAACAGGGCGAGGCTCGCGCGCGGGCTGCCGCCAAGTTCGAACGAGGGGTCTGCGCGCGTCTCGCGCACGAGGCGGACGGCGTAACGGCGCACCACGGGGTCGACGTGGAGCCGCCCGAGGGCGGCGATGAGGCGGACGAGCTCTTCGGCTTCGACGACGGGCTCGAGGTCTTCGAGGGGATTCCGCGATTCGAACCGGGAGAGGATTTCGTCCTCGCCGTCTTCATCCGGGTAGCCGATCTTGAGACGGAGAAGGAAGCGGTCGAGCTGCGCCTCGGGCAGGGGGAAGGTGCCTTCGAGTTCGACCGGGTTCTGGGTGGCGATGACGAGGAAGGGCCGGGGCAGCTTCACGGTGACGCCCTCGACGGTGAGCTGGCGCTCTTCCATCGCTTCGAGCAGCGCTGCCTGGGTGCGCGGCGTCGCGCGGTTGATCTCGTCGGCGAGCACGACCTGGGCGACGAGGGGGCCTTCACGAAAGACGAATTCGCCGAGCTTCTGGTTGTAGTAGTTGATGCCCGTGATGTCGGCGGGCATAAGGTCCGGCGTGAACTGGATGCGCCGGAAGCTGCAGCCGAGGGAGCGGGCGATCGAGCGGGCGAGCGTCGTTTTCCCGGTCCCGGGGACCTCTTCGAGGAGGATGTGACCTTCGCAGAGGAGGGCGACGAGGGCGAGGCGGACGATCTCCGGCTTGCCAACGATGACGCGCTCGACGCTCGCCTGGAGGGTGGCGGCGATGGTCTCGATGATCCGGACATCTTCGGGGGAGAGGCGGTTGGAGGTGATCTCTTCAGTCGGCACGCCCGGATACTAACGGGGCCAATGCCCCCGGGCCACCTCGGACCGTTCCGGTGGGCGCCGTTACACTCGGGGCGATGGCTTCCGTGCAGCGCATCGCGCTGAGCTACAACAACGTTTACGTGGTAGGTACGGGTAGCGGCCGGGTGCTCATCGACACCGGCCCGGACTACCGGGGTGCGTTCGAAGCGATCCACACGGCGCTGGCCGGCCTGCGCGTCGATGAGGTTATCGCCACCCACGGGCATAGCGACCACGCGGGCATGGGCCAGGCGTGGCAGACGCGCGGCGTGCCGGTCGCGCTTGGCGCGGCCGATGTGGCGCTGGTAGCCCACGCTCCGCTTTCGGACGACGTGGAGTTTGGGCGGATGCGCGCGTTCGTGGCAGGGAGTGGTGCGCCGCCCGAAGTCGTGGCCGAGGCCGTGGACGGGCTGGAGCGGCGGCGAGTATACGGACGGACGGCGATGGACGCGTATCCACCGCCCGGCTCGCGCCCGCACTGGCCGACGGGCCTGCGGCTCGTGCCGTACACGCCCGACCGGCTGCTCAACGGCGATGGCGAGTCGTACGGCCTGCGCGTGCTGGCCGCACCCGGGCACACGCCCGGGAAC
>CAZQCR010000171.1:0-7042 GCA_964591745.1 uncultured Anaerolineaceae bacterium
ACCCGGTAGAACTCCCGCTCCAGCTGTTCCATGGGTTCTCTCGCTGTCACCTCCGGATAGTGCGCCTGGCCGCCGCCCCAGGCCAGTCACACCGATTCGCACTCTTCCCTGGCCAGCGGCCCGCGGCACAGTACCGCGACCACTCGGGAGCGGTCACGCCCAACAGCTCGATACCGCCCGGCCCACCCTTGCACGCCGCCGCGGGCTAGTCACACCGATTCGCATTCTTCCCATGCCGTCGCGCCCGGCACCGTACCGCGACCACTCGGGAGCGGTCACGCTGGGCCCCTCGACCACGGTAAAACCAACCCGCGCGCCCCGTGGCTCCCTTCAGCCTCCTACCGCAGCGCCGCCAGCACGATGTCCCGCGCGATCGGCCCCGCTTCGATGGAACCCGAGGCCCCCTCATCCAGCACGACCGCCGCCACTGCCCGCGGCTGGGAGACCGGGGCATAGGCCACGAACAACACATGCTGCTGCGTTCCCACATCCTCGGCCGTCCCGGATTTCCCCCCGAAGTTGGTGTAGCCAGCGTTGGCGAAGGCCGCGCTCGCGGTCCCGCTGGCACTCGTCACCAGCTGCAGCCCAAGGCGAAGGTGGGCCGCCTGTTCGGCCGTCAGAGGGATCTCGTTGCGCAGGCTCGCCTCCTGGCCCGCGAGCAGAACGGGTATTCGCAGCTTCCCCGCCAGGAATGCCGCATACGCGTTCGCCAGTTGGAGCGGCGTCATCAGCAGATCGCCCTGGCCGATGCCCAGGTTCACTTCGTCTCCAGGGAACCAGGCCTCGCCCCTCTTCGCCTTCTTCCAGGCCGCATCCGGCACCAGCCCCGCTTCATCGCCGATGCCAACCACCCCCGTCGATGTTCCCAGGCCAAACGCCCGGGCCATCGCCGAAAGCGCGCCATCCGTCTTGTTGTAGAGGCGCAGGGCGATCTCATAGAAGACCGGGTTGCAGGAGCGCATCAACCCCTGGGCGATAGTGAGTGGGCCCTGCGTTCCTTCCCAATTCTTCCGCGGCGGGTCGATCCCGTCCCAGCTCGCTCCGCAAAAAAGCTGGTCGGTCGTCTTGAACAGCCCGCTGGAAAGACCCGCCGCGCCCGTAATCAGCTTGAAGGTGGACCCCGCCGAATAGAGCCCCGCCGTCGCGCGGTTCGCCTGCGGGGAATTCGGCGCCGAGGCGATCTGCTCCAGTGCTACGCGGTCTCCGCGCTCGAACGCGTCAGGGTCGAACGACGGCGAACTGTTGATGGCGAGGATCTCATTCGTTAGCGGGTCGATGACCGTGGCCGCCCCAGCGCGTTGCCCCAGCCGCTCGTGGGCGGTGCGCAAGACGGCGGAATCCAGCGTCGTCGTGATGTCGGCAGCCGGCACGAAGGGGCGGTCCTGGATAACCCGGACGCGGGCGCCCGTCACATCGACGAGCGCCAACTCCACGCCGATACGGCCACCGAGCACGCCGTCCATGGCCGCCTCGATCCCGATCGCGCCGACACGATCGCCCGCCTGGAGCCCCTCACCCGGGCGGGCCTTCAGCTCCTCGGCGGTTAGTTCGCGCGTGTAGCCCACCACGTGGGCGGCCGCCGCTCCCAGGGGGTGCACGCGCTGCGATTCGAAGTAGATGATGACGCCCGCGATCCGGGAGAGCGCGGCGGCCGTCTCGGCCTGTTCATCGCCCGTCCGGCCAACCGCGACCCGCTGGTTCAGTCCGAGGGTGCTCTTAAAGGCCGCGTCAACCTGTCCCTCACCAAACCCGAAAGCGATGAGCGCCGCCCGCACCGCCGGCTCGTCCTTGATGACCGAACGGTTGAGTCCGACCATCCGCACATCCCGGGTGACCGCCAGCGGTTGGCCGTTGCGATCGAATATCGTGCCCCGCCTCGGCCGTTCGATCGTGCTCAAAAACTGGTTGCCACCAAGCAGGTCCGGGTGAATCGCCGCCGGGGACCACTCGACCAGCCACCGTCCCGAGATAAGGCGGAGGTTAAGCGTGGTGGTGTATTCAAAGTCCCCGAAATAGGCTGTCTTCAGATGCACGCCAAGTCGCGCCCGGCCCTCTCGCACCTCTTCGACCGTGGCGGCTTGGCCGCGCCCGGTCATTTCAGCCGAAAACTCATCGAACTCGCTTTCGAACGCGGCGAGCGTGTACACCTGCTGGGCGGCGGGTGTCAGCAGTTTGTAAAGCACGCCGGGTTCGTCGTTTGACCAGGCACGCGCGTACGCTCGTGCGGCCTCGAGCGCGCCGTCACTGTCGCTGCGCACGGTCGCTGTTCCGGGGGCGGCAACTGCCCCGCCGTCCGAGCCGCCAGCCATGATCCGGAAGCCAGCGATGCCCACGCCGACCATGATGCCGAGGGTAATCGCACCCAAGAAAAGGCCGCGCACGGAGTCCCCTCCCTATCGAAGGCAACACCCCGCGCGCCTCATTCTAGCGCTCTTCCTGGTCTGCGTAGGGTTCACGTTCGTCTCCAGCTGCAGCGACGACACCTCCCGCCTCGGCCCGGACGTTATCCGTCCCCGGCCAGAGGGCGAAAGCCGCGCCCTCCGCATCGGCTTCAGCACCCTTCCCCCGGAGCAGAGCAGGGAGGCCTACATCGGCGCCTTCGCTACGGCGGCCCAGTACGGCGACTTGGTGCTCATTCAACGGACGCCGCCCTGGGAGGACTTTCTCCCGGGCGCTCAACCTTCGGAGGCACTCAAAGAGACCACCCGGCTGGAAACCCGCCTCCTCGACCAGTACGGCAACCTTCAACGCTTCTTCGCCATCGACCCCACGGATGGCGTCGTCCAGCGCCGGCGGATAGCCAACCTGCCCGCCTCCATCGACCCCCAGGTGGGCTTCGAAGACCCGGACCTGCGCGAAGCCTTCCTCGCCTACATGGCCTACGTCGTCCGCAACTACGACCCGGATTACCTGGCTCTCGGCGTAGAGATCAACATGCTCGCCCAACGCTCGCCGAAGCAGTACGAAGCGTTTCTCTCGCTCTACAAAGAGGCCTACCGCCGGGCCAAGGCGTTGAGCCCGGACATTCGCGTCTTTCCCACCTTCCAGCTTGAAGACCTGCAGGGCACCCTCGACCAGGTTCACGCGCCCCAGTGGGAGCTCCTCGACGCCTTCCGCGGCGTGATGGACGTGCTCGCGATCAGCACCTACCCCTATGTCGCGGGCCTCCGTTCCGCGCGGGACCTTCCGCGGGATTACTACGCCCAGCTCAAGACTCACTTCGCCGGCGAGGTGATCATCGCGGAAACCGCTCACCCTTCCGCGCCAGTGGAGGGCGAATCGATCGTCGGCAGCGAAGAGGACCAGGAGGCCTACCTCGCCAACCTGCTGGCCGAAGCAGAGGCCAACGGGATCACGGCCGTCATCTGGCTCGCCGCGCTGGACCCGGCATTCGCTGGCACGGGGCCGGCCAGCGTCTTCCGCGATACCGGCCTGCGCAAGAGCGATGGCGGGAACAAGCTGGCATGGACCGCCTGGGAGGAGTGGGCTCGACGCCCCCTGCGTTAAGGCCACTCCACGGCCAGGAGTCCCGGCCCATCCCAAACGCTCCCGCTCGTGTAGCATGAGCGCCCAAACCCGGAACCCTGGAGCAGTGCCATGTCCGTCAAGCTCGCCAAGGACTCTATCGACCTCGGGATCGTCGTCAGCGACGGCCCAAAGGCCCTCGCCTTCTACCGCGATACGCTCGGCTTCGAACACGTCGGAACCATGCCGATGGCCGGTGGCACCGTCATGGAACGGCTGATGTGCGGCACCAGCCTCATCAAGATCCTCGTGCCCGGCCAGGAACCAGCGGCCAAGGCTGCACCGGGCGGCATCGCCGGCGCCTACGGTTACCGCTACTGGACGATGACCGTCTCCAACCTCGACGAGGTCCTGGCCGCCTGTGCCGCCGGCGGCTACAAGGTCGCCGTCCCCCGGCGAACGGCTCGCCCAGGCCTGGATATCGGCATCGTCGAGGACCCGGACGGCAACTGGGTCGAGTTCATCATGGAGACAGCCTGAGCCGGCTGCCGCCAATGCACTCGCTTCGCTGAACCGGCCCCCTGGGGTGTGGTAGACCGTCGGATGTGGCCGCCTGTGATCGCGCGCGGTTGTCCGCCGGCGGCTTTTCGGCAGCGAAGGCTCCCCCGTCCCCACGCGACGCCCCTGTTATGTGCTACACTTTCCGGAGTTGACCGCGACTGTATCGCTTTTGCGCACGTTTCTTTCTGGCTCATGGCAAATACATGATCTGTCGTCTGGCGCTCCCCTTGAATCCCGGGAGCGCTCTGCGTGTGTGGCCGAATCGAGCCCGCGCTCTCCCGGGTCGCGCCGACTGACATCTTCCCCGAAAGGAACCCCCCACCCTGTTGTTCTTTAAGCGCAACCGAAATCGCCAGGCGGATACTCCGCTGGCGCCCACACCGAGAGCCACCCCGGCGCCCGCCGCCCCCGTCGCTCTCGCCGAACCACCCGCTGAGTCCTTCGTCGCCACCCCACCTTCCGAGCGCGACCAGCAGCGCCGCCGGCGCTCCCGCCGCGGCGGCACCGGCGGTCAGGGCGGTGAGCGTAGCGAAGGCCGTCACCCCGCCAACAACATGCCGCCCGCCATCGCACCGCATTCCGAAGCCTTCCGCGCCCTCGGCGTGGATGAGGCCGGTCTCGACGCCATCGCCGCCCTCGGCTTCGATCAGCCAACCCCCATTCAGCTCGAAGCGATGCCGATCCTCCTCGAAGGCGAAGACCTCATCGGTCTCGCCCAGACGGGCACCGGCAAGACCCTCGCCTTCGGCCTGCCCGTCTCTCGCGGCATCGATGCCACCAACCCGGCCACCCAGGCCATCATCCTCGTCCCCACGCGTGAACTCGCTGTCCAGGTCCAGGGCGTCATGGAGCACCTCGCGAAGTTCTACGGCTTTAGCGTCGTCGGACTCGTCGGCGGCCGCTCCCTCTCCGGCGATTTCTCCCGCCTGGAGCGCTCCGCCCACGTCGTCGTCGGCACGCCGGGCCGCGTTATCGACCATCTCGATCGCGGCACGCTCAGCCTCGCCGGCCTTCGCTTCGCCATCCTCGATGAGGCCGATCAGATGCTGGATATCGGCTTCATGCCCCACATCGACCGCATCCTTCGGGCCGCGCCTAAGGACCGCCAGACGGCCCTCTTCAGCGCGACCATGCCAATGGCGATCGCCCGGCTGACCAGCCGCTACATGCGCTACGCCCGCCAGGTCGCCATCGCTCCCGAACACCAGACCCAGGACAACGTCGTTCAGCGCTACTGCGAGGTGGCCGAGCGCGAGAAGTTCCACGCCATCATGTACCTCAACGACACCTCGGACCTCGGCCGATCGCTGATCTTCCGGCGCACCAAGCGTGGCGTCGACCAGCTCACCGAGCGCCTCCAGGGTGCCGGCATCCCCGCTCGCGCCATCCACGGAGACCTCAGCCAGGGCGAACGTGACCGCGTCATGCAGTCCTTCCGCGGCGGCCAGCTCCAGGTCCTCGTCGCCACGAACGTGGCCGCCCGCGGCCTCGATATCCCCGACATCCAGCACGTCATCAACTACGACGTGCCCCAGAACCCCGAGGAGTACATCCACCGCATCGGGCGGACGGCTCGCGCTGGCAAGTCCGGCTGGGCCGTCACCTTCGTCGGTGAATGGGAACTCGACGAATGGGACAAGATCGTCCAGACCGTCGGCAGCGACGTTCTCGAACACATCAAGATCCCGGCCCGTCAGCGCGCCCTCGCCTGACGGACGAACTCCGGTAGTCGTGGCCCCTCCGGGGCCACGGGCTGCCGCACACGCCCGGCCCGCTCCACCCAATGACGCCCCTCGGCCCGCGCTCGTAGAATCGTCCCATGTTCCGCGCACCCATCCACCAGCCCGGCGCGGCCCCCGCAGCGCGCTCCCATGCACGATGAACCGGCCCTCACCACCATCAGCGCGGGCGACGCCATGCTCCTCGCTCTCGTGAACGCGGGCACTGTCGACGCCGAAACCGCCGTCCGCCTCGGCCTCTCCGTCGGCCAGGTTCGGCTGCGTATCGATCGCCTGATGGCGCTCGCGCACGTCTCCGAACGGTCCGCCCTCCGAGCCTGGGATCCGTCCACTCCCGCATCGTTCACGCCCTCCCTGCCTCAGCCCGCCACAACCGGCAGCGCTGCGCCCGCCGCTTCACCGGCACGCAGGGCCTGGCTGCCCGCCCTCGTATCCGTCGTGCTTGGCGCGGTCCTCGTCGCCGGCCTCGCCTGGTGGATCACGTCGGGCGAGGACGCCGGGCCACTCCCGCTGGCGCCAGCGGCCCAGCCGCCCGTTGTCACCACAGCGTCGACCGCACAGCCGGCGCGTGGCACGGCCAGCCGCCCCGTGACCGTCTCCGTCGAACCCGCCGTCCCGCTCCCGGCCGGGCTCATCATCTACCTGCTTACCGGCTGCGGCCGCTGCATCGAACCACCGGAAGCGCTTGAGCGCGTCTACCGCGACGCCTCGGGCAACGTCGCCGCCGACGTCCTGTTCCGCGCGCCGCCGGGCGGCTACATCATCTCTGCCTGGGCTGCCGGCGATGCGAGCGACATCGTCATCGCTGTTTGCGTCCAGGGGGCGTGCGGGCACGCCTTCTCCGGCCCCATCGACGGTGAGGCTGAGACTGCCCTCTTCCGCTCGACGGATGGCGGCCTCTCCTGGGCGATTGCCGACACCTTCCCCGGCGGCGCCGAGGTGCTCGGCGCGCACCGGAGTGGCGAGGTCCTCATCCGCCAGCGCCTGGCCAGCGGCGCGGAGCAGTTCGTCCTGAAGCCGTCGGGAGTCGTGCTCACGCCCCCGCCCAACGCCCTTCCCGGCCGCGGCCCCCAGTTTGCCGGGCCCCAGGGCGATGTCGTCTGGACCACGTCCGGGCTCTCAATCATCAGTCGCACCTCCGGCGAAGCGATGGTCCCCGCCCTGACTCCGGAGATGTGGGGCCTCTCCCGGGCCGCCACCCGGCCGGGCCGCGTCGACCCGTCGGCCTTCTCCTGGTACGCCCAGTCGGGCCGCCCCGGCGAGCCGGACGTCGAGAC
>CAZQCR010000172.1:0-7031 GCA_964591745.1 uncultured Anaerolineaceae bacterium
GAATATCGGCGGGGACCGCGTACTTGTCGTAGATAACCAACCCGCCGCGAAGCTCCTTCGGCGCGGGCACCGGCAGCCCTGCATCCGCAACGCAGCTCATGGCCGCCACGTTCAGGCTGTTGTCCGGGTGGCCGGCCGCGACTGATCGTGTCCCTACCCCCGCTGCCGCGCCCGTGCGTCCTTCGAATACTGCAGCTCCTCCAGGATCTCGAGTTCCTCCTCCTCCAGGCAGTCCGCCAGCCGTCCTGCCCACTCGCGCGCCTCCGGGTCCGCGAAGGCCACGCCCGTCAGCGACCGCGCGTTCGCATCCGGGATCTCCCACAGGTCCCACACTTTGTTCAGGCGGCCGATGCTCACCTGGTACGCCCCGTGCAGCCGCCAGCCCGCCTTCTCCAGGTGGGGCACGAGATGCGACATGATCTCGCCAAATTCTTCGACCCGCCCATACCGGCACTGCAACCGGACCATCATGTAGGCCATCTGGCACACCTCCAGCGTTCTCAGCTGGGCGCATCCTACGCCAGTCGACGTGTCCTGTGGACCGGCACCTCGTGGATGTGGCCGGCGGCCCCGCTATCCCATCCCTCCGGGGCCGCCGGCAGCATCACGCTTCTTATACGGCCCCGCCTTGCGGCCGGATTCAAGAGTTCACGAAGACTTGCCAGCCGCTCTCGCCTTCTCTCGCGCCAGCGCGTCCTCCCAGCGCAACGGCAGATCCTTCCCCTTCACCGTCCAGGAGATGAACGTGCTCGGCCCGGAAAGGTGGGCCGGTTCGGCTGCGTACGCCTCCCCGTGTCGACCCGCATGCGTGAACGCCTCGAGGCTCTCGCGGTCTTCCCACGCGCTCAGCGTGTAGAACTTCCGAAACGGAAAGCGCGCGCCGAAAGAATACCCCACCACGCCCGGCGTCGTCCCCAGCTGCCCGCGCACCTGGCCCACACGCCGCAGGAAGCCCGGGACAAAGCGAACGCTGCGCATCGGGAACATCGAGAAGAACGCCACGTACTCGTGTTCCGGGTCCGGTTTGGCAAGCCTCTTCCAGGGCGAAGGTGGCGGAAACATTGGCGATTCCTCGGTGCCGGATAGGCCGACAATACCACGGCTCAACTCCGCCCGTCTGAGCCCGCCCCCGCCGCGCCCCGGCGTTTGCCCCGCCGAATTCACCGCCAATGCCTCGCGTGGCCCTGATGCGCGCCCGTCCCCCTGCCGACACTCTGATCAACAATCCACGATGAGGTAGTCGCATGAAGCGCGACCGGTCTTCGCTCTTCCGCCCGGTGAACCGTTTCCCCGGCGAATTCTTCGCCATCGGCCTGGCCTTCGCCGTCCTTACTTACGTCCTCGCCGGCGCCCTCGCGGCCATGGGTGTCACCGCCCTCATCGGCCTCATCCAGGTCATTCTGCTTCGACGCGCCCGGATCAACGGCCAGCAGGCTACCGGACGCCTCGAAGAAGCTGAGTCCGAAGCCCGCCGCTGGCAGGAGCGGGCGGAGTCGTTCGAAACCGAACTGGCCAGCTACAAAGACCAGGTCGAGTCGCGTGAATCCCGCGCCGCCCAGGCCGCCGTCACCGATCCCGAGACCGGCCTCGGAACGCTCGGTAAGCTCGATATCGAATTCGTGCGCCACGTCGCCGAATCCGCCCGCAAGAACGAGCCGTTCTCCGTCGTCCTCTTCCAGCTTCGCGATGGCGCCAACCCGGAAAAGCCGCTCTCACCCGAACTCATCGCCGCCGCCTCCCAGCAGCTCGTCCGAATCTCCGGGATCGATGGTGTCTGCCGCGTCGCCCGACGCGGTTTCGCCGCCATTCTCGATGCCGACCAGGCTCGCGCGGGTGTCTTTGTCGAACGTGCCCAGGCTCGCTTCGCCCTGGCCCCGATCGTCGCCAACGGCCACTCCACCAGCATCCTCCTCAGCGGCGGGGTCGCCCAGTTCGATGGCCGCATGGGACAGGCCCGCGAGATGCTCACGGTCGCCGCCCGCGATCTCCACGCCCGGATGCAAAACGCCGCCGCCGCCGCCTGATCACCCCCCGGGCAGACGCGCCACGTGGACCCGGAACACCGCCTCAGCCTCCACGCGCGTATCCAGCCCACCCATGACCGCGACCACTCCCGGTTGCGCCCGCTCCACGATCTCAGGGAGCAGCGCTACTGGGATGCTCCACGTCTGCGAATGAAGCTGCGCAAGCACCTCATCCAGAAGTCCACGGGCCGTACTGGCAACTCGCCAGCGGGCCAGCTCCCGCTCCGTAAGGTTCGCCCCAATCTCCGCCATCGCGCGCAGGAACGGCGGCTCCGATCGGTTCAGCCGCCCCCGCCCGCCGCGCTCTCCCTGTCCTTCGGCTACGGTCGACCGGTCGTTGGAGTTGAACGGCGGCGGCGTGTGCCCCGCCACTTCTGAGATGGCACGCCGGATGATCTCGCCCGCTTCCTGCCCCGCGTTCGGCCCGTACGAGGTCGCGCACGCTAGCAGCGTTCCCCCCGGCCGGATCACCCGCACGGTCTCCCGGATCGTTCCCTCCACGTCCGGCACCAGGTGGAGGATGTGCACGAACAGACCCGCATCGAACGTGCCGTCCCGGAACGGCAGGTGTCCCGCCTCGGCCAGCACCGGCATCACACCGTCCGTCTTCTCCCCCAGTATCTCCAACATCTTCCGTGAGATGTCGATTCCCGTGATCGCGATGCCGTGCGCCGCCAATGGCGCGGCCACCCGGCCAGTTCCCACTCCCACCTCGATCAGCCGCGAACCCGGCGCCAGCAGTTCCGCCAGCCCTGCCGCGACCCGTGCCTCTGCTTCCGGCGGAAATCCACGCGTCGCGTCGTATACGTCCGCGACCCGGTCGAAGGATTGGAGGTCCGTCACGTTCGCGGGTAGAGGATCATCTGCGTGCAGCGGAAGGTTGCGATCGCCTTGCCCGTCGCCTCGTCCCTCACCTCGGCGTCCCAGACCTGGGTCATCCGCCCACCGTGGATCATCTTCGCCTCCGCAACGATCGCCCCTTCTCGCACCGTCCCCAAGAAGTTGCTCTTCAGCTCGATAGTGGTGAACCCGCTCGCGCCATCCGGCCAGCTTTCGCTGCAGCCGTAGCCGCAGAGCGTATCCGCGAGCGCGATGACCGTCGCCGCGTGGAGAAACCCGTTCGGCGCCCAGTGGTGCGGTTGCACGGCGATGCGCCCGTTCGCGAACCCCCGCCCAATCGCCGTCACCTCAACGCCAACAAGGCCCGGCAGCCGTCCCTCGCTGCGCGCGTTCCATTCCTCCGGTGTCACTCAGTCCTCCTCAAAGTCTCGCGGGAGGTCCATCTCCCAGCGCTCGCGGCGAGCCCGCCCACCTGCCGCCTCACCGGCCTTTGAACACCGGCTCGCGCTTTTCCAGGAACGAATTGCGCCCCTCCGCCGCGTCTTCCGTGCCGTGCGTATAGCCCTGCAGGAACTGCTCCAGCTCCGTGTGCTCCTCCAGCCCCCGGTCGAACGCCTCCCGCACGAGCCGCTTATCCAGTTCGATCGCCAGCGATGGCCCGTGCGCGATCTCCGTCGCGAGCGCGCGTGCCCGTGCCATCAATGCATCGCCCGGCACCACTTCGTTCACCAGCCCCATCGCCAGCGCGTCCTGGGCGTTCACCATGCGGCCCGTGTAGAGCAGCTCCAGCGCCCGCGCCGGTCCAATCAGCCGCGGCAGGAACCAGGTGCAGCCCGTATCCGCAACGATCGCCCGCTTCACGAAGATCGCGCTGAACCGTGCGTTCTCCGCCGCGATCCGTATGTCGCAGGCCAGCGCCAGCGAAAAGCCCGCCCCCACCGAGACGCCATTCACCGCCGCAATCGTCGGCTTGGCGCAGTTGTACACGTCCGAGGTGCCCAGGTACCGCGAACGCACCCGGCCGCCACGCCCGGCGTGGGGCCGCTTCGGCCACTGGTCCTCCGAAGTCGTCACCGTCAGGTCCGTCCCGGCGCAGAATCCCCGGCCCTCGCCCGTGATCACCACGCAGCGCACGTCGTCGTCCACGTTGGCGAGGGCGATCGCGTTCTCGATCTCCGCCCACGTACCCCAGCTTGCCGCGTTCAGCTTCTCCGGCCTGTTCAGCGTAATCGTCGCCACAAAATCCTCGATCTCGTAGCGAATGTCCGAAAAGTCCATCATGTACACTCCGTCCGTTTCGTGGACGCAGTCTACCCCGGACGAGGGGCGAGGGACGAGACTCGGACTTCGGGCCTCGGACCTTCGAACCGTGCTATCCTCCCGCCCATGTTCGAAGGCTTCTCCCTCCGTCGCGTGACCACATCGGGCGCAGAGATAAACCTCCGCGCGGGCGGCTCCGGGCCGCCCCTGCTCCTCCTCCACGGCTATCCGCAAACGCACGCCATGTGGCACGCCGTCGCACCCGCCCTCGCCGCGGACTTCACCGTCGTCTGCCCCGATCTCCGCGGCTATGGCGATTCCAGCAAGCCCGCCTCCACCCACGGCAGCGCCTACACCAAGCGCCTCATGGCCCAGGATATGGTCGAAGTCATGGCCAGCCTCGGCTTCGACCGCTTCGCCGTCGCCGGTCACGACCGCGGTGCGCGCGTCACCTATCGGATGGCCCTCGACCACCCGGACGTGGTCACGAAGCTTGCCACCCTCGATGTCGTACCCACCTACATCCAGTGGCAGAAGCTGGAGTCCCGTCGCGCCGCGATCGGCGGGTACCACTGGTTCTTCCTCGCCCAACCCGAACCCCTGCCCGAGAGGCTCATCGCCGGCGACCCGCTCTTTTACCTGCACAACTGCCTCGCTCGCTGGGCCGCTCCCGGCTTCTCCTTCGCTCCAGAAGCGATGGCCGAATACGAACGCTGCTTCGCCGATCCGGCCGTCGTCCACGGCTCCTGCGAGTGCTACCGCGCCGGCGCAACACTCGATGTCGAGATCGACGCCGCCGACTACGGCCAGCGGAAGATCAGCGCCCCCATGCTCGCCATCTGGGGCGAAGGCCGTGCACCCGGCAGCCGAAACGATGTCCTCGACGTCTGGAAAGAGTGGGCCGAAGACGTTCGCGGCCTCGCCCTGCCCTGCGGCCACTTCATCCCCGAAGAAGCGCCCGAGGCCACGATCGCCGCGCTCCGTTCCTTTTTCCTCAAGTGATTGACGTACGGAACGCAGTGGACCGGTAGGCCCACCCAACCTGGCGCTCCCCTCGACCGCCGCTGTGGGAGAGGGGCAGCGGGGTGAGGGCACCCTACCCGCCGATCCTGTGCTGCTGTTTCTTCTCTACGGACTCTTCCTTACCCGAAGCCGCCGTGTCGCTCGGCCCCGGGTTCGCAACTCGCATCTCCCGCTCCAGTTCGACCTGCTCATCGCGCTCCCGCCGCCAGTCGTCGAGCGAGGTGTCGCGCCAGGTATCAGCCGCAACCGCGACCGGGTCGTTTCCGCGCTTCGATTGGCGCCAGGCGACGATGCCGCCGATCGCCATCGCCAGCGGCATTCCAATGACCGCGATCATCTTGAAAATGAACATCCCTCTACTTGACCACAAACCCGCCCCCACGGGAAGGCGGCGGCCCGCTATCGCTCTCCGCCTGTATCCTCACGGCCTGTGACACAGCCCTACGTCTCCCGCCCGCGCCGCTGGGCCATCCTCGGCGCGATGTGTCTCGCCCTCGCAGCCGTCATCGCCGCTGTCGCGTCGCTCAACGTCGCACTCCCCGGCATCGCCCGCGATACGGGCGCAACCCAGGGCCAGCTGCAGTGGATGGTCGATGGCTACGCCCTCGTCTTCGCCGCGCTCCTCCTCCCCGCCGGCGCCCTCGGGGACCGCTATGGCCGCAGACGCGTGATTATCGCCGGGCTGGTCCTCTTCGCGGCGCCCTGCTTCCTCGCTCTTGCTACGAAAGACCCGCTCACCATCATCTCCCTTCGCACGTTCGCGGGAGTCGGCGCCGCCCTCACCATGCCCGTCACCCTCTCCGTCATCACCGACGTCTTTCCCGAGGACGAACGCGACAAGGCCGTCGGCCTCTGGGCCGGCGTGACCGGCGCCGGTGGCATGATCGGCCTGGTCGCTTGCGGAGCGCTCCTCGAGTACTTCAGCTGGCGATCCGTCTTCGTCTTCAACGGCGGCTTCGCGCTCGTCGCCCTCGCCGCCGTCCTCGCCGTCGCCCCCCGTACGAAAGCCGTCGATACCGCGCCCATCGACTTCGTCGGCGGCATCCTGTCCGCCGCTGGCCTGGGAGCGCTCGTGTACGGCATCACCGAAGGGCCAGCACGCGGTTGGGGGGATGCCCTCGTCGTCCTCGGATTCGCCGGCGGCCTCGCGTTGGTCGCGGCTTTCGTCGCCTGGGAGCTCCGGGCGCGCCATCCCCTCCTCGACCCGCGCCTCTTCCGCGTTCGAGGCTTCGCCGCCGGTGCGCTCTCGCTCACGGTCCTTTTCGCGGTCGTGTTCGGGTTCTTCTACGTCTTCGTGCAGTACCTCCAGTGGGTCGCCGGGTACACCCCGCTCCAGGCCGGGCTCGCCCTCGCGCCGATGGGCGCCATGCTCATGGCCGCGTCGCCCATCGCCGCCGTACTTTCCCGCCAGCATGGCATGCGGCCCGTCGTCACCGGGGGTTTGGTCCTCATGGCCGCCGGCATGCTCCTCGTCAGCCGCCTCGATGCCGCTTCGGGCTACACGGATTCCGCCATAGCCATGGTTGTCCTGGGCCTCGGGCTGGGAGCAGGCATGGCGCCGGGGACCTCAGCCATCATCTCCGCCGTCCCCGCCGCCAAGCGCGGCGTCGCCTCGGCCGTGAACGATGCGACGCGCGAAGTCGGCGCCGCCATCGGCATCGCCCTCTTCGGCAGCATGCTCAACGCCGGCTACCGCCAGAGCGTCAGCGGAGCCACCGACGGCCTCTCCGCCGAAGCCGCCGCCGCCGTCCGCGGCTCCATCGCAGCGGCCGCCGACATAGCCGCCTCACAGCCCGATGGCGCGCTGATTATCGCCGCTCGTGATGCCTTCGTCGCCGGCATGGAACGCTCGATGGTCGCCGGTGCCATCGTCATCGCCCTGGC
>CAZQCR010000173.1:0-6958 GCA_964591745.1 uncultured Anaerolineaceae bacterium
CGATCGTCCCCACGTTTACGTGCGGCTTGTTCCGTTCAAATTTCGCCTTTGCCATCGACCTTTGCCTTCCTTCCTGTGTTCCGGGTGGTTACGCGACGCCCGCGGCCTGCTTCGTAAGCGTGGCCGCAACGTTCTTCGGTACTTCTTCGTAGTGGTCGAACTCCATGCTGTAGCTCGCCCGCCCCTGCGAAAGTGATCGCAGGTCGGTCGAGTACCCGAAGGTCTCCGCGAGCGGGACCATCGAATGGACGATCTGGGTCTTCCCCATCGATTCGGTGCCCGTGATCATCCCCCGGCGGCTGTTGATGTCGCCAACAACAGAGCCGAAGTAGTCCTCCGGACAGCGAACTTCGACACGCATGATCGGCTCAAGGATGACGGGCCCGGCACGCCGGGCCGCCTCTTTCACGCCGATCGAACCGGCGTTCTTGAAGGCCATCTCCGATGAGTCGACGGCGTGCATCTGCCCATCGATGAGCGTGACTTTGACATCGAGCACGGGGTAGCCGGCGAGGATGCCGCCCTGGAGCGCTTCCCGCGCCCCGGCCTGCACGGCCGGGACATACTCTTTCGCCACGGTACCGCCGACCGTCTTGTTCTCGAACTGGAAGCCCTGTCCGCGCTCCAACGGCTCGACTTCGAGCTCGACGACGCCGTACTGGCCACGCCCGCCGCTCTGGCGGACGAATCGGCCCTCGGCGCGGGCCTTGTGGGTGAGCGCCTCGCGGTAGCTCACCTGGGGCCGGCCGACGTTCGCCGCGACCTTATGTTCGCGGAACATCCGGTCCACGATCACTTCGAGGTGGAGTTCGCCCATCCCCGAGATGAGAGTCTGGCCGGTCTCTTCCTCAAAGTGCCAGTGGAAGGTCGGGTCCTCCTCGCTCATCTTCATGAGCGATTCGGCCATACGGTCCTGGTCTTCCTTGCTCTTCGGCTCAAGGGCGACTCGGATAACGGGCTCGGGGAACTGGATGTTCTCCAGGATCACCGGGTGCTCGTAGCTGGAAAGCGTATCGCCGGTGAACGTCTTCTTCAGCCCGACGGCGGCGGCGATGCCGCCGGCGTAGACCTCGCCGACTTCTTCACGCTGGTTGGCGTGCATCAGGAGGACACGGCCGATTCGTTCGCGTTCGCCCTTCGTGGCGTTGTAAATGCCTTCGCCCGCCTTCAGCACGCCGCTATAGACACGGAAGTAGGCGAGGCGGCCAACGTAGGGGTCGGTCACGATCTTAAAGGCGATCGCGCTCAGAGGCTCTTCGTCGAGAGGCTTGCGCTCCACCTCGCCGCCGTTCTTGGGGTCGATGCCACGGACCGGGGGAACGTCTCGCGGGCTCGGCAGATAGTCCACCACCGCGTCGAGCAAGAGCTGAACACCCTTGTTGCGCAGTGCCGAACCGCAGAGCACCGGCGTTGCCAGGTTGGCCAGCGTTACGCGCCGGAGGGCCTGCTTAAGCTCGTGGCTGTTGACATCGTGGCCTTCCAGGTAGCTGATCGCGATCTGGTCATCGACGTTGCCGATGCCTTCAACCATCCGGTCGCGGGCGGCCTTCACAGCGTCCATCATGTCCGCCGGGATCTCCCGCCGCTCCGCGGAGGCGCCTTTGTCTCCGCCGAACCACCACCAGCACATCTCGATAAGATCGATGCAACCGTCGAAGTCGCCTTCGACGCCCTTGGGCAGGTGAATGGGGATCGGATTGGCGCCGAGGCGATCGATCATCATCGCGATCGTTCGCTCATAGTCGGCGCCGGTGCGGTCCATCTTGTTAACGAAGCAGATCCGGGGAACGCCGTAGCGGTCCGCCTGGCGCCACACCGTCTCGGACTGCGGCTCGACGCCGGCGACGCTATCGAAGCAAACAACGCCACCGTCGAGCACGCGAAGGCTGCGTTCCACTTCGGCCGTGAAATCGACGTGGCCGGGAGTATCGATGATGTTGATCGAGTGATCGGCCCATTCCGCCGTGGTCGCGGCAGAGGTGATGGTGATCCCGCGCTCGCGTTCCTGCTCCATCCAGTCCATCGTGGCGCTGCCCTCGTGGACTTCACCGATCTTGTAGGTCTTGCCGGTATAGAACAGGATCCGTTCGGTCACGGTCGTCTTACCCGCGTCAATGTGGGCAATGATTCCGATGTTCCGAATGCGGTCGATATCAACTAGACGGGGCATGAACGGGTGAACCCTCTCCGAACCGCTACCAGCGGTAGTGGACGAAGGCACGGTTTGCCTCCGCCATGCGGTGTGTATCGTCGCGGCGCTTGATGGCGGCGCCAGTGTTGTTCGCCGCGTCCATCAGTTCACCGGCCAGGCGTTCTGACATGGAACGGCCGCCGCGCGTGCGGGCGGAAGTGAGCAGCCAGCGCATGGAGAGCGCAATCCGGCGGTCAGGCCGAATCTCCACGGGCACCTGGTAAGTGGCACCACCAACACGCCGCGGCTTCACTTCTAGCACAGGCGTCGTGTTACGAACGGCCATCTGGAAGATGTCCAGCGGATCGCGACCTGTTTGAGTCTGGATCCGGTCGAATGCGCCGTAGACCACCCGCTCCGACGTGCTCTTCTTACCGCGCGTCATGAGCTTGTTGATCAGGATCTGGACGGTGACGTTGTTGTACCGCGAGTCCGGTGGAATCGGACGCCGTTCAGGGCGGTTACGTCGTGCCATGTTGCAGTACCCCTTACTTCCGGCGCCCGGCCACTGCCGCGTTTTTACGCGTGCCGTACTTGCTGCGCCCCTGCTTGCGATTGGTCACACCGGTCGCATCCAGGGCGCCACGGACGATGTGATAGCGCACACCCGGCAGGTCCTTTACGCGGCCACCGCGAACGAGGACGACGGAGTGCTCCTGGAGGCTGTGCCCTTCCCCCGGGATATAGGCCGTGACCTCGATCCCGTTAGAAAGGCGCACGCGCGCGACCTTACGAAGAGCCGAGTTCGGCTTCTTCGGTGTCTGCGTTCGAACCTGAGTACAGACGCCACGCTTTTGCGGTGAGCCGCGGCCCGTAGCCTTGGACATCTTTCCCGAGTGCGAGTTGAAGCTGAAGAGCAGCGCGGGAGCGCCGGACTTCTTGTTCTTGGGCACTCGGCCCTTGCGGACCAACTGGTTAATGGTCGGCATCGCTGCTCCCCTTGCATGTCGCTGACAAACTGCTCGAACGTCCCCACCAGGGGCTTCCGAACGCGTCTGCCGCATCTTTCGTTTTGGGCACGAAAACAGGCCGAAAAGCCTGTTCGTGAACAGCGTCGTCATCCGAACATCGGCGACGACCGTCTTCAAGCACTCTGCTTCGCGACCTGCCGAAAATAAGACAGCTGGTCTGCTTCTAGCGCCGATCTGGCAGGTTATCACAGGTCGGTGCTCTGTCAAAGCGCGATCAGTCGTCACGCTTTGCGCCAGGAACCCGTTCCGTGCAGCCTCTACTCCATAAAGAGCATGCTAACGAGGCTCGCCCAACCGATGCAGAGCATGATACCCCATGCCCAGCCATCCGCGCTCCCCGGTAACGGGAATCCGCCGTTGCTCACGACGACGAAGAGCAGCCATCCCCAGGTGAGAACCGCCACAACGCCCAGGGCCACGTCTCGCGCCATGCGCTCCATTATAGCGGTGCCGTGCAACCCCGGTCCGCCGTACCGAAACGTCCACGCAACCGTCGCCGCCGAAGAGCTGTCGAGCCGAGCGGAGCAACCGTCTTTCCATACAGGCACCCTCCCGACCAGGGGGAGCCCGGCGACATTTTCCTCCCCGTCGCAACCCGGGACGGCGCCTCAACCCGCGCCGTTCCGGGGCCAATTTCCGAATTCGTGCAGGAACCTTAGCGGTTCCTTGCACTTTCCCGTTGCTCTGCGCCGCAAGCCGTGCCACGATACGCGAGAAAGAACGTGGCAGCCCCCGGCCCCTGAGGAGCGAGAGTGAGCTTCCCAAGCAACCAGGACGAATTCCCCAACGTATGCCCGTACCTCGGGCTGGCCGACGACGCCGATTCGCACGCGACCTACGCCACCGAAGCGCACCGTTGCTATCGGCTGGAAACACCGACGCGGATAGCGACCAACCACCAGGAAAGCTTCTGCCTGGGAGCGAACCACCCCACCTGCCCCGTCTTCCGCGGCGAAGGTGTGGCTTCCACCACGTCGGCCGTCGCGCCAACCCCCCTCGATCGAGGGCCCCGGGGCAAGGCGCCCCGCGAACAGACTCCGCGCGAGCCGAAGGCGCCGCGGTCCGCCGGCGCCACGGCTGAACGCCCGGCCCGCCCCGGCAGCCTGAATCCCCGTCCACGTACGGGCGGGATAAGCATGCCCGTTCTGACGATCGGCCTCTTCGTGCTCGCTGGCGTCGTCATCGCCCTGGCCTTCTGGATTCAGTCCGTCGTTGGCGGCGATGACAACAGCGCTATCTCCCCGGCCGATGTCTCGCGATCCCAGCTGGCGGCAAGCCGCACCAACACCGCCGCAAACACGACCACGACCACACCGCGCCCTGGCACGCCAACCGTTACGACCGGCACGCAGACGGGGACTCCACGCACGGGAACGCCAGCGACCACAACAACGACGCCAACGAACGGCGCCAAGACCTATACGGTGGTAGACGGCGACAACTGCGGGATCATCGCCGACGATAACAACACGACTGTCGAGCAGATCCAGGCACTCAACCCCACGATCAACGCTGACTGCACCAACCTCGAGGTCGGCCAGGTCATCAAACTGCCTTAGCGCTTCCGCTTCCGGGAACCGCTCTTCGATCGCGTCGGTGCCGGGAGCGCTACGGGCATCGGCATCGCCAGGTCGGCATGATGTTCGGCCACCCAGGCTACCCTGGCCTTCCAGTGAGCGGCGTAGCTCCGCCACTCCCGCTCGCGCTCATCCACCCACTTCCAATCCGCCCAGCAGAGGAGCGCCAGGTCGAGGTCGCGCCTCGCCGCCCGGCGGATCTCGCCCATAACCGGCGTCCGGGTCCGCTTTCGCTTCTCCACCTTATCCGCCAGGAGGATCACCTTCGCGAGCAGGCTCATCCGCTTCGCGCCGGCGGTGTGGTCGCGGACAGCGGCGACGACCTCCTTATCGAGAACGCCGAACCGCTCCCGCAGCACCACGCCGGCTATCGGGCCGTGCAACATCACGGGCAGCGCCTCGTCATCTTCAGTCACCGCGATGCCGACGTCCCGGGCCAATTGAAGCTGTTCCGCCGCGCTGTGCGATCGGAACAGGTCGTGGCCCCAGGCCGCAAGCTCGGCGCGCTCCGGATCGATGTCCCAGGCGGCCGCGAGCGCCACAGCTTCTGTGACCACGCGCTCGATATGGCGAACCAGCCCGGGCGGCCGGGATTCCAGCTCCAGGCGAACAGCGTCGATCTGGGCGCGCAGGCTCTGAGCCATCAGCCCTCCGGCCCCAGCGGCCGGCCGCCGAGGAGGTGGAGGTGAAGGTGCTGGACCGTCATCCCAGCCGCGTCGCCCACGTTGAAGGCAAGCCGGTAGCCAGACTCGTGGACCCCCTCCAGGCGGGCGACCTCCGAGGCCAGGACGAAGAGCGAAGTCAGCAACTCGCCGTGGCCCCACTCCAGGGAGCGAGCATCGGCGATGTGCGTCTTCGGGATAACGAGCACGTGCACGGGCGCCCGGGGATTGATGTCGCGAATCGCGAAGGCGTCAGCGTTCTCGGCGACGCGCGGAACGTCGATCACGCCGCTGGCCATTCTGCAGAACAGGCACTCATCGGCCATCGCCGCATCCTACCACCATCGGCCCATGCACCCGCTGCTCAGGCATAGAGCACGTGCTCGCGAAGAAAGCGCTCTACAGCGTTCCAGAAGTGCTCGATCGTCTCGGCTTTCCGCCAGCCATGGCCTTCGCCCTCGTAGACGTGGTATTCGTGGGGAACTCCACGGCCGCTTAGCGACGCGGCGATCGCGTCCGACTGAGCACGAGGCACCACCCGGTCGATGTCGCCCTGGAAGAGCGCGACAGGGTCGACGATCCGGTCCGCATGGAAGATCGGCGAACGTTCGCGATACCGTGCGGCCGCTTCGGGCAGAGGACCAATCAGCGAATCGAGATAGCGGGCCTCGAACTTGTGGGTGTCGCTGGCCAGCGTGAACAGGTTCGATACGCCGAACATGCAGACGCCCGCTTTGTAGAAGCCCGGCATATCGACAAGTGACTTGAGGACCGTGTATCCGCCCGCGCTTCCGCCCATGATCACCGCCTTACCGGGATCGGCCAGGCCACGCTGAACAAGAGCGTCGACGCCCCGGGCGGTATCCTGGACGTCGTAGACGCCCCAGCTTTCACGCAGCTTCAGCATGTATTCGCGGCCATAGCCCGTGCTGCCACGGTAGTTCACGAGCAGAACGCCATAGCCGCGGGTGGCGAAGAACTGGGCGTTCGTGTTCCAGCCGGCCCGCACCTGGCTGGTGGGGCCGCCGTGGACTAGCACGACGACCGGTGCGGGCCCGGCGCTTTCGAAGCTGTCGCTGGCGGGTGGGTAGTACAGGCCGTGGGCCTCCTCTCCATCGAACGAAAGCCAGCTGATGTGCTCAGGGCGCGAGAGCGCGGCGGGCGGGACGATCTCGCCGTCGCTCCGCCGCCGCACACTGATGTTGCTTTCCGCGAGCGTATCCAGGACGAGGACGCGGTCGGGCCGGGCAGGGCCAGAGGCGACGAGTGCGATCCGGCCATCCGCCGGTGAGCCCGCGAGACCGCTCACGGCGCCGTACTCGGCGGCCAGCTCGTCGAGCTGACGGGGCACGCGGGTTGCCCCGATCATTAGGAGGGTATCGGCCGCCTCTCGCACGCGGGTGAGGACGGTGGCGCCGGAGCCGGTGACCGCGATCCGGCGCATTCCCCGGGCAAGATCGGCAGCCTGCAGCAGTTGGAGACGCCACCGATCGGCTTGGTGCGGGCCAATGTACCGACGCTGATTGGCGACATCGCCGGACCGCTGGTGGGGCGCCT
>CAZQCR010000174.1:0-6924 GCA_964591745.1 uncultured Anaerolineaceae bacterium
GGACGCCGCTGTGGAGCATGTCGGGGTTCGTAAGGACGATGTGGCCCGCCGTACGGACGGCGCGGCGGGCATCGGCCGGGGTGTCGCCGTCGTACGTAAACGTCCCGATATCGGCGCCGAGGGCGGTGATCATGCCGTGCAGTTCGTCCAGCTGGTCCTGGGCGAGGGCCTTCGTCGGGAAGAGGTAGAGCGCCCGGGCCGATGGGTCCTTCAGGATCGTATTGAGGACCGGGACGTTGTAGCAGAGCGTCTTGCCGCTGGCCGTGGGGGTAACGACGACGACGTTACGGCCGGCCCGGGCGGCCTCGATCGCCTTCGCCTGGTGGATGTAGGGGCGCTCGATGCCGCGCTTCGCCAGCGTCTCAACCAGGCGCGAGTCGAGGCCCTCCGGCCACTCGGCGTAGCGTGCCTGGCGCGCCTCGATCGTGCGGACGATCGTGTCGGTCGGCTTCGCCTGCAGCTCGGCGATGATCGCCTGGGCGATGATCGCCGGCGGTATCGGACGGACCGCCGGGACGGGATAGGCCGGCGGGGGCTTAGCCATGGGGGAGTGACGAGGGATGAGCTATGGGGGATGAGGGAGGCCGGGCTCCCGTGGGAGAAATCGCACACATGTTCTGAGGAGTATCGCCGCGAACGGGCGGGCGGTCAAACAAGTTAGCTGTCTCACTTCTCTCGCACGGCGGCAACTTTCGCGAGGCGGGCGGCGTTCTACCAAGAGATGGATGCACGGAGCCTGGCCCGGCGCTACTTGCCCGCCCGCCTTCGGCTCGCCGTGGTGCTGGCCCGCAGGCGCTATCGGGACCGCCGCGATGCCGTTGTGTTCGCCCGCGAACGGGGAGATCTCGCGAGCTTTCCGAACCTTTGGGGCCGCTACGAGCGGCCGATCCTCGATTACCCGGGACAGGAGCAGTTCGCCTTGGCGAAGCGCCGGAACCAGGCCATCCTCGCGCGTCAGCTCGACGGCGTGGTTCTTCGGCCCGGCGAGGTGTTCTCGGTCTGGGCGCTGGCGCGCCGCCCGACGGCCGCCGAGGGCTACCTTCCCGCCGCCGCCCTGAAGGACCGTCGCCTTACCGCCGAAACGGGTGGCGCGATCTGCCTCCTCTCGACGGTGCTTTACAACGCAGCGCTGCTCGCCGGTCTCGAAATCGTCGAGCGCCACTGCCACAGCGTGGATTCCTACGGAGAGCGCCGCTACTTTGAACTGGCCCGCGATGCCGCCATCGAGTACGGCTACCTCGACCTGCGCTTCCGCAACAACCGCGGGACTGCGCTCATGCTGTCTATCGAGGTTGGCGAGGAGTTCCTGAGCGTTTCACTCCATGGGAGCGAAGCCGCCACCTTCCGCGTCGAACTCCGCGTCGATCCGCCGACACGCTTCCGGCCTGAAGAGATCGTCCGCCGCAACCCCGCCCTGGCTGTCGGCGAGGAGCGCGTCCTGGATCCGGGACTGCCCGGGCTTGTCGTCGGTGGGGAACGCATCGTGTGCCACTCCGACGGCCGGACAGAGCGCGAGCCACTTCGCGAGTCGGTACACCACGCCGTTCCGCGCGTCATCATGCGCGGCTGAGCCGTACGGTGGTGCGGCGATGCCGGCTGGCCAATCGCCTAGCCGGGGTGCTCGACACGGTAGGCGGCGTAATCCACGAACGACTGGCGAATGACGGCGAGGGCCCGCTCACGGCCTTCGAAGGGGTCGACCACGACCTCTTTCTCTTCCAGCACTTTGTAATCCAGGAAGAAGCGGCGGATCTCGGCGAGGAGGTGGGGCGGGACGTCTTCGAGCTCCCGTACCTGGTTGTAAACCGGGTCGAAGGCGCTGACGGCGAGCACCTTGTCGTCGGCCTTGCCCTGGTCCCGCATGTGCATGACGCCGACGGGGCGCGCGAAGATCACGGTCAGCGCCTGCACGGGCTCCTGGCCGAGGACGACCACATCGAGCGGGTCGCCATCGTCGCAGTAGGACCGCGGGATGAAGCCGTAGTTCGCGGGGTAGCGAACGGAGCTGTGGAGGACGCGGTCCAGCTTGAGGAGGCCGCTGGCTTTATCCAGTTCGTACTTGTTCTTGCTGCCCTCCGGGATCTCGATGATGACGGGGAGCTTCTCTTCGATGTCGGCCGGGTCGAACGCGTAGTCGTGCCATGGGTGAGTCATGCCCCCATTGAACCACACCGCGGGCAATGAAGTGACACCGCCATCTTCGGGCTGGGGCGCGGCCATGGCCATCCTCTGGCATGCCTACCACACTTGCCGACGTCCGCGACCGCATACGCAAAGACCTGCGCGACACCGATTCCGCCGCCTACCGCTGGACGGATGCGCAGCTCGACCGCCACATCGACCACGCGATGAGCGAGTTGAGCGCCGCCATGCCCCAGGAGTTGACGGCCACCCTCGCCACGACCGCCGGGAGTCGCAACCTTTCGTTGGCTTCGCTGGCGAACCTGGTTGAGTTAGAGGCGGCGGAATACCCCGTGGACGACTTTCCCCCAGCCTATGTCGGCTTTTCGACCTGGTCCGGGACGCTCGTGCTGGGACTGGACGAGGCGCCAACGGGTGGGAACGCGAAGCTCTACTACTCAGCCCGTCACGCGCTGGACGGCGCGGGCACGACGCTGACGACCTTCCAGGTCGACATCCTGGTGACGGGCGCGGCGGCTTATGCGGCCCTGGAACAGTCGGCCTTCGCCAGCGATCGGCTGATGACGGGCGGCGAAGGGACGGCAGAGCGGTTCGCGAGCTACGGAAGGGCGCGGCTCACGGCCTTCCAGCAGCTGCTCTTCCAGTACGGGCGGAAGAACCGGCTGCGGGCGCGACGGGCTTACACGCCGGCCTGAGCGGAGGCATCCTCCACGGCCTGGATGACGCTCTTCGCCCGGATGCGGCCGTGGGAGGCGTGCCAGGCCGGCTTGCCGTTACGCAGGACGAAGGCCTGGGGCGATTCGTGGCGGACGCCGGTGTAGGCCGCGACCGCCCGCGAAAGGTCCCGCTGCGTCGTCACGTCGACCATGTGCGCGGGCCTGGCAGCATCCACCATTTCGTCGTAGGCCATCGAACTGATCGGGCAATCCGGGTCGTGGAGGAAGAGGAGCACGGGCCGTTCATTCGACGCGACGAAGAGGGCGGCCAGCGCTTCCGCATCCGGTACGGGCGTGAAGAGGCGTGGTTTGGCGGGCGCGGCGCCCTCAGCAGATTCCATTACCCCTCCGATGCGGCGAGATGCCGCCGTCCCTCCATGGTGGGGGCGAAGGGCGGTGGGAGCTAGCTTCTTGCGAAGTGGCCCGCCGTCAAGGGATTTTAGGCGCCGGGGCAGGCTGGAACGTGGTTTGAGCGCCCCCGATCATCTTGACGCGCGGGCCGCCATACCGGTCTGTCAGCAACGCCGCCTCCTGGTCGGTCAGGTCGTCGACCTGGAAGATGAGACGGTTGCTGATGGGATCAACCCAGATGCCGTTGACGAGGACGCCGTCGCGTCGAAGGTCTTGCATGTCTACAGTGGCCCGGACGAGCAGGAGATCAAGCTCTGCCTGTGTGTACTCCGCGCCCCGGACCACGACGATGAGGTCGGGAGCCGCGTACCGGTCGGCGATCGCCCGGAAGTAGTCGGAGCTGCCGGTGGCTCGGATGACCAGGATCGTCCCGCATCGTCATCGATGTACTTCCCGGCGAAGTTGGGATGCCCGGTGACCTCGGTGAAGAACGACTCGGGCAGTTGGCCGATCCCCTTGTGCCTCGGGATATAGGTAGGGGGGTAGGGGTTTACACCTGACGCGGCGATTTCCAGCTCGATCCCCCCCTTCCCCTCCGCGATCGCCCGATCGAGGGGCGACATCGGTTGGCCGGTTGTTTGCTCAGGTGGCGAAAACCCCTCCGGCGCCGATATAGCCTGGGGCGGCGAAAGCCCTTCCAGCCTGTGGTCCTGGGCGATCGCACCTTCGGACGAGCCTCGCGTGAAAACGAGTGTCGATGCGACGACGACGCCGATCGCTGCGACCGCTAACGCCAGTGTCGTGACTCTCAGCCTGGTCATTGCACACAACACCACGTCAAACCCTCAAGTCCCATCATAGTGTGGGTTCGGGGCGTTCGATGCCACGTCATGCCGCCCAGACAGCGCCAGGATACTATCTTAAACATCCTGAAGGACCAGTCCCGATGCCCGCTCAACCGCTCCCGAACAAGTGGCTCACGCTGATCGCGGTCTGCCTCGGCCTAGGCATGCTGATGATCGACACCTTCGTGGTGAACGTTGCCTTCCCATCGATCGGACGGGACCTGAACGCAAGCCTTTCGGCGACCGAGTGGACGGTTTCGGGGTACGTCCTCGTCCTCGGAGTCCTCCCCCTGGCGATGGGACGGCTGGGGGACATCCTCGGGCGGAAGAAGGTCTACATCGCAGGACTTGTCCTTTTCACCATCGCCTCCGCAGGCTGCGGGGCCGCCCAGTCTATCGAGCAGCTGATCGCGTTGCGCATCCTCCAGGGCGTGGGGGCGGCGATCACGATGCCGCTGACGCTCTCCATCCTGATCCAGGCCTTTCCGCCGGCCCAGCGCGGCCTGGCCGTCGGCCTCTGGGGCGGCGTCTCGGGCCTCGGGCTGATCGCCGGGCCGATCCTCGGGGGCTTGCTCGTCAACGGCGATAGCTGGCGGCTGATCTTCCTGGTGAACATCCCGGTTGGCGCCATCGCCCTCGCGATGGCCTTTCGCTACATCACCGAATCCGGCGACCCGAACGCACCGCGGAGGATCGACTGGCCGGGGATGGCGCTGCTCGCCGGCGGCCTTGCCATCGTCATGTACGCGCTCACGGAAGCGAACGACCGGGGGTGGACGGACCCGCTGATCGTTACGCTCTTCGTGGCCGGTCCGTTGGCGCTGGCCGCCTTCTGGGTGCTGGAGCTGCGGCTCAAGGCGCCGCTGGTAGATGTACGGCTCTTTCGGAACGGGACGTTCACCTTCGGGTGTGTCGCCGCGTTCCTCTTCTCCGCCGCGGTCTTCGGGTCCCAGCCGTATACAAGCCTGTTCATGCAGAACTACCTGGGCCTTTCGCCGTTGCAAGGCGGCCTGGCGTTTCTGCCTGCGACGGCCCTGGTCGCCATCTTGATGCCGTTCTCCGGGATCATCGGCCAGCGGCTTGGGAACCGGCTGCGCGTGCTGATCGTCGCGGGCTCCCTCTTCGTCGGTGCGTCGTTCATCTACCTCCTCTGGCTCACCACGGAGCAGGGCTACAGTGATGGCCTGTTGGCGCCCTTCATCATGCGCGGGCTCGGGATCGGGCTGTTCATGTCGGCGAGTTCGCTCGCGGTCATGAGCGCTATCCCCGTCACTCGCTCGGGCCTCGCCTCGGGAACGCTGACGATGTTCCGGCAGACAGGGACGGCCTTCGGGGTGGCCCTCTTCGGGGCCGTGTTCATTCATCATGTCGAGACGAGCCTGCCTGAGCGCCTCGGTAATTCGTCAGACGCCGCCCGCACAACGGCCGCGGCCGAGCACTTCGTAGTCGCCGGTTCCGCGGAGGACCAGGCGGCCGCGAGCCAGGTGATCGTCGATGGCTTCGTCGTCATCGCCCAGGTCGGGGTGGGCCTCGCCGCGGTGGCCGCCATTAGCGCGTTCTTCATCCGCAAGGCGATCCCGGTCGGCCAGCCGCAGACGCAGGCCGCGCCAACCGTACCGAGCCCGGCGCCTTCACCCGGCGGCAGTTCGTAGGCGCAACGAGAAGGGCCTTTCTACCGCCCAAGTGCGCCCGGCTGGTACCTTACGAGCCATGGCTGAAGCCCGATGCCACTACTGCACGCGTGTGGCCGACGAGGAGTGTTCCACCTGTGGGCGGCTGTACTGCGCCGAACACGGCGAAGACGTGTGCCTGCGCTGTCTTTCGCCCGAGGCGGCGACGCCGTCGGTCAAGGTCTTCCGGGGGGCGTTGCTCGCGCTCGCCATCGCCTCGTTCCTGACCATTTTCCTCCTGATCCGGCCGCCGGAAAGCAAGAGTTCCCAGGACACGCCCCGCACGCTCGCTACGCCGACGCCAGCGATCTCCGCGACCGCGACGCCCACGCGGCCGGGCTCGGTAACGCGGACGGCCACCCCGAGCGCTTCCGCCGCCACCACGGCGACGGCGGCCGCGGGAACAACGCCCGGGGCTGGCTCGCCGTACGTCGTAAAGGCCGGCGAGAGCCTTTCCGTCATCGCGGAGAACTTCGGCGTTTCAGTCGAGGCGATCATCGCCGCCAACCCCGGCCTTTCGCCGGACAACATCAGAACCGGCCAAACCCTTACAATCCCTCCACGCCCATGAACGTTGCAAACGCTCCCACCCTCAAAGCAGACCGTGAACGGACGATTCGCAGGAGCATCCTGCGGAGCGCCCTGATCTGGACGCCGCTGTTTGTGATCTGCGGCGGCTCGTTGATCTTCTTCTTCATCGACCGCGTGGCCCTGGGAGGGGACAACGGCGGAACGTGGTTCCTCGTGGTGGTGCTGTCGCTCTTCTCCGCGCTCACGGGCTCGCAATCGATCCAGGCCATCGCCGATCTCGTGGGAGCGCCCCACACGAGCGTGGGCGAGGTGCGGCGGCGCTGGTCGAAGCTCGATTCGTTCGTAATGCGCACCCACTACTTGAGGATCGATAGCACGATTTTGCGAAGCGATGTGACCCTGCTCGAAGGGATCGAGAAGGGGCACCAGGTGACGGCGCGCTACTTCAAGCACTCGGGCATCCTGATCTCGATCGCGAAAGCGGAACCGGCTCCCGCGGACGGCGCGACGGTGGAAGCCGCACCGGCCGCTGAGCGCGGGCCTCAGCCGCAATGGGCTGGACCGGCGGCGCCGGCGGATCTGGAACCCCAAAAAGAGAAGCCGAAGGCGAAGAAGGTCGAGTTCTAGGCAGTCCCGCACGGGGTGCGTCCCCTCCTTGCCGGGCGAGCT
>CAZQCR010000175.1:0-6915 GCA_964591745.1 uncultured Anaerolineaceae bacterium
GCGGGTCCCGCGCTGGTGGACTACAGGGAAGAAGCGCCGATGCCGGCGACGGAGCCGAGGGCAAGGGCGACGGAGGGGGCGACGCCGAGATGGCCCACGACAGTCTCCCAGCCAGCGACGCCGGGGATGAGGCTGCGGCCCTTGATCTCGATCGACTTCACGCTGCCGCCACCGCCCATGCCATCGACGAGGCGGATGTGAGGGAGCCGGAGTTCAAGGGCGATCCCTTCGGCGAAGGCGCGCTTGCCCGGGATGGTGGCTTCGGCGGAGCCGCCCCGAATGGTGAAGTCGTCGCCACTGACGACCACCGGGCGGCCGTCGATCTCGGCGATGCCGCAGAGGAAGTTGGCGGCCATGAACCCGGTCCGCGCACCGTCGGCATCGTACTGGCCAACGCCAGCGACCGACCCGATCTCGTCGAAGGTCCCGGGGTCGCAGATAGCGTCGAAGCGGTCGCGAACGGTCATCTTGCCGGCGGCAAGCTGCCGTGCGACGCGCTCTTCGCCACCCATCTTCGCCGCGAGGGCCTGGCGCTCGCGCAGTTCGTCGATCTCGGGTTGCCAGGTCATCGGCGCCTCCGCGTGATTTCGTGAGCCACACGATACACGCGTTGGCGGCGAGGTGGGGCCCACAGACTGGCAGACGGTTCGGTCGTAGAGGGAGGTTTAGGCGGACCGGGCGCGTCCTAGCCGACGAGGGCCTGGACTTCGGCGTTCGCCCGGCGGAGGCGATCGGAGAGATCGCGGGCGAGCGCTTCGATCAGGTGGAGGCGAAGGGACTGGAGCGCCGGGTCTGTAAGGATTGGGTCGAGCGCAATCTCCAGGCAGGTAAGGTCGGTTTCAGCGTCCACATCGGCCGAGCGGGGGCCGCTATCCATGAGCGCGAGTTCGCCGAACGTTGTCCCGGGTCCGAACGTACTCAGGCGATACGGTGTTCCGCCCTCCCTGGCGATGCTGACGGTGGCCCTGCCGGAAAGGAGCAGGTAGAAGGCGCCGGAAGAATCGCCATGGCGGAGGATGCGCGCTCCCGCGGCGTAGGAGCGAGGGACGCCGCTCGCGAGCAGCGCAGCGGCTTCGGCGGGAGGAAGGACGCGGACGAGGGGGTGGTTGGCAGGGGCTACGTCATCACTCCCGGCGGTACTGCACGCGCAGAGGAGCCGGTCCTCACAGGCTTCCATGGCGGCATCGACATCGGGGAACCAGCCCGCGAGGTGGGTACCCGCAGTGCGGACGGCGTCCACGACCGCCACGGTCCAGGAGGCGCTTTCATCGACGCCGGAGACGGCGAAGGCGACATCGTGGCGCCGCAGTTCGGTCGCGAGGCTGGCGAACAGGGAGGCGACCGCCGGGTCGACGGCGGTGGCGCGGCGGAAGTCGAGGACGAGCGTTCCGCCGTCCGGTGTCTGTGTGAGGGCTGAGCGAATAAGCGCCTCGGCCGTGCTCAGGACGATCGGGCCCTGGGCCTCGACGACCCGAACGCACTGGCCGATCGCATCGAGCGCGGTCGCGCTCTCGCTGGAGCGGCGACGCCGCGATCGCCGCTCGGCCAGCGTGTAGGAGGCGCGAACGACGGAGCCGACGTTGAGTGACGGCCGATGGAGGTGGAGGCCGAACTCACGGGAGAGCGACTGACAGACCGCGACGCCGCGGACGCTGTTGCCGAGGGCATCGAGCGGTGGAGAGAAGACGCCAATGCCGAGCTGACCCGGGAGGACAGCGATGATGCCCCCACCAACGCCACTCTTAGCGGGCATGCCGACGTGATAGGACCAGGCCCCGGCGAAGTCGTACATGCCGCAGCTACTCATGACACTGAGGATGCGCTCGACGTTGTCCGGGCCGACAGCTTGTTCGCCTGTACGCGGGTTCCTTCCCTGGTTGGCAAGAGTGGCCGCCATCATGGCAAGGTCTTCGCAGGTGACGAGGACAGAGCACTGCTGGAAGTAACGATCGCAGACAGGGTCGACCTCGCCTTCGATGATCCCGGCGTTGCGAAGGAGATGACCGATGGCGCGATTGCGATGCCCGGTCTCCTGCTCTGAGCGGAAGACGGATTCGTCGATCTCTAGGGGCCTGCCGGCGTACCGGGAGAGCATGTCGATGGTCCGCGCGGAGCGTTCCTGGTCGGACGCGCCGCCGATGAGCGAACTCATGGCTATTGCGCCGGCGTTGATCATCGGGTTGCGCGGGCGGCCGCTCCCGGGTTCGAGGCTGATGGCATTGAACGCTTCGCCGCTCGGCTCCACACCGACCTTGCTATCGACGACCTCGGGGCCGTTCTCGTCCAGTGCGAGGCCGTAGACGAGGGGCTTGGAGATCGACTGGATGGTGAAGGGCACAGCTGCATCGCCCACCGAATAGATGGCGCCATCTACGGTGACCACGGCGATGCCGAAGTGGGCCGGGTTCGCCTTGGCCAACTCCGGGATGTAGGACGCTGGCACTCCGTCGCTCGCGCAGCTGATCCGGGCGTGCAGGCGTTCGAGCGCGAGGAGGAAGGGGCTCTGGACCATGAAGGGAACTCTAGGACAACGGAGACCCGCGGTGAGCGTTGGCCATCTCAACTTCATTGGGTATTCACACGTTCGAAACACGAAACGAACGAGGGAGAGGGCCTGGGAATCGTCAGATGACGCCGCGACCGCGGAGAGCGTCGATCTCGGCGGGAGAGAGCCCGACTTCGGCCCAGACCTCAGCGTTGTCCTCGCCGAGGAGCGGCGCGCGACGGGCGATGCGCCAGGGCGCCGCCCCAAAGGAGATGGGTGCGCCGGGATAGGTGAACGATCGCCCGAGTTCGGGATGTTCTACTTCGACGGGGAAGCCGCGAGCGATGAAGTGCGGGTCGCTAAACACCTCTTCCGGCGGATAGACGATGCCGACCTGGAAGCCGCGTTGCTGGCCGCCGATGAAGAAGTCGTAGGCGGGGATGCTGCTGGCGACAAAATCGAAGGCCTGGCGGCCAGCGCCAAAGATCTCGCGAATCTCGGGGTCCTCGGCTATCCGGGAGAGGTCGATCCGGTCTCGGAGAGCGCCGAGTTCAAGGAGCGGCGAAAGCGGGAATTGGTCGAGCAGGCCGAGGGTAGTCATCCACTCGATGAGGTTCGTAAAGTCGGCGCCTTTGCGCGGTGGAATTCCGGTGTTGACGTAGCGACCGTCTGCGCAGAGGACCTGTGACGGCATAGACGGTGAGACGCCGGCGTGTCTGCCGGTCTGGCGCTGGACGGTGGCCTGGCTGACGAGCCAGGTATAGCTGCCCGCCTCGGTCGTGACGTTGATCGCGGCGTTGACGTTGACATCGATGAGCTGGCCAGGGGCGCCAGCATCACGGGCGAGGATTGCCGTGAGAGCGGACATGACGGCGAAGTGGGCGCCGGTATGGTAGGCCTGGTGCCCCCCGCCGCGGACGGGGGGGATGGTGTGGTCGTCGTAGCCATTCATCCAGGCGAATCCGCCGTTGGCGGCGAGGGTGAGGTCCGTTGCGGGCTCATCGCGGCGAGGGCCGTTGCGGCCGAATGGGGTGATGCTGACCATGATCAGCCCCGGGTTGGCGGGCTGCAGGTCGGCGTAGTCAAGGCCGAGGGAGGCGAGACGGCCGGGCGGTTCGCTTTCGAAGAGAATGTCAGCGGAACCGACGAGACGGCGGAAGAGGGCCTGACCCTCTGGATGGTCGATATCCAGGGTGACGCCGCGCTTGCTGGTGTTGTAGTGCCAGAACCAGAGGCTGCGGCCGGGCCCGGGCTCGTCATCCAGAAACGGGCCGTACGCGCGGGTGGGGTCTCCGGTGGGGTGTTCGATCTTGATGACGTCCGCGCCCATCTCGGCGAAGAGCTTGCCCGCGAAGGCGCCCTTTTCGTCACAAAGTTCGATGACGCGGATGCCGGCGAGTGGCCCGGTAGCGGTCATATCACGCCCTCTGAGCGGAGGACGGCGATCTCGGCGGCGCCGAAGCCGAGCACGTCGCCGTAGACCAGGTCGTTATGTTCGCCAAGGCAGGGACCGGCCCGTTCGATTCGCCAGTCCGTAACGGAGGCGTGGACCGGAAGGCCATCCACGCGGACGGGGCCCATCTCCGTGTGGGGAACAGTAGGCCAGAGTCCCCAGTCGCTCGTGTTCGGGTCATGGTCGATCCGTTCGCCAGGGCGTTGCACGGCGCTGGCGGGAACACCGCCGGCGACCAGCTCGCGGGCGAGCGCGAAGTGATCCCGGGTGACGGTCCAGGCGGCCATGTAGTCATCCAGGTCGTCTTCGTGAGCGAGGCGGCCCGCGGTGGTGGCGAAGCGCAACTCCTGGGTCCACGGTACGGCGATGACGGCGGCCAGGGCGCGCCAGTCGTCGTCGTCGCGGCAGGCGATAGCGAGCCAGTTGTCATCGCCCACGGCCGGGTAGATGCCGTGAGGGGCCATCGCCGGGTACGGGCTGCGGTTGGCGTCGGGGGAGCCTTCGCGACGCGTTCGCCGGCCGTTCACCGTGAAATCCAGCATCGCCGGGCCGTTGAGGGTGGCGCCGGCCTGGACGCAGGCAAGGTCGACGTGCTGGCCTTCGCCCGTAACGTTGCGGTGGCGGAGGGCAGCGAGAATGGCGATGGCCATGTAGTAGGCGCCCGTGTGGTCCATATAGGAATAGCCCCAACCGGCGGGAGCCTGGTCGCGAAGGCCGGAGGCGAAGGTGAGACCGGAGACCGCCTGGACGATGGGGCCCCAGGTCTTGAAGCGGCTGTACGGGCCAACGTGGCCGAAGCCGCAATTCGAAACGTAGATAACGTCCGGACGGATCGCCGTCATCGCTTCGTAGGTGAAGCCCCAGCGATCGAGGACTCCGGCCGCGAAGTTTTCGGCGACGCAATCGGAGGTGGCGATGAGCTTGCGGAGGATCTCCTTGCCCTTCTCCGTGCGCAGGTTGAGCGTGATCCCGAGCTTTTCGACGTTGTGGTTGTTGAAGGGGCCGCCGAGGTTGCCGCCCCGCCGTTCGTCAACGTAGGGAGGCATGCCGCGAAGGATATCCCAGCGGCCCTGCATGACGGGGTCTTCGATCCGGATGACCTGGGCGCCGAACGCACCAAGGAAACGGGTAGCGCCGGCCCCGGCGAGCTGGCCAGTGAAATCGCAAATGCGGAGATGGGAAAGGGCCCCGGGCATGGGCCATCCTCCTCTGGGGTGCTGCCGGGACTATACGCCGGGAATCAGCCGTGGGCACGGGCACGAAAAAGCGGCAGGTTGTCCTGCCGCTTTTCCGTGCCCCCAGTGGCAACGACTCAGTCGTCGCTGCTGTTGCCGCCGCCGCGGCCGCTATTGCCGCTGCCGGAGTTGTCGTCGTCATCATCGTCATCAGAGCCGGAGCCGCTGTTCGAGGAGCCGGGTCCGCTGTTGTCGGTACCAGCGGCGCCGGTGCAGCGCGGGTCGTTGGCGTGCTCGGCCTCGTCACAGGGGCCGCTGATGTCACCAGCGGCGTCGGGCGTGGAGCTGGCCGAAGGGCTGGCCGAAGCGGATGCGCTCGCCGAGGCACTGGGCGAAGCGCTGGTGCTGGCCGAACCGGTGCCGCCACAGGCAACGTCGTTGACGTGCTCAGGCTCATCACAGTTGCCGCGGACATCACCGGCAACGCCGTTGTCATCCGGGGTACCGGCGCCCTGGCTGGCGGAACCGGAGGACTGGCGGGTCGAGCCACCGGTCACGGCGGCCGCGGCCGCTTTCCCGGAGCTGGCGGCCACGGCGGCCGGGTCGGTCGGCTTCGGCGCTGCCGAGCTCGCGGTGTCGTCAGGCGTTCCGTTGCCGCGGAGATCGCCGGTGGTGGCAACGCTGCCGTTGTCCTCGGGCGTACCGTTGCCACGGGTGTCCGTCAGGACCGTCGTGGTCCCGGGGCCATCATCGCCACCGACCGCGAAGGCCGCACCGATGGTGAGTCCGAGTGCGGCAAGGAGGCCGCCGCCGATGAGAAATGGTCGTGTCCTGGAGATCATGTCTTCCCTCTGTCTAGAAGTGTTGCGGGGAGACTGGCTGGTACCACGTCCACCACCACCGCATTCACTAGGACATCGTTTGAGGGGCCCGTGAGGATACGGCCGTGCCGAAAGTTTTGTTGGAAGATCGCCAGCGGGACTCGCGGCACCGGGGCGCAGCGCTCACGCTACCCCGATCAGCGCCCCGGCGTCCCAGTGTTCGATGGCGGCGAACGATCGGGTGGCCATGGCCGTGCCAAGGGCCGTGCCGCGTTCGTTCGAAAGGTCCATCCCGCCGCCTGCCGCAATCGGGTACATCATGCAAAGGAGGACGGCGTGGCGGTAGTCGTCGGTGCAGTCGTCGAGCGTGTAGCCGGTGACACCAGCCGCCAGGAGGGCTTCGTGGTAGCGCTTCAGCACGTCGCGTTCGATCGCTGCGCGGTCGCGCGGTTCCAGGCTCTGGCTCATGAAGTAGGCGACGTCGTACGGCCCCTTACCCCGGGAGATGAGCTGCCAATCGATGACGACGAGCTGGTCCTCGCCCGGCTTCGTGGCGAAAAAGAGGTTATCAAGGCGGAAGTCCCCGTGGAGGAGGGTCACGGGTGGCCGGGAGAGCCGCTGAAGCAGGCTGACGACGTTGGACGAGAACGCATCGCCCACTCTGCGCATGTACGGCGTAAGGGTGTGTCCAAGGTTCTGCTGGACGATCGGCCAGAACTGCTCCATGGAGGCGGCGACCTGGACCCAGACAGGGTCCTGGAGATAGGGGACCCAGGCGAGTTCGGCGGCATCGGCGCGCCCCCAGCGGGCGATGTGGAGCTTGACGAGTTCGTCCATGGCCCGGGTAACTTCGGCCCGGGACGGCGGCACAAGCTGGTCACCGACGCGGGCGGGGGCGAGATCTTCAAGGCCGATAACGGCGTCGCCGCTGGCCTCCTCGAAATCGAGGAAGTGCAGGCGAGGGACGCGGGTGGCGATCGA
>CAZQCR010000176.1:0-6728 GCA_964591745.1 uncultured Anaerolineaceae bacterium
ACCCCTCAGCGCCAGTCCAGCTCGCCGACCGCCGTCCCGCGCCAGCGCCCGCCCGCGCCGAACGCGCCCCCGCCCCTCCGCCGCCCCCGCCCGGCCCAAAGCTGATCCTCGATTCGGCCGTCGATCGCCTTCCCGGCGTTGGTAAAGCCGCCGCCGCGCGCTTCGAAAAGCTCGGCGTCCTCACCGCTGGAGACGCCGCCTACTTCTTTCCGCGCCGATTCAACGACTTTACCGACCTTCGCAAGATCGCCGAACTCGAACCCGGCCGCGCCATCCAGACGGTCGTTGCCGACGTGTTCTCCGTCCGCGAGATGCGTTACGGCCGCCGCGTGAAGGGCACCGAGGCCGTCCTCCAGGACCGTACGGGCGCCCTCCGCGTCGTCTGGTTCAACCTCCCTTACGTCGCCCGCTCCCTCACCGAAGGTGAAGCTATCGCCGTCTCCGGCCGCGTCCGCCTCTTCCGTGGCCGGCTCCAGATGGAGAACCCGGAGTTCGAGCCGTTCGACGCCGACCTCACCTCGGCCGGGAAGCTCGTCCCCGTTTACCCGGCAACCGCCGGGCTGAGTCAGCGCGTCATCCGTAAAGCGATCTCCACCGCCGTCGAAGCCCTGGCCCCTCTCGTCCCCGACCCCGTCCCCGCCTGGATTCGCGACCGCGAACGGCTCTCCCCGCTCGTCGACGCCGTCCGCACGCTGCACCGCCCGGCCTCGTATGGCGCCGCCGAAGCGGCCCGCCAGCGCCTGGCCATCGGCGAGTTCCTCGCCATCCAGTGTGCCGTGCTCATGCGCCGCGCCGAGTGGCAGCAGGGTGCGCGCGCCCCCTCGCTCAGCCTCGGCCCGAAGCTCGATGGCTTCCTCGCCTCGCTCCCCTTCCCCCTCACCGGCGCCCAGCAGCGCACTATGGCCGATATCGCCACGGACATCCAGGGCACCGTCCCGATGCTGCGGCTCCTCCAGGGCGATGTCGGCAGCGGCAAGACAGTCGTGGCCTTCGCGGCCATGCTCGCGGCCGTCTATTCCGACCACCAGGCCGTCCTCATGGCGCCCACGGAGATCCTCGCCGAACAGCACTACCGCTCCCTCACCGCGCTCCTCGGCGGCGGCGAAGCCAGCGCTCTCGACGGCGTCTTCGCGCCGCCCTGGCTCGGCCGCCCGCTCCGTGTGCTCCTTCTTACCGGCTCGCTCACGCCCTCCCAGAAGCAGCAGATCCGGGGCGATGCCGCCCACGGTGGCGCCGACATCATCATCGGCACCCACGCCCTCCTCGAAGACGACGTTGTTCTCCCCCGTCTCGGCCTCGCCGTCGTCGATGAGCAGCACCGCTTCGGCGTCGCCCAGCGCGCCCGCATCCGCCAGAAGGGGCTGAACCCCCATCTTCTCGTGATGACGGCCACGCCCATCCCCCGCACCCTCGCACTCACTGTTTACGGCGACCTCGAAGTCTCGACGATCGACGAAATGCCGCCCGGCCGCAAGCCCGTCAACACCGTCTGGGTAGAGCCGCACGAGCGCGAGGAGGCCTACCGCTTCATCCGCGAGCGCCTCGACGCCGGCGAACAGGCCTTCGTCATCTGCCCACTCGTCGAAGATTCCGAGACGCTCGACCTCCGCTCCGCCGAGGAGGAGTACGAACGGCTCCGCACGGGCCCGCTCTCGCGTTACCGGCTCGACCTCCTGCACGGCCGCATGCCCGGCAAGCAAAAGGACGAAGTGATGACCCGCTTCGCCGGCCATCAGGCCGATGTCCTCGTCTCCACCAGCGTCATCGAAGTCGGCATCGATATCCCGAACGCCACCGTCATCGTCATGGAAGGGGCCGAACGCTTCGGCCTCTCCCAGCTCCACCAGTTCCGCGGGCGCGTCGGCCGTTCCGCCAGGCAGAGCTACTGCATGCTCTTCAGCACCGAGGAAGATCCCGGTCCCGACGCCCGCGCCCGCCTCGAAGCGATGGTCGAGACCACCGATGGCTTCCGCCTCGCCGAGGTCGACCTCGAAATGCGCGGCGAAGGCGAGGCCTGGGGCACCCTCCAGAGCGGGGCCAACACCATGCTCCGTGTGGCCAAACTCACCGACCGAGACATCCTTTATCGCGCTCGCGGCCTCGCCCAGGAGGTGCTCGCTCGCGATCCCCAGCTCCAGAAGCCGGAGCACCGCGCCCTCGCCGCCACCGTCAAACCGTTCCTCCAGCGCGCCGCCGAGGCGAACTGAGCCGCCGACGTTGACGCGCCGCCTCCGCTCGCGTTCACTGGCCCAATGACAGACGCGGCCCAGCCCGACTACCTCGCTCGAAACCAGGGCTTCTGGGACGGCCGTGCCGCGAGTATGGCCGTCGAGGGCCGTCGCGCCTGGGCCGGCGAGCCCACCTGGGGCATGTGGCGCATCCCCGAATCCGAGCTCCGTGTCTTCCCGGATGTGGCCGGCAAAGACGTTGTCGAGCTCGGCTGCGGCACGGCCTACATCTCCGCATGGCTCACCCGCCTCGGCGCCCGCGTCACAGGGATCGACCTCTCGGAGGCCCAGCTCGCCACGGCGCGCGCCCTCCAGGCCGAATTCGCGCTGCCCTTCCCGCTGATCCACGGCAACGCCGAGGCTACCCCGTTCCCCGACGGCAGCTTCGACCTCGCAGTCTCCGAATACGGCGCATCGATCTGGTGCGACCCTTACCGCTGGATCCCCGAGGCGGCGCGTCTCCTGCGCCCCGGCGGCCGCCTGATCTTCCTCAAGAACCACGTCCTCCTGATGCTCTGCGTCCCGGACGAAGACAACCTGCCCGCCGAAAACTGGCTGCGGCGCGACTACTTCGGTATGCACCGCTTCGAATGGCCCGATGACCCCTCCGTCGAGTTCCATCTCACGCACGGCGACATGCTCCGCCTTCTCCGGGCCAACGGATTCGAAGTGGAGAATCTCCTCGAACTCCAGGCCCCGGAAGGCGTCACGACCCACTGGCAATACGTCTCCCCCGAGTGGGCCCACAGCTGGCCCAGCGAGGAGATCTGGGTCGCCCGCAAGGCTGGGCCGTGAGGTTCAACGGCTCGTCCGCGCGAACGCGGCCCCGCGCCGCCACTGGCCTCGCGCCAGCCTATCGAGGACGCACCCGCGCCCCCGGACAGTACCGCGACCACCCGGGAGCGGTTACCGCCCGTAGGTCCACCACCCTTGGCCCGCTCACTCGACGCCAGTCTCGCCACCACCAGGCCAACAGCCAACAGCCAACGCCCAACGCCCTCCCGGAGCGACCCTGATGGCCCGCGCCCGCACCACCTTCCGCTGCACCGCCTGTGGGCGCGAATCCCCCGCCTTCGCCGGCCGCTGCCCCGACTGCCAGGAGTGGAACACCCTCCAGGAGGTCAACGTCTCCAGCCGGGCTGGCCCGCTCTCCGCCCGCGCACCATCCGCGCTCGAAGGGCGCATGGTCCGCCTCAAGGACGTACCCGACGACGCCGGCCGCCGCCTCTCTTCCGACATCCCCGAGTTCGACCGCGTCCTCGGCGGCGGCCTCGTTCCCGGGTCGCTCGTCCTCGTCGGTGGCGAGCCGGGCATCGGCAAGTCCACCCTGATGCTCCAGGCGGCCGCCCGCTTCAGCGCTTCCGGCGTGCCCACCGCCTACATCTGCGGCGAGGAGTCGCCGCGCCAGGTGCGTGTCCGCGCCTCTCGTCTGGGCCTCGCTGAAGCGGACATAACGCTCATCCCCGAGACGAACCTTGATGTCGCCCTGGCGACAGCCGCCGCCGCAGGCGTCAGCGTTCTCGTCGTCGACTCCGTCCAGGCGATGTACGTCGAAGGCCTGGAAACGCGCACCGGCGGCCCCGCCCAGCTCGCCGAGTCCGGCGCCCGCCTCGCCTCCTGGGCGAAGGAGAACGAGGTCGCCACGCTCGTCACCGGCCACGTCACTAAAGCGGGCGAAATCGCCGGGCCACGCCTCCTCGAACACCTCGTCGATGCCGTCCTCTACTTCGAAGGTGCCGAAGGCGGCCTCCTCCGCATCCTCCGCGCCGTCAAGAACCGCTTCGGCGCCACCGACGAGGTCGGCGTCTTCGAGATGACCGGTGAGGGCCTGCGGAGTGTCGAAAACGCCAGCGCCGCCTTCCTCGAAGCGAGCGACCACTCCGCCTCAGGCTGCGCCGTCACCGCCGTCATGGAGGGCTCGCGGCCGATCGCCGTCGAGGTCCAGGCGCTCGCCGTCCCCTCGTTCCTTTCGACGCCCCGGCGGATCGCCTCCGGCCTGGAGACGGCCCGCCTCCACCTCCTCCTCGCCGTCCTCGCCCGCCGCGGTGGGCTGAACGCCGCCGACCGCGATGTCGTCGCGACCGTCTCCGGCGGGCTTCGTCTCAAGGACACTGGCGCCGACCTCGCCGTCCTCTGCGCCCTCGCCTCCGCCATCCGCGACGTTCCCCTCGACCCTTCGACCGCCTTCCTCGGCGAGGTCGCCCTCTCCGGCGCCATCCGGCCGGTCCAGAACGCCCAGCGCCGCCTGGCCGAGCTCGCCCGGCTCGGCTTCCGGCGCTGCCTGACGCCGCCGGGCGCCACGGCCGAGGGTATCCTCGTCCTCCCCGCGCGAACCGTCCGCGACGCCCTCGCCACCGTTCTCAGCGACTGAGCAGGACGGCTGCCGGCCGAGCGGGACAGCGAAGGTACGCCGCTGGCCGCCCGTTTGCGGCATACTGCGCCCACTTCCAGCAAGGAGCCTTCTCATGCGACTCAACGACCGGGTGGCGATGGTCATCGGCGCCGGCCAATCAGCGGGCGAGACTGTGGGCAACGGACGCGCTACCGCCATCCTCTTCGCTCGCGAAGGCGCCCGCGTGCTCGTAGTCGACCGCGACCTCGCCTCAGCCCAGGAGACTGTTCGCATGATCGCCGACGAAGGTGGCACGGCCGTGGCCTGCGCCGCCGATGTCGTGGTCGAGGCGGAGGTGAAGGCCGCCGTCGCTACCTGCCTCGCCCTGTGGGGCCGCATCGACATCCTCCATAACAACGTCGGGATCAGCGTTTCCGGCGGCGACGCCCGCGTCGAGGAGATCGAAAGCGACGCTTTCGACCGGATCGTCGCCGTGAACCTCCGGGGCATGATCTACACCTGCAAACACGTCCTGCCCGTTATGCGCGCCCAGGGCTCGGGCGCGATCGTCAACATCTCCTCGATGGCCGCATGGTCGGCCTACCCGTGGGTGGGCTACAAGACGACCAAGGCCGCGGTCATCGCCCTCACCCAGCAGATCGCCATCCAGAACGCCGCCCACGGCATCCGCGCGAACGTCATCCTCCCCGGGCTCATGGACACGCCGATGGCCGTCGATACCCGCGCCCGCACCTTTGGCCGCCCGCGCGCCGAGGTGCGGGCCGAGCGCGACGCACAGGTGCCGCTCCGCAAGAAGATGGGCACCGCCTGGGATGTCGCCCAGGCCGCCCTCTTCCTCGCCTCAGACGAGGCGAACTTCATCACCGGCGTCGCCCTGCCGGTCGACGGCGGCGCAAGCGTCCGCGTGGGCTGAGGCGAGAAAGAGCCGGGGTGCGCCTATGGCACCGGCTTGCTCCCGCGCTACCCGGGCCGTGCAGCGCCTCGCGCAGGTCGCACGAGCAGCTGTCTGCTCCTCACGCGGTTTGGGTTCTCGGCATCCCGTCCGGGGAGGCCAGTCGCACCATGACGCCCTCCCGCTCGGCCATCTCTGCGGCGCGGGTCGTGATGGTCTCACCTCCGACAACCCCGAAGGCCCGGTACCCGGCTGCCCGGAGCACCGCCGCCCGGTCTCGGACGCGGGTCACGTCATCCGCATCAATCGTCACAGAGACTTCGAGGGCAAGGAGCGTTTCCGGGAGGCCGGGCTCGCGGCGATCCTTCCCCGAAATGATGGCGTCGAGCCAGCGGACGCTATCGACATCGCGCTCAGCCAGGTGGCCTGCATCGAAGGCCGCGTCAATCTTCTCAAGGTCGTCCGGCTCGACAACTCGCGGCCGCTTCAGGATCGAAGCGAAGTAGGCTGGCGCTCGCTCACGGAACTGCGCTTCAAGCATGTACCCCTGGGCTGACGCGGTCCGTTGTGCGAGATTCCGCACGCTGGCGTCGGTCACGCCCTGCGCCTCCACCAGTGTGTCCACCCGAAGGACAAGCATCGACAGGCCGTCGCCGAGGTGTTCGACTGCTCGCTCGGTTCGGGCTTGTGCTTCGGCCAAACGTGCCACGGCCCGATCGGTTCGGTCTCCGAGCGCCTGGACATCCAGCGGGAGGCGCAGGAAGTCGTCGCTCAGGATCCGGCGGCGGAGCTGATCCCGCACGTCGGGATGCGCGTCGAGGAACCGGATCAGGTCCTCGAAGTCGGAGGGCTCGAATGCCATGGCCCCAGTATATCGGGTTGCAGGCGTCTAACGGACGCCGTAGAGCGCCTCGCGCAGGTCCACCGCCAGGTTCGTCCCATCCAGCCGGAGATGGCGTGGGTTGAAGCCCTCCGCGTGGACCGCCATCGCCAGCTCTGCCGCCCGGATGTCGGCCGGGATGACGAAGCCCGCCACATGCGGGTTGCCGCTGTCGAACTCCTTCTGCACCGCATCGAGCGACTTGCCCGCCGCCGCCATGATCGGCGCAAACGCCTCGCCGCTGACGCTGGCCGCGGCAATGCCCGAACCGGCAATCGCGGTATCAAAGCTCATCGGCACCACGGTGCCGGCATTAGGCGAGTTTGGACCGGTGATCACGATCATGCCTTTGGCGCCGCGCTGGCGCGCCGCCTG
>CAZQCR010000177.1:0-6725 GCA_964591745.1 uncultured Anaerolineaceae bacterium
ACGACCAACTCCAGGGCGGAGCGGGCTCGGCGAAGAGCACGACGGCCCGCGTTATCCGGGAGCTGACGTGGACGAAGCGCCTTGGTGCTCGCAGCCGCGGGCGGAGCGGGACCTCGCGGCGGCGGAAATCGCGAACCTGAGCCTGGCCCATTCCCGCGCAGCCGGGAGGATCGGTGGTGAGGTCACGGCTCAGACCCCGGCGCGGAGCGCCTCGACGGGCTCCATGCGTGCCGCCCGGAACGAAGGATATACGCCCGCGGCGAGTCCGACCGCAGCGCCCAGTACGGGACCGGCGACCGGCGCCCAGGCCGGCAGGACCGGGGTCAACGTCTGCGCCGCCGCCACGATGACGACGCCGAGGGTGCCGAGCGCTGATCCAATGATCCCGCCGATCAACCCGAGCAGAGTGCTCTCCAGCAGGAACTGGGCGGCGATATGGCCACGGCCTGCGCCAAGGGCGCGGCGAAGCCCGATTTCGCCGACGCGCTCCATCACGCCGACGAGCGTCATGTTCGCGATCCCAAGCGCCCCCACGGCGAGCGATACCAGCGCCAGGAGGAGGAAGAGCGCATCGAGATCGCTCTGGACGTTCGCTCGCACGCGCCGCGGCTCGGGCGGCGAAGTTACCTCTAGCGTTGAAGGTTCGTTCGGGCTGAGGGCGATTGGCGCTTCTCCCGCGACCAGGCGCGCGGCTCCGATCTGGGTCTCCACCTGGACAGCCCCCGGAGCGACCAGTCCGAACTCGCGTCTCGCCGTGCCCTCAGGAATCAGCACTGAACCGAGCAGCGATGGCTGGCGGTGGACCTGCTCGATGATCCCGATCACCACGTAAGGATGGTCGCCGATGAAGATGGCCGGCTGATGGTCGACGTTGGCGATGTTGAGCCTGGCGGCGACGTTCTTTCCCAGGAGAACGACGCGGTCGGCGCGCAGTGAATGGCCGATGTCGAAGGTCCGTCCCGCGGAGAGCTCCGCCCTGACCGCGGTAAAGAGGCCGGGTGAGGCCGCGCTTATGGGCAGCTGGAATTCCGTTTGGGCCTGTGGGTCGTGGATCGGCGCCGCCCGGACGAGCAGGCCGCCAGCATCGACTTCGCTGAGGGTGCCGGCCGCGACCACGCCGTTGAGCCGCAGCAGACGTGCCTCCGCGTCCCAGGGCAGGAAAGCGCTGACCCTTCCGCTCCCTCCGATCTTCGGGGCTATCACTACGTCCGTTGCGCTGAGGACATCGAAGCGGCCGACGATCTGATTGCCCGCCGTCGCGGAGAGACCCATGGTGGCGACGAGAGCAGCCACGCCCACGACGGTCCCGAGGACGGTAAGGGCCATGCGTGCCGGCCGGCCGAGGATGCTCGTCACGGAGTCCTCGACGAGGGCGAAGAGGCCAAGGCGCGGTTTCAGCCCGCGTACATGACGGTGGGAGACGCGCGAAGCACTCACGACGCAACCGCCTCGCCGGGCGCAGGGGAGCCGGCACGTTCTACAAACTGGCCGTCGCGGAGGTCGAGCGTCCTGTCGGCCCGGCTGGCGACCTGGCTATCGTGCGTGATGACGACGACGGTCATCCCTTCGTCGGCCAGTCCCTGGAATAACTCCATGATGGCCCCGGACGTCTCGGAATCGAGGTTGCCCGTCGGTTCATGGCCGTTGACTTTTGAAGTTCTCGTTATTTCGCTGGACATCCCGTCGTCCTACGTCGCAACTGACGGCACTACGGGTGCGCCGTACATCCTGGCCCGCGGTGTAACGGTCATCAGCGACATCGATCTCACTCCCCTGACGGCCACCAATCCGGTCGGTACGACTCACACCGTCACGGCCACGGTGACGACGGACTCGCCCGTAGCTGGCTCCCCTGTCGTGGGCACGACGGTGTCGTTCTCGGTGATTAGTGGACCAAACACCGGCGCCGTCGGCACCTGCTCGGTGAGCGTCACGTGTCTAACCGATGCAAGCGGCCAGGTATCGTGGACGTACACCGATACCGGCGGCCCGGGAACAGACACCATTGAGGCGACATTTGTCGCGTCGAGTGGGGCCACGCAGCGATCGAACCGGGTCGAGAAGATCTGGGAAGTGCCGGTCGGGGCGGATATCAGTGTCGCGAAGACCTGTGCGGCCACCGCCGTGCCGGGCGGCACATTCAGTTGCACGGTGACCGTAACGAACCTTGGCCCCGCCGCGGCGACAGGCGTTTCGGTGACCATCACCGAGACTGGCGCTCTGATCGCTTCCGCAACGCCCAGCCAGGGCACCTGCGGAGCCACTCCGACCGCCAGCCTCACTTGCGCGCTTGGTAATCTCGCGGTCAGCGCTTCGGCGACGGTAACCATCACGGTCCAGACCGGCGTCGCTCCGGGGAGTGTCAGTGACTCCGCCACCGCCAGCGCCAGCGCGACCGAAACGGACCCGGATCCAGCCAACAACACGGCCACGGCGACAACTGGCGTTGTCGTCCCGGCAAGTACTGTTGGCTGCAAGATCACCGATGGCGGCCGCATCACGGCGGCCAATGGTGACAAGGCGACCTTCGGCGCTAACGCCCAGGCCCCGAACAAGGGCCAGCAGCAGTACCAGGATCACGGCCCGGCCATCAACATCAACGTGCATTCCATCAGCATCACTGCTGTGGTGTGCAGCGCGGACAAGAAGTCCGGGAGCATCTTCGGTACGGCAACGATCAACGGCGCGGGGATCTACTTCTTCCGCATCGACGTGCAAGACCTTGGCGAGCCAGGGACGAGCGATACCTACAGGATTCGCTTGAGCAACGGCTACGATTCCGGTGTCCAGGTGCTTACAGGAGGCAACATCCAGATCCACAAGTAGAACAGGCTTTCCGAAGTCCGAAAAGGGGAGGTGGCCTACCTGGGCCACCTCCCCTTTCTTTCTGTCAAAACGTTCGCATTCGAACTGAAGGCGGCGGGATACCGCGCGGAGCTTGTGGAAGTCGGCGAGGCGGCATCCGTGACCCGCGCCCGGGACCTGGCGTGATCGCGAGCCATCTGAAGTTCAAGGGTGACGCAGTCCTCATCGTCACCGACACCTCTGGCAACGTCACGAAGGTTGCCTGCCTGGTACCGCCGCGCCCCAAGTAACGGCGAGTACAAGTCGCGCTTCCAACGAAAGAAGGGAGGCGGACCTTGCGGCCCGCCTCCCTTCTTTGAGAGACCAGCAGCAAGGCGGTGCCGCGGGTCCACGTCGCTATCGAACCGCTGAGCGCGCTCATCCTCGGCGCAACGGTGTTGGCGCCTCGAAAGGCGCGTGGCGTTCAATGCGAACGATCGAGTCGAGATCCGCCGCTTCACGCTTGCGCACGAGGCCTTCACCGTCGCTTGCGGGACCGGCCTCGTGAAGTCGCTCAGCGAGGTTGGTTTGTTGGCGGGAGGGTTCCTATGGACGGCAGGCCAAGTCCCCGCGTGCGAGCCGCCGCTCACGCGTTCGCCAGGTTGGAGACGCTCGGTAGCCGGTGCCGCCAGGTGCTCTCCAGTACGCTCTGGCTGCGGTTCTCGGGGAGCCGGTCGCTATGTCCAGGGAGTGAGACGCTTTGTGAAGCCTGCGCAAGCCCCGCGCAGGCTTCTTCGTAGAGTTCGAGGGTGATTCGTGGAAGCGCACCTGCGCTCTGAGGCGGCGGGCTAGGCGGGCTCGGCCACGAAGAGGGGGATCGTGCGGGCGGTTCGCTGTTGATACTCCTCGTACGGAGGAAATGCGGCGACACTGAGCGTCCAGAGGCGGGCACGTTCGGCGTCGTCATCGACTTCGCGGACTCGCATTCGTTGGACCTCAGCCCTGTCGCGGATCTCGACTTCCGGGTTTGCGCGAAGGTTGTAGACCCAGACGGGGTTCTTCGGGGCGCCCCCCATCGAGCCCACGAGGACGTAATCGTTGCCGTCTTTTACGCGCATCAACGGGGTCTTGCGGACGGCGCCCGACTTGTTGCCAGCGTTCGTCACAATGATCACGGGCATTCCGGTCTCGCGAAGGGTGTGGCCCTCGGCGCCGTTCGTCCGTTCGTAGAGTTCGACCTGTTCGCGGACCCACTGGAAGGGGCTTGGGATGTACTCGGCTATGGGACGACCTCCTGCTGACAATAAGCGCCGATGATACGGGCCGGTGGTTAAGAGTGGGTGGGAAGCCACTCGCGGAGACGATCGGAAATTCAGCGGGGCCGGCCGGGCGGGGCGATGGGTTCGGCCATGTTGCCCGGGACATCCGACTGCGCGTTCGCCCGGCCCCGCTATGATCACCGCAGCCTCTCCCCGGAGCTGACGTTATGAACCGCGAGATACACCTGGCCTCCCGCCCGAGCGGATTCCCGGAAGATGCGAACTTCCGCCTTGTCGAGCGCCCGATGCCCGAGATCGGCGACGGTCAGGTTCTCGTTCGCAACGTGTTCATGTCGGTCGACCCGTCGATGCGCGGCCGAATGAACGACGTGCGCTCGTATGTTCCGTCCTTCCAGATCGACCAACCGCTGCAGGGTCGCGCCGTCGGCCAGGTGATGCGTTCGAATCATCCGGGGTTCGCGGAAGGTGACTGTGTCAGCGGCTCTGTCGGCTGGCGCGAGTATCACGCGGCTGACGGGACTTCGCTGACGAAGATCGACCGCCTCGCCGCGCCGCTCTCGGCTTACCTTGGTGTCCTCGGGAGTACGGGCCTGACAGCCTATGTCGGCTTGCTGGACATCGGCAAGCCGAAACCGGGCGAGACGATCTTCATCTCTGGCGCGGCCGGGGGCGTCGGCAGCATCGTTGGCCAGATAGCGAAGATGAAGGGCCTGCGTGTCGTGGGGAGCGCCGGTTCGGATGCGAAGGTGAAGGCGCTCAGGGAGGACCTCGGCTTCGACGCGGCCTTCAACTACAAGACGGGGAGTCTCGACGCCGCGCTTCGAGATGCTTGCCCGAACGGCATCGACATCTACTTCGACAACGTGGGTGGCGACCACCTGCGCGCGGCGCTCGACCGTATGAATATGTTCGGGCGAATTCCCGTCTGCGGCATGATCTCGCAGTACAACGAGGCGACGCCACCGCCTGGCCCGGCGAACCTGGTGAACCTCATCCTCCGGCGGTTGACGATGACGGGCTTCATCATCATCGACCACCAGGACCGCCAGCCCGCGTTCTTCCAGGACATGGCTACGTGGCTGCGCGCCGGGCTGATCAAGAATCCCGAGACCATCGTCGAAGGCATCGAAAACGCGCCGCGCGCCTTCATGGGGATGCTTCGCGGCGAAAACATGGGTAAGGCGCTCGTCCGGATCGGCGCCGACCCGACCTGAGACGCGATCGGGGCGTGGGTCGACGTTCAGGACGCCACCTCCTCGGCCGGGCGAGCATCGTCCACAAGAGGCGATGCATCCGGGGGGCGTCGCGGTCGAGTGAGGCGCTTGTTCGTGCCATAATCGGCCTCCGCTGGCAGCGCGCTTCGCCGGGCCGGCATGAAAGGGAGGCCACGATGGTCTGGGGATTTGCGACGGAACCGGAGTTCCAGGTGGAGCTGGATTGGATTGACGGGTTTGTGCGGGATGAGGTGGAGCCGCTTGAGTATGTGCTTGGCGCTTCGCATGACCTGAAGCAGCCGCACTTTGAGCGGCTGGTGCGGCCGCTGCAGGCGCAGGTGAAGGCGCGCGGGCTATGGGCCTGCCATCTCGGCCCGGAACTGGGCGGCAAGGGCTATGGGCAGCTGAAGCTGGCGTTGATGAACGAGCAGTTTGGGCGCACGCGTTTTGGGCCGATCGTCTTCGGGGCGCAGGCGCCGGATACGGGGAACGCGGAGATCCTGGCGCACTACGGGACGCCGGAGCAGAAGGAGCGTTTCCTTCAGCCGCTGCTGGATAACCAGATCGTCTCTTGCTTTTCGATGACGGAGCCGCAGGGTGGGGCGGACCCGCTGGTCTTTACGACGAAGGCAGTGCTGGACGGCGACGAGTGGGTGATCACGGGCGAGAAGTGGTTCTCTTCGAACGCGAAGTTCGCTTCGTTCTTCATCACGATGGCGGTGACGGACCCGGAAGCGCCGCCGTACCGGCGGATGTCGATGTTCATTGTGCCGGCCGATACGCCGGGGATCGAGATCATCCGGAACATGGGCTTCCATGGCGAGCCGGACCCTTCGCACGCGCACATGCGGTACAACGACGTTCGGGTGCCGCGGACGAACATGCTGGGCGAACAGGGCGAGGCGTTCGTGGTGGCGCAGACGCGGCTGAGCGGTGGGCGGATGCACCACGCGATGCGGACGATCGCGCAGGCTTCGAAGGCGTTCGACATGATGTGCGAACGGGCGCTTTCGCGGGTGACGAAGGGTGAACAGCTTTCGGAGAAGCAGCTGGTGCAGGAGAAGATCGCGGATTGCTGGATCCAGCTGCGCCAGTTCCGGCTGCTGGTGCTGGAGACGGCCTGGCTGCTGGATGAGAGCCACGACTACAAGAGCACGCGGAAGAACATTTCGGCGGTGAAGGCGACGATGCCGAAGGTGCTGCACGATATCGCGTCGGCGGCGCTGCAGATTCACGGTTCGTTGGGGATTACGATGGACATGCCGTTCACGGACTGGATCGTGAACAGCTACCACGTTGGACTGGCGGATGGGCCGACGGACGTGCACAAGCTGACGGTGGCGAAGCAGGTGTTGCGGGAGTACGAGGCGGGAGAGCCGATCCTGACGAACTACTTCCGGCCGGACGCGCGGGAGCGGGCGCGGGAGCGGTACGGGGTGGTTCGCGG
>CAZQCR010000178.1:0-6698 GCA_964591745.1 uncultured Anaerolineaceae bacterium
CCCCACTCGGCAAGCATGGGGCGGTCCCGGAGGACGGCCCGCAACGGTGGGCTCGCGTCCAGGTAAAGGTTCACCGCTGGTCCCGATCTTCCCGGAGCAAAGCGACCACATCCACCGGCGTGCGCGTCTTTACGCCCTTTAGGGCTAACAGGTCTGAGGCTGGGCGCGTCGCCGGGGTAATCGGCAGCGGCTCCCGCTCCGGGACGGTCTGCCGCAATTCGGCGACGGGTGTGTTCCGATCGCACACCACGATCCGCTCCCCGGCTTTCGCCCGGGCAACGTACTCGCTCAGGTGCGCTTTCAGATCGGCGATGCCAACACGTGTAGTCATAGTCACAATCGTGACTACGAGACGGTCACATGTCAACCTCTCTCTCGCCGCACGGCAGCCCTACCAGATCCCGAGCGCCATCTTCACGTCTTCGCTGGCCATCGTCCGCGGGTCCCAGGGCGGCGTCCAGACGATGTTCACATCGACATCCTTGACGGCCGGCATCTCCTTCATCTTGGCGTACGCTTCGCCGCGGATGACGGGCCCGAGCGGGCAGCCGGGGCTGGTGAGCGTCATCGTCACCGTCACCAGTCCGTCGTCGAAGGTGATGTCGTAGACGAGCCCGAGCTCCACGATACTCATGTTGATCTCGGGGTCTTGGACTTCGGAGAGCTTTTCGCGCAGCTCTTCGTACGTTGGGGCCGTTGCTGTTTCACTCATGTGGTGCCTCCTGGGGCTGTGGTGTGATCGGTTGAATGGCCTGCTGGAGCACGTTCCAGCAGAGGAGCGCGCACTTGACGCGCGCGGGGAACTTCGCGACGCCCGCCAGTGCCTCAAGATCGCCGACGTCCCCGCTGGGCACGAGGCCATCGACGAGCATCGCGCGCACGTCCTTCGTGACGGCACGGGCTTCATCGATCGTGCGGCCCACAAGGCGTTGCGTCATCATCGAGGCGCTGGACTGGCTGATCGAGCAGCCCTGGCCGCGAAACGCCATCCCCGCCAGCCGCCCATCCCCGACCTGGACGTCGAGGTAGATCTCGTCGCCACAAACCGGGTTCATGCCCTCCAGGCGGTGCGTCGCTTCGCCGAGTTCGCCACGGTTCCGGGGCTTTCGGTAGTGGTCGAGGATGACCTCGCGGTAGAGTTCGTCCATCTGGTTCTCAACGCCCGCGCTCATCGTGCGAACACCCGGGCGGTCTCGTGAAGGCCGTCGATCAGCGCGTCCACTTCGGCGTTGGTGTTGTAGAGCGCGAAACTGGCCCGGTTCGTGGCCGGGACGCCGAGGCGACGCATGAGCAGCTGGGCGCAGTGGTGGCCCGCGCGGATTGCGATGCCGCGGCTATCGAGGACGGTGCTCACGTCGTGGGGGTGAATATCGCCAAGGCTAAAACTTACAGCTCCCACCCGGTCGGAAACGCGCGCCGGCCCGTGGATAACCAACCCGTCGATCCGGCCCAGCGCGTCCATCGCGTAAGCCGTGAGATCCTCTTCGTGGGCGCGAAGAGCCGGCGCGCCGAGCGCCGCCAGGTAGTCCATCGCCGCGCCGAAGGCGATCACGTCAGCGATATTTGGGGTGCCGGCTTCGAACTTGTGCGGCAGGTCCGCCCAGGTGGAGTGGTCTTCCCGGACAACGGAGATCATGTCGCCGCCGCCCAGGAACGGGTCCATCGCTTCGAGCAGCTCGCCCCGCCCCCAGAGTACGCCGACCCCGGTCGGGCCCAGCATCTTGTGGGCCGAGAAGGCGAAGAAGTCGCAGCCCAGTGCGTTCACGTCCACCGGCAGATGGCCGGCGCTCTGCGCGCCATCAACAAGGACGACCGCGCCCTGGGCGTGTGCCAGGCTGGTGATCTCGGCCACCGGGTTGATCGTCCCGAGCACGTTGGAAGCGTGGACGACGCTCACCATCCGTGTGCGCGGGCCGATCGTGTCGCGGATGCTCACCGCGTCGAGATAGCCATCGTCGTTCACCCGGATGTAGCGGAGCACCGCGCCCGTCCGGGCCGCCAACAGCTGCCAGGGGACGATGTTGGAGTGGTGCTCCATCTCGGTGAGGACGATCTCGTCGCCCTCCTTCAGCCGCGAACTCCCCCAGGCGCGGGCGACGAGGTTGATCGCTTCCGTCGTGTTGCGCGTGAAGATGATGTGCTCGGGATGGGCGGCGCCAATGTGGCGTGCGGCTTTCACCCTCACACCCTCGTACTGGTCGGTCGCCCGCATGGACAGGGTGTGGATGCCGCGATGAATGTTCGCGTTCGTCGTTTCGTAGTACGAGACGAGGGCGTCGATCACCTGCCGTGGCTTCTGCGTGGTAGCCGCGTTGTCGAGGTAGACGAGCGGGTGACCGTTCACCCGCTGGCTCAGGATCGGAAAATCGGCGCGGATGCGCTCCACATCGATGCGGTTGACCGTCGCGGTTGCTGTCATCGGTCTTCCCTTCCTTCTCTCGCCCTACCCGAGGCGAGCGTCGAGGATCGCCGCCAGTTCGTCGCGCACCGCTTCGTCCGGCACACGGTCCAGCACCTGGCCGAGGAAGGCGCGCACGAGAAGCGCCTCGGCCGCGGCGTGCGGGATGCCCCGGCTCTCCAGGTAGAAGAGCTGCTCGTCGTCCACCGGCCCGGCGGTCGCGCCGTGGCTGCAGCGAATGATGTTGCTCGTCAGGATCTCAAGCACGGGGTCGCTGTCCGCTTTCGCTTTGTCGCTCAGGATGAGATTGCGGTTCTCCTGGTTGGCGTCCGCGTTCTTGGCGCCGAGACCGACGCGCGTCAGGCCGTAGTACACCGCCCTCGATTCATCGCGCAGGGCGGACTTAAAGAGAAGGTCGCTGCGCGTATCCGGGCCGATGTGGTCCTGGAGCGTGTAGAAGTCCGCGTGCTCCGTGCCGAGCCCGGCGCCGAGCGCGTAGAGCTCGCTCGCCGAACCACGGCCGACGAGCGACGATTCAAGGTGGCCCTTGAGGACCTTGCCACCGAGCGCCAGGTGAAGCCCGGTGAACTCGGAATCGCGGTCGGAGATCATCCGCTGTTCCAGGAATGCGCGCGTGTTTGAACCCCAGCGATGGATGGCGGTGTAGCGCACCTTCGATCCGGGGCCCGGGATTACTTCGACGGCCGGAAGCGCCAGGATCTCGCCCTCGCCGGAGAAGAACTCTTCGATGACCGTCACGCTGCTGTTCGCGCCGGTCACGATCAGGGTGTGCGGCGCGGCGAACTGGTCACCTGAGACGAAATTGCGCACGATCCGGACGGGATGTGCGATCTCGGCGTTGGCGGCGACATTGACGAGGACACCACCACGCAAGAAGGCGTAGTGAAGCGCCGTGAACTTGCTGCGGGCCGCCTGGATGGCCGAACCAAGCCGGGCGTCGATGACGGTTTGCAGGGCGCCGGGCGCTTCGAACGGGACAACGCTGAGGCCTTCAGGCGAATCCTCGGTGAACACTGTCTCGCTGTTCTCGAAGGAGATGACGGCGGCGTGTTCGCCCGTCACCGGGCAGCTTCGCGGCCCCTGGGCCGCCCCCCGCGCTATCGCGTCCATTGCGGGCGCGTAGCGGCCAAGGTCCAGCCGGCTGACGTTCAAGTACTTCCAGGGCCGTTCCTGGTAGGAGTCGGGCATCGCCGCGATAGAGGCGATCGCCGCGCCGGCGGAACGCAGGTCGCGGACCTTCGGCGAATCAGCCAGGCGTGCGCCGAGTTCCCGGCTGGCGGCCATAGAGAGAGTTCCCGTCGATTCTGCGACAGCCATACGTACATAGTCCCCGGTGGTCTTGTTCGCCGGCGCCAATAGGCGTCTGCGGGTGTGTCGTGCCCCTGGTGCTCCCCGGGCGAGCCCACGCGAACGGAACTCGCCCGGAACGGCCCGGTGGTTAGCCGACCGCGCCTTCCATCTGCAGTTCGATCAGGCGGTTCAGCTCGACGGCGTACTCCATCGGCAGCTCCTTCACGATCGGCTCGACGAAGCCGTTGACGATCATCTTGGCCGCCGCGTCTTCGCTCATGCCCCGGCTCATCAGGTAGAAGAGCTGGTCTTCGCTGAGACGCGAGACGTACGCCTCGTGCTGAATGTGAACGTTCGACTCGTCGATCTCCATCGTCGGGTAGGTGTCCGAGCGCGAAGATTCGTCGATCAGGAGCGCGTCGCAGCGGACCGTCGATCGGACGTTCTCGCAGCCTTCGTGCACCTTCAGCAGGCCGCGGTAGCTGGTCCGCCCGCCGTCCTTGCTCAGCGACTTCGAGATGATCGTGGAGGTCGTATTCGGCGCGGCGTGAACGATCTTGCCGCCGGCGTCCTGGTGCTGGCCTTCGCCCGCGAACGCCAGCGAAAGGATCTCGCCGTGGGCGCCCGGCTCAAGCAGGTAGACGCTCGGGTACTTCATCGTCAGCTTCGAGCCGAGGTTGCCGTCGACCCATTCCATCACGGCGTCCTGATAGCAGGCGGCGCGCTTGGTGACGAGGTTGTAGACGTTGTTCGACCAGTTCTGGATCGTCGTGTACCGGACGCGCGCGCCCTTCTTGACGATGATCTCGACGACGGCGCTGTGGAGCGAGTCCGAGCTGTAGGTCGGCGCCGTGCAGCCTTCGACATAGTGAATCTGGCTGCCCTCATCGGCGATGATCAGGGTCCGTTCGAACTGGCCCATGTTCTCCGTGTTGATCCGGAAGTAGGCCTGGAGCGGGATATCCACCTTCACGCCCTTCGGCACGTAGATGAACGAACCACCAGACCAGACGGCGCTGTTGAGCGCGGCGAAGCGGTTGTCCCCGGGCGGTACCACCGTCGCGAAGTACTCCTTGAAGAGCTCCGGGTACTCCTTCAGCGCCTGGTCGGTGCCGAGGAAGATGACTCCGAGCTTTTCGAGGTCCTCGCGGATGTTGTGGTAGACCACTTCTGAGTCGTACTGGGCGCCGACGCCGGCCAGGTACTTCTTCTCGGCCTCGGGAATGCCGAGCTTGTCGAACGTGTTGCGGATGTACTCCGGCACGTCGTCCCAGGAGCGCTCGTCCCGGTCGGTCGCGCGAACGAAGTAGTGGATGTTGTCGAAGTCGATTTCGTCGAGCTGCTCGGTCCCCCAGGGTGGGTTCTCTTTCCCGCGGAAGCGGTCGAGCGCGTCGAGCCGGAACTCAAGCATCCACTCCGGCTCGTCCTTCATCTTTGAGATGGTGCGGACGAGTTCGGGGGTGAGGCCCTTGCCGGCCTTGTAGAGGGCTTCGTCGTCGTCGTGGAAGCCCCACTTCTCGGTGTAGGTCTCTTCTCCGTGAATGACTGGTGCGGTCATAACGTGCCTCCTCAGGCGGTGGCGAGGGCGGCGGCTTCGAGTTCGTCGTAGCCGGTCTCTTCGAGCTGGTGGGCGAGCTCGGGCCCGCCCGATTTCACGATTCGTCCATCGATGAGCACGTGGACGAACTGTGGCTGGATGTAGTTCAGGAGCCGCTGGTAGTGCGTAATCAACAGCAGGCCCATCCCCGGGTGCATGATCGTGTTCACACCCTGGGCGACTGTGCGGAGGGCATCGATGTCCAGCCCGGAGTCCGTCTCGTCGAGGACGGCCATCACCGGTTCGAGGACGGCCATCTGGAGCATCTCGGCGCGCTTCTTCTCGCCGCCGCTGAAACCGTCGTTCACGTAGCGCCGGGCGAAGTCCTGGTTCACTTCAAGCACGTCCATCTGCTTGAAGAGCAGCTCGCGGAACTCGCGAATCGGCACATCGGTTCCGCGCTTCGCGTTCAGCGCCTGCCGAAGGAAGTTCACAAGCGTGACGCCGGGAACGGCCACGGGGTACTGGAAGGCGAGGAAGAGCCCGGCCCGGGCCCGTTCATCGGCGCGCTTCCCGAGCAGCGATTCGCCCTTGAAGACGATATCGCCACTCGTTACGGTGTAGTTTGGGCTGCCCATGAGGACGTTGGCCAGCGTGCTCTTGCCAGAGCCGTTGGGGCCCATGATGGCGTGCACTTCGCCTTCGTTAATCGAGAGCGAAAGTCCCTTGAGGATCTCCTTCGAGCCGATGCTCGCGCGGAGATTCTGGATTTCGAGGAGTGGTTTCCCGGTCATGATGCTCCCTGGTTGATGGTGGATTCGCGTTGGTTGACCGCCAGGACGAGGTATTCGCACGTGGCTGCCCCATCAACGATCCGGTTGAGTTGCGTGACTTCCTGGCCGAGCAAGAGCTCGATCGCTTTGCGGTCGGATTCGCAAGGCAGGCTGGAGAACTCCGCCGCCTTGAGATACGGGCAGGTGCCATTCACGAGGTGGTAACCGTCGTGTTCGGCATGCCAGCTTTCGAGGATGCCTTCGCTCCGAAGGCTCTCCGTAACGCGAACGATGAGCTGCTCATCGACGGCGCCCAGGATCTCCCCGCGATGCCGTTCGGCGACTGATTCGGCCATCCGTTCGGCCACACCTTCCCGGCCCTCCACGCTCTGAAGGACACGCTCCAGGATTGACGCGTAGCCATCCGGCAGCGAGCCGAGAGCCCGTTCTGTAGGGTGGTAGGCGTAGTACGGCCGCCCCGTGTGCTGCTTTACGGCGCGCACGTTCACCATCCCATCGGCCCGGAGGTGATCGAGATGGCGGCGTACCGCCGCGGTGGTTACTCCCAACGCTTCCGCAAGCTCCTCAACCCGCACCTCGCGATGCTGGACGATGAACTCGAGGACGTGGTCGCGCGTTCCCTGCATGTCCACAGCCTACTCCACCCCCCCCCCCCCCC
>CAZQCR010000179.1:0-6689 GCA_964591745.1 uncultured Anaerolineaceae bacterium
ACGCGCATTGTCGTCGTCACGACGGTAAGCGGCGTATTCGGCCTGATCGTCGATGCCGTCTCGGAAGTCGTGCGTATTCCCGCCACCCAGGTGGAATCGACCACGGGCATCGTTGGCGGATCAACCACGGCCTTCCTTCGCGGTATCGCGAAGGTAGAAGACCGGCTGATCTCGCTCATGGACCTCGCTGGCGTGCTGCCAGGGGCGGCCGTATCCGGAGCCGAAGAGCTGCCCCAGCTTCAGGAAGCCGCCTGACCGCCATTTGGCGGCCCAACCACTCTCAAATCTGTTCCACAGGGTGATCACTCATGGCCAAAGGCGAGCCCGTTCAGTTCGATCTCGACGACGAAGACGTAAAGCTCTTCACGGAGGAGGCGGACGAGCAACTCGAATTGCTCGATACGTCGCTGGTTCAGCTCGAGGGAGCGACCGATCCCGATCTCGTGCAGCAGATCTTCCGAGCCGCCCACACGCTGAAGGGGTCTTCGGCCACCATTGGGCACAAGCGGATGGCCGGCCTCACTCATGCCATGGAGAGCGTTCTCGACGTGGTACGCCAGGGCGGCCTGGCACCGACGTCGTTCGTCGTCGATCGGCTCCTCGTCGCCCTCGATAGCATTCGGATCCTCGCCGATGAAGTGCGGACCCGGGTGGATTCAGGCGTCGAGATCTTGAGCATCGAGACCGAGCTCAGGGCTATTGCGGCAGGGGAGATCCAGGTCGAAGTCGCCGTGACCGCCGTAGTTTCGGCGGTGAACTCTGGGCTTTCGGCCGAAGAGACGCGGGCGACGATGGAACTCCTGGAGGAACATCGCGGGATCTTCCGGGTGGTGATCGCTCTCCAGTCCGATAGCCCTCTGCCGGGAATCCGCTGCTACCAGGCACTGCAGGAGCTGGACGGACTCGGAACGGTGACGATGACGCGCCCGGATCGCTCGATCATCGAAGCGGGTTCCGGGGAGTTCACGTTTGAAGCCGTGCTCGCCACGCTCGCCGGCGAAGACGCGATCCAGGCGGGCCTCGCTACCGTCTCCGATATCGAAACGCTGCGCGTGGAAGCCCTTACGGCAGAGTCGCTCTCGGCGCCACGAGAAACCGCAGGGACCCCAGCCGGCGGTGCGGCACGGCCCTTGCTCCAGGTTGTCGAACGCGATCTCGCTACCGACGCGCCGGCCGCACCACCGAAGAAGGCCGCCGCCTCCGTTCGCATCGATGTCGAACGGCTAGACGGGCTGATGAACCTGGTGGGCGAACTGGTGATCGACCGGACGCGCCTTCAGCAGATTCGCGAACATCTTGCTCCATTCCTGAAGACCGCAAACCTGGCCGAACTCACGCAGAACTTCGAAGAGACCACCGCGCACCTCGCGCGCGTCACCGACGACCTCCAGGACGAGATCATGCGCAGCCGCATGCTCCCGGTCCGGTCGGTGCTTACCCGGTTGCCGCGGCTGGTGCGCGATGTCGCGTCCAAGTGCGGCAAGAAGGTCGAACTGATCACAGCAGGGGAAGAGACCGAACTCGACCGTTCGGTTATCGAAGAGATCTCTGACCCGCTGGTCCACATCCTCCGAAACGCCGTCGACCACGGAATTGAGACGCCGGAAGAGCGGCTGGCGGCGGGCAAGTCCGAAGTGGGGACCGTGAGCGTGACGGCGTGGAACCAGGAAGCGTACATCTACCTCTCCGTCAGCGACGATGGGAAGGGCATCGATTGCGATGCGCTCCGGCGCAAGGCCGTGGAGCGCGGCCTGGTCTCCCGCGAGGCGGCTGAGACGGCGAGCGATGACGCGGTTCTCCAGTACATCTTTTTCCCCGGCCTCTCGACTGCGAAGACGCTCTCTGATGTCTCCGGGCGGGGCGTTGGGATGGATATCGTTCGCACGAACATCGAACGCCTGAACGGGATGGTGACCGTGCGGAGCGAGGTGGGGAAGGGCTCGACCTTCATCATTCAGCTGCCGTTGACGCTGGCCACCAGCCAGGCGCTGATGGTGGTTGCGAACGATACCGTGTACGCCATGCCTCTCGTTTCCGTAACGGAGGCGCTCTCCGAGGAGGACGCCGACCTGCACACGATCGGCGGCCGGAAGACGCTGCGTCTTCGCGGAAAGCTCCTGCCGGTGTTGGACCTGGCCGAGGCGCTCGGCGACTACAGCCCGAACTCCCACAGCGGCCCGCGGTTCGTTATCGCCGCCCGCCACAGCGACCGGGAAGTGGGACTTCTCGTGGACAGGCTGTTGGGCGAGCAGGATGTGGTCGTCAAATCACTTGGCGACATCATCGGCAACCGCCGGGGCCTTACAGGGGCGACCATCCTTGGGGATGGCACACTCGGCCTGATCGTGGATACCGCGAGCCTCGTCGCTGACCCGACGTCGCTCGCGCAGATCGCCTGAACGAGTAAATCGGGTCGCACGACCCAGGGGAGAGAGTATGACAACAGCAGTACTGGATACGGTGACCGCGATCCTCGCGGAGGTGGCCCGCGACGGTGCAGCCCGCGCTGGAACGGGCCTCTCGGGGCTCCTCGGGCAGGAGATCACCATCCACATTCCCCGCGTGGCCGTGGGTACCAAGGACGATGTGTGCGCGGCCATCGGCGGGAACGAAGAGATCGTCTTCGGAAGCTACCTGGCGATGACCGGGGAGATGACGGGACACGTGATGCTGCTGTTCCCGGTGGAACGCGCGCTCCAGTGCGTGGACCTGATGTGCGGACAGCCGATCGGGACGACGACGGAACCGGACGAGATGGCGGAATCGGCCATCGGTGAACTGGGGAACATCGTCGGATCGGCCTTCGTCAATGCGCTGGCCGATAGAACGCAGCTCATCCTTCACCCGAGCACGCCGACGGTGGTTCACGACATGGCGATCGCGCTGGTGGAGACGGTCTACGCCCTAGTGCTTTCGCAGGGCGGTGACGTGGTGATGATCGATACGATGTTCGAAGACGCGAGCGGCCGAACGGCTGGACTCCTTCTTGTGGCTCCCGACCCGGATTGCTTTAGCATCCTGCGGGAGCGTGCCGCGTGACGATTGCCTCTGATCCGGCCGAGCAGCGCATCTCCGTTGGCATCGGACAGCTCGCTGTGACGAAAGACGCCGGTACGGTCCTCGTCGCTTATGGCCTGGGGTCGTGCGTCGGAGTGAGCGTCTACGACGTCTCCAATCGGGTGGCGGGCATGGTTCATGTCCTTCTCCCGGCCTCGGACAAACCTGGACCCGATCCGAAGGAACCGGCGCGTTATGCGGACCACGCCGTAGAGGCCCTGATCGCCCAGCTGACGAAGGTTGGCGGTTCGCGGGCCCAGCTCCGGGTGAAGGTTGCCGGTGGGGCGAGCGTCCTCGGCGCCGCCAACGCACAAAAATTCAAGATCGGCGAGCGAAATGCCGAAGCTATCAAAGAGCAGCTCCGTAAGCACGGCCTCAGGATCACCGCCGAAGACCTCGGTGGCGAACGAGGCCGGACAATGGAGCTGTTCGCCGCCGACGGCCGAACCATGGTTCGGACAGCTGCTTCGCCCGCCAGGGAACTTTAGGGAGACGGAATGGCCACTATTCTCGTTGTCGATGATGCCGCTTTCATGCGCATGCGCATGTCCAAGATCCTCACGGAGGCCGGATACGAAGTGATCCAGGCCGAAAACGGCCTCGAAGCCGTGGCCAAGTACAAGGCTAACAGCCCGGATGCGGTGCTGATGGATATCACGATGCCCGAAATGGACGGGCTCACGGCTCTGAAAGAGATCAAGACTCACGACCCCGCCGCCCGCGTGGCGATGGTGACGGCGCTCGGCCAGCAGCAGATCGTCCTCGAAGCGGTGAAGAGCGGCGCCAAAGACTTCCTCGTGAAGCCATGCGAGCCGGAACGCGTTCTTGCCGCCGTTAGCAAGCTCTGTGCCTGAGGCGCTGGGCCACGCAACAGTTCCCGTCAAACAGATTCGGGTGCTCATCGCGGATGACTCCATCTTCATGCGCAAAACCATCGAACGGATCATCAACGAGACGCCGGGGTGCGTTGTCGTCGGCACCGCCGTCGATGGCGTCGAGGCGGTACAGATGGCCGTACGGCTCCGCCCGGACGTGATCACGATGGATGTCGAGATGCCACGGATGGACGGCGTCACGGCCGTCGCCGAGCTGATGAAGACGATCCCGACGCCCGTGGTGATGGTCAGTACGCTCACCGCCCTGGGCGCGGCAACCAGCATTCGCGCCCTCGAAGCGGGCGCCGTGGACTGCGTCGCCAAGCCAGGAACCATGAGCACGGACCTGATCTCGGTTGGTGACCGCCTCTCGGCCGCCGTCATCCGGGCATCGACGGCCCGCCCTCGCCGGATGGCTCTAGCTCCCCGCCCGCTCGTCGCGCCGCCCACGAAGACCCCACCGATTGGCCGTGCCTCCGAGCGGATCGTCGTTATCGGCTCGTCCACTGGTGGGCCGCCGGCGCTCAGCGAAGTGATCCCTCACCTTCCCGGCGACCTCCCAGCGGGCGTCGTGGTCATCCAGCACATGCCGCCAGGATTTACCGCGGCGCTGGCGCGCCGGCTCGATGGAATGTCCCCACTCCATGTCTCCGAAGCCGTCGAAGGCGACATCGTCGCGGCCGGCCGGGTGCTCATCGCGCCCGGGGACTACCACCTGAGCATCACCCGCGACCATCGAGTGCACCTGGAACAGAGTCCAACCATCCATGGCGTGCGCCCGGCCGCGGATATCGCCCTCAAGTCCGTCGCGGCGGTCTACGGAGCGCAGGCGTCGGTCGCGATCCTGACCGGCATGGGCCGAGATGGCGCCGAAGGAGCCGCCGCCGTGGAACGCGCCGGTGGCCACATCGTCGTCCAGGACGAGGCGACCTGTGTGGTGTATGGCATGCCGCGGGTCACCCGCGAACTGACGACGAACTCCGACGAGCGCCCCATCCAGGGTATCGCTCGCGCCCTGACGAACCTGGTCCTGAAAGGATCCGCCCGATGACTATCGCCGACGCCCCAGACCCGAAATGGATCGAGTTCCGCACAACGCTGGAGAAGGCCATCGGCGTCCCCCTCTACGCCTACAAGGAGCCCCAGATGAAGCGGCGGCTGGCCACCGTGATGACGCGCATGGGCATCACCACGTGGCCCGACTTCTCGAAGGCGCTGGCCCGCGACAAGAAGCTCCTGGACGAAGTCCGCGACACGCTCACGATTAACGTGACCGAGTTCTTCCGCCAGTCCGACCGCTTCGGCGAGCTGCAGACGAAGGTCCTGCCGAGCCTGCTGAAGGAGCGCCCGAAGCTGAAGCTCTGGAGCGCCGGCTGCTCGACGGGATGCGAGCCGTACACCCTCGCGATGATCCTCGCGGAGGTGGACCCGAAGGGTAACCATTCGATCACGGCGACGGACGTGGATATGCCGATCCTGGCCGCTGCGCGCGCGGGGACGGGCTACCGCCCCGACGAAGTACGCGGTGTGCCCCCGGCGCTCTTGAAGAAATACTTCGTCTTCGACGGCACATCGTACGCCGTCACGGACGACATCCGGCGCCGTGTCCAGTTCCGCCGCCAGGACCTGCTGAGCGACCCCTATCCCACGGACCTCGACCTGATCCTCTGCCGGAACGTCGTCATCTACTTCAACGATGAAGCGAAGGAGAAGATCTACCAGGGCTTCTCCAAGGCGATCCGGCCGGGCGGCTACCTCTTCATCGGCGGGAGCGAAATGCTCATCAGGCCGGCGGAGCTCGGGCTCAAATCAGCGGCCGCCAGCATGTTTCAGCGGGCAGCCTGAGCGTCCGCTGGCAGGAGCCGGTTCGCGATCAGGTAGACGGCTCCCGCGCAAAGGATGCCGACCGTGAGATCGAGCACGTAGTGTTCCGCGAGGTAGACGAGGGCCACACCCATGACCGCGCTGTACGCGAGCAGCGGCCAGGCGGACCGGCGGTGGTGAGCACGGCTCCAGAGGAACATCGCGAAAGTCACGCCCATGTGGATGGAAGGCATCGCGGCGACCGAGTTCGGCTCGGCAAGGGAAGCGTAGAACGAGTTGTAGGTATCCCCGTCTACCCTGCCGCCAACAAAGTCCATCACACGGTATACACCGTTCAGTGACCCCTCCTGGGCGGCCAGCCAAGGCGGAGCTGTCGGTACCAGGAAGAAGAGCACCAGCCCGAGATACATGGTGCCCACGACGACGAACGCGTACCGCGCGAACAGCTCTCGCCGCTTCAGAAAGATCAGAACGGCGGCGGCGTGGGGAGCGATGAAGAACGACCAGTGAACCAGCACGGCCGCGAAATCCAGGGCCGTCACACGGGACGTTGAGAAGAGCTTGCCTTGCATCCACTCGACCGGGTCACGGCCGATAAAGAGGAAGCGGTCGGCCTCGATCACGTAGTCCCGGCGGATCGGAATGAGCGTCTCATCGGCATAGGAACGGAGCAACGTGTAGACGAATATCCCGGCCACATAGCCGAACCACCAGAGGCGGACGCGGCGGAGGCGGAACTCCGGCACCCAGGCGGCCACCGACACCGCCACCAGACCCCAACCGACCCACGGATGGTCCTTCCAGACGCTCGTGACCACCACCAGTGTCATCGCCAGGAGGACGGCGACCTGCGCCCCGGTCAGCAGCCGCCCACCGCCAAGCCGGACGAGCCAACGGCTCGCCGGGCCCCCATCCCCGGCTTTGCGGACGCGC
>CAZQCR010000180.1:0-6617 GCA_964591745.1 uncultured Anaerolineaceae bacterium
GGCAAGATGAAAATGGAACTCCGCCGACTCACCTTTGAAGAGCAGGTGCGTGGTGAAAAACGTAAGGTGGGCGGTTCATTGATCGAAGTGGCGGCATCCGGTACTCTCAAACCTTGGCGTGAGATCGTGACTCCGCACGCCGACGTGGCGAGTGGGCGCTGCGACTATCCTTTGTCCGGCTGTTAGCATCGGCCTATGACATCGGCCGACGCTCGCTTCCAGGGCTCCGTTCCTGACTACTACCAGCGCCACATGGTGCCGGCCTTCTTCGAACCGTACGCGCGGGATTTGGCCGCCCGCCTTGCGGTGCCGGCTTCGCTGCCGGTCCTGGAAGTCGGCTGCGGCACAGGCGTCCTCACGACACATCTCAGCCTGCGGATCGGTTCCGCCGTGACGCTCGTCGCCACGGACCTCAACGAGCCGATGCTGGCTGTCGCTCGTCAGGGCTGCGCTGACCTGCCGACCGTCATGTGGCAGGTCGCCGACGCCATTGCTTTGCCTTTCGAAGACGCCTCATTCGCGGCTGTCGTGAGCCAGTTCTGCTTCATGTTCGTACCGGACAGGGTCGCCGCTTTCCGGGAAGCGCGGCGCGTGCTGGCACCCGGCGGGCAGCTGATCTTCAACGTCTGGGGCAGTCTGGCCGAGAATCCCTCGACCCGGATCGCGGTCGACGTGCTTGCGTCCGCCGCGCCGGCGGATCCGCCCACGTTCTATTCGGTGCCCTTTGGCTACCACGACCCGGCGCGGATCGAATCCGACCTCAGGCTCGCCGGGCTTGAGGTGGTGGCCATGGAGTGGGTGCCCATGCCCTGTCTCAGCGAGTCCGCCTGGTCGCTAGCCCGGGGACTCGTGATGGGCACACCCATGCGCTTTGCCCTCTTGGACCGCGGTCTTGACCTCGAAGCGCTTACCCGCGCCGTGGCTGTCGCGCTTGCGGCCGAAGGTGGCGCCGAGCCATACCACTCGACCATGCAGGCCATCGTCGTCACCGCCAGCTGAGGCAGGTGCCGCCGAAGCCCGGCTTCGCCCATCCCCGCTCCCTCCCGGTACACTCCGGGGCGTGCTTCCCGTCCTCCGTGCCGCCGCCGACCAGTTCATCTTCGATATCGCGACCCTGAAGCACATCGCCGAACTCGCCGGCGAAGCGGGTCTCGACAGCGTGTGTGAAGCGACCGGTTGGACCGTTCGCCAGACACTCGCTCATCTTGCCGGCGCGATGGAGGGTTACGCGGCGGCCATAGAGTCGGGCACCGGCGCCGGGCAGGCCCCCGCAGAGTTCGACGCTGCCGTGCCCGTTGCCGAGATTTTTGACCGCTACGACCGCGCCCGGGACCGCGTAACGGCCGCCTTCGAGCGCTTCGGCGCCGCTCCGCTGGCGCCCGTCCCGCCCGTCGTCGACGACTTCGACCAGTGGATGGATCACATACCGCGCCACTCGATCGACCTGCTCGAAGCGCTGCCCGGAGTTCGGCTCGACGCCCTCGTCCTCAACTGGGCGATGTATCACGACTTCAGCGATGATCCTGCCTGGCTGGCCCGTCGCCTGGCCATCGTCAAGGTTCTCCGCGAGGAGTTGGAAGCGGCCCGGCCCAAACGAAAACGAAACAAGAAGGAAGACTGAAATGCACCCCGATGTAACCGCCGTGGTCCAGGAGCTGGACGCTCACCGCGCCCGCTTCGAGAGTTTCTGCCGCTCACTGAGCGAAGAGCAGCTCAAGCGCCCCGTCCCCCGCAGCACCTGGGTCGTCCGGGATTTCATCTCCCACCTGGCCACGATCGACGGTCCGGTCGGGGAGATGTTCCTCGGCGTCCATGAAGGCCGCGATACCGGCGTCCGCACCCCCGACGGCGTCAAGTGGGACGTCGACCGCTGGAACGATCGCCAGGTCGAAGAGCGTCGCGCGAAGACCGTGGACGACATCCTCGCCGAAGCCGCAAGCTCCCGGTCCGCGCTCCACGCCCTCATGGCGCAGCTCACCGCCGAAGATATCGAGAAGACGCTGAAGTTCGGCGGCAACAGCAAGCGTCCGCCCTCCGAAGTGCGTCTCCTGGACTACCTAGGCGGGTGGAACAAGCACGACCCGATGCACGTCATCGACATGGTTCGCGCCCTGCCGGAGGTGATAACAGCTGACCTTGAGGCGTGGTTCGATGACCCGGTGATCCAGGGCTACCAGGCGGCGATGAACAAGGCAGGCGGCTGATACCACGATGGCGACGCCCCGTGTCTCACCGCCACGCATCTTCCCGGTGGCCACGGGCGCCGCAAAGCCCCCGATGGCCGCCGCCGGTTCAGCCGATGCCTACCGCCAGGCGTCCTTCGTTCTCGGCGCGGACGTCGATGCCGCCCTCCACGGGCTGAACGTGGAGGGCAGCGCCGCCGAGGCGTCTTCCGGGGCGAAGTTTCGCAACCAGCGGACGGCGTCGGCACTGCTGATGTGGTCCCGTTCCTGGCTCTGCCGCCTCCAGGCGCTGCACGCCATCCAGTGGGGCAACTATGCGGCGGCCATTCCCCTCGTGCGGACGGCCGCCGATCACCTGGCCGCCGAGCTCGCCCTGCTCGGAGCTGACGCCGCCGAATGGCAGCAGTGGCTTGACGAGGGTGGCGTGGGCAACGCCCCGGCCGACCACGCCATGGAGTACCGCCTCCACGCTTTCCGCTCGGCCGAAACGCTGGCCCGCGTTCCTGCCCTCGGCGCCGTCTATCGCGCGGCGACGGACCTCTCGCTACCGCATTTCGGGACGGCGCTCCTTGTCGCCGGAAGCGACAGCACAGCTGAGCGCGTGCTCGCTACCTTCGGCGACCGTGACTTCCACCTGGGCCTGGCAGAACTGGTCCTCGGCTGGCTGCACGTCCTTTCCGCCGAACATCTGCGCGCTGTCCTCTCCAGCGAGGGCGCGCTCGGCGTGCCAGCCGGGACGGACATCGGAACGGAGGCCGATGCGCTCGCGAAGCTCGCGGCCCTGCCAGGCCGCTGCCACCTTGAGGTTCTCGAACGCGACGGGGAACGACGCTACCTGGTGCAGAATTGGCGACGGACGCCGGGCGGCGCGCCGAAGCGGATCCTTCTCTGAACCTTTCGGCGGGGCTTGCTGTGCGGCCGGGTGGTAGGATGAGTACCCATGCGAACCCTCCGCTTTCTCTTCTTCGCCGTGGCGTTTGCCTCGCTTCCGCTCATCGCCGCGTGCGGCGGCGACGGTAAGAGTTCCACCGGGACGCCCTCGAACAACGGCGAAGACGCCGAGGTCACCCCCGCTGGTCCTCCCCTGAACGACCAGCAGTACCTCAGCACGCTCTGTGTTGGCCTGGTGAACTACTACGACGCACTCCTCACCGAGCCCACCCGCGAAGGCATCGCGAAGGTGGTCAAGGAGTTCATCGTCTCGATGAAATCGGTGAATCCGCCGACCGATGTCGCCCCCTTCCACAAGGACTTCATCGCCTACCTGAACGCGGCTGTCGATGAACCAACAGCGCTGGTGACGATTGCCCCGCCCAGGCCCGCGGAGCCGATCCGCGAGCGCCTCGCCGCCCGTGTCAACGACACGCCCGAATGCAAATACCCGACCTTCCTGGGTGAACCCAGGAAGCCATAGCCCGGGCAACGCCCCGGGCGGCCTGGCGCTTGAGCGTCCGGCCGAAGCGGCCACCCCGCCCCCTTGGGCCTGCGGCCCTTGGCGCTATACTGGGCCCACCCCGTAATCGAAGGAGCACCAGCCGATGCCGCACGCCTACGCCTACTTCCAGGGTAAAGTCGTCCCCATCGAGGATGCGAAGATTAGCATCATGACGCACGCCCTCCATTACGGGACGGCAGTCTTCGAAGGGATCCGCGGCAACTGGAACGCGGATGACGGATGCCACTACCTCTTCCGGATGCGTGAGCACTTCGAGCGTCTCGCCCTCAGCTCCCGGATCATGATGCTCGACATGAAGCCGACCGTGGACGAACTCTGCGAGGTTGCCGTCGAGATCGTCGAGCGCAGCGGCTTCACGGAGGATGTCTACCTGCGGCCCCTTGTCTACACGAGCGCAGAGCAGCTCGGCGTCCGCATCCACAACCTGGAGCACGACACGCTCGTCTTTGTGACGCCGTTCCCCGCCTACCTGCCCGAATCCGCCCGTTGCCACACCAGCACCTGGCGGCGGGTGAACGACACGGGCATCCCGCCACGCGCCAAGGTGACCGGTATCTACGCCAACAGCGCCCTCGCCAAGACCGAGGCGAACCTCAACGGCTTCGACGAAGCGATCATGCTGAACGAAGACGGCCACGTCTCCGAGGGTTCTGGCGAGAACATCTTCATGATCCGGAGAGGCAAGCTGATAACGCCCGGCCCTTCCGACAACATCCTCGAAGGGATTACCGGCGCCACCGTCGCCGAGATCGCGCGTGAGGAACTCGGGATGGAGGTCGTCGAACGGTCGATCGATCGTTCGGAGCTCTATATCTGCGATGAACTCTTTATGACAGGAACGGCCGCCCACCTCACGCCAGTCGTCGAAGTTGACCGGCGGCCTGTTGGCGATGGCGCGATTGGCCCGCTGACGGGCCGCCTGAGTGCGCTCTTCTACGACGTTATTCGCGGTAAGAACCAGAAGTACAGGCATTGGTGCACGCCAGCTCGCGCGCGCGTAACGAGCTAGGGCTGGCCGTCTTCCGGCCGCCCCGAGCCCTTGGCGCCATCATCGGTGGCGCGTTTGCCGTGTGGGCGCTTGTATTCGCCGCGCTCTCGCTGGGCGTCGCCATCGGCGCCCCGGCCGAGTTCAAGACGTTCCTCGCCTACGTCGTCGCCATCGTTCTCGTCGGCGTGGCGGCGGCCTTCGCCCACTGGGTGTATGCGATCCTGGCCCTCGCCTACGTCATCGACGAGGATTCACTCACGATCCGCTGGGGGTTCCGCCGCGTCGTCATCCCCATCGACACGATTCTCCGGATGGTCCCCGGTCGCACGCTCGAGGAGGCGCACGTCCACGGCCTCAACTGGTGGGGGTGCCACGTTGGCCACGGCGATGTGAAGCGCATCGGCTACACCCTCTTTTACTCGACGCATAGCTCACCGGCCGAACTCCTTTTCGTTCACACGACGCAGGAGTCCTACGCGCTCACTGTTCTCGATCAGGCGGCCTTCGCCGAACGGGTGCAGGAACGCGCGGCCATGGCCCCGCTCGAATCGCACCCGCAGCGGGCCACGGCCATCGGCCTCGGAGCGCTCCCCTTCTGGCGCGATCAGCACGCGCTCATCGCGGCTGGCCTGGCCCTGGCGGCGGGCGCGTTGATGTGCGGCTACGTCTTCGCCCGCTACCCCGGCCTCACGGAGGTTGTGGAGCTGAACTTCCCCGCCCTCGGAAGCATCGTCCGCGTCGGCGACAAGCAGGAGCTGCTGAAGATCGCCTACCTTGGGATCGGCATCCTCGTCGTGAACCTGGTCGTCGGCGTGGCCGCGCACGCCTGGGAGCGGGCCGCCGGTATCTGGCTCCTCGCTTCGGCCGGCATCCTCCAGATCGTCCTTCTCGGCGCCGCCTTCGCCGCCTTCGCGACTGCCTGAAGCGCAGCCGGACATGTTACGATCGACCCATGGAACCACTCTCCGTTGACGTGGCGAACTCCGCCGACCTCGAAGCGCTCGCCGATGAGGTGAACCGCACCGGCGAGGAGCGGCTACTCTGCCGCGACGGCCGCGCTCTCGCGCGAGTCGTACCCGTTCTGCGCCCCGTCGTTTCGACGCAGGACACGGGCCTGCCGCCCTGGAATCCCACGGCGGAGGACGAAGCGGCGTTTCGGTCTGCGTCTGGTAGCTGGGCGGACCTGGACACCGATCGAATCGTCGAAGAGATCTACGAAGCCCGGAAGCGCGGGTCGCGACCGGATGCGCGGCCCTCGCTCCATTCCTGATGGTACTTGATAGACTCCGACCGCACGATCGACTATCTGAGTGGCCGCCGGGACGACGTTCGTTTTCTTGATGCCCTGCAGGGCCCGCTCTACATCAGCCTGATCACCGTCGGCGAAGCCTACGAGGGTGTTTATGGCGCCACAGACCCGACGCGGCATGAGGCCGGCTTCGAGGCGCTCATGCGCAAGGCGCCAATACTCCCGCTTACTCTCGAGGTGATGCGGGTCTTCGCGCAGGTCCGAAACGACCTTAGGCGCGTCGGCGCCCGCATCGCCGACATGGACCTCCTCATCGCCGCGACAGCGCTCCACCACAACCTCACGCTCGTCACCCGGAACTTACGTGACTTCGGACGAGTGCCCGGCCTCCCCATCCTTTAGCGATCGGCCCTACGGCGCCCCGATCCGCTCCTCGATCCACGGCGCCACCAGGTCGATGATCCGCTCCCGCGGGTCCGCCAGCTTCTTCCCTTCGTCGCCCACACATTCAGGTAGTGGTCCGCCCACGGCAGGATGCGGAGTTGCTTGTCCTCCGCCCCGCTCTTCCCCAGCAGCTCCTCCTGCTCCGCCGGGAAGATGTCGCAGTCGCCGTCGGCGTAGACGATCAACGTCGGGATCGTCACGTGGCGGATCGTGTCCGGCAGGTCCGCCTGGCTGCTCAGGCCGCTCCAGGTGCTCAGCCAGGCGCCCGGAGTCATGATCCGCGCCAGCCCACCCGGC
>CAZQCR010000181.1:0-6542 GCA_964591745.1 uncultured Anaerolineaceae bacterium
AAGCCTGTGAACAAGCACGCGGACAAGTGGGTGACGGCACGGATGGCCCTGCTGGCGCTGATGGAGATCTCGGTACTGGCCGGGTGCGCGGGGAGCAAGGGGCCGTCGGCGGCACCGCTTTACCGCTGCGAGCAGGGCATCGAGTTCGGGGTCAGCTTTGTTGATGACACTGCCGTGCTGGACGGCACCCGCGGTCACGAGGTCGTCCTGGGGCATGTGGATTCGGCTGCAGAGCACGTCGCGGTGGTGCCGTTCGAGCGGGTTGGCGCGCATGAGCGCCGGGTTGCCGATCAGCGAAAGGGCGATATCGACGGCGCGGATAGCGTTCGTGGTGGCCACGGACTTCGCCAGCGCCGTCTGGTAGGTGTGATTGGCCGAATGGCCGGCCGCGTCCGCCTCGGCGGCGAGCGTGTTCACGAGCCGTTCGGCGCTCCAGAGCAACATCTCGATCTCGCCCACCGCCGCCTGGAAGCGGGGCAGCGTGGCCAGCGAGGCGCCGAGGTTCGACGGCTTGCGTTCGTGCAGGTACCCGGTAAGCCACGCCTGGGCGGAGCGGGCCGCGCCGAGGTAGAGCGCGGCGAGGACAAGGTTGTTCCAGGCGCCGTTCTCGGGGTCCGGCGTCAGCCAGCCAGCGGGCGGGCGGATGTCCAGGGCGTTCTCGGCGGGGATCGGCACGGAATCGAGAATCAGGTCGTGGCTGCCCGTGGCGCGCATTCCCAGGTGGTCCCACGTCTCCTCGATGCGGAGGCCCGGTGCGCCACGGGGCACGACGAACCAGCCGACGCGGGGCTCGGGGTCATTCGTCCGCGCCCAGGTGATGAAGTATTCGAGCAGCGGACTGCCCGTCGCGTACAGCTTGTGCCCGGAGATGGTGAAGCCGCTGGCCGTCCGCGTCGCGGTGGTCGCCGGCATGCCCCCGCGGGTGGGCGTGCCCAGTTCGGGCTCCACGCGCATGACGTTGACGAGCGCGATGCCATCCAGCGAAGCGGCGCACATCGCGTCGTGGACCGGGCCATCCCAGCGCCCGGAGAGCGCGGGGTAGGCGTGGTAGATGTAGTGCATGGCGAGGACCAGGGCGGTCGATGGTTCGCCCCCGCCGATGGACTGGATGACCCGGCAGATGGTGGCGAGGCCCATGGCCTGGCCGCCGTGCCGCTTCGAAACGGTCAGGTTCAGGAGGCCGGCCTCGCGGAGGGCGTCGAAGTTCGCAAACGGGAAGGTGCCAGTGCGGTCGATAGCGGCGGCGCTCTTCGCGAACTGCCCTGCGAGCGCCGCGGCCCGGGTGATCGCATCATCGGGGGTGATCTCAGCCATGGCGACGGATCATTGCACGGAGCGCCACTTCGGCCAAAGTCGCGCTAAATAGGCACGGCGGCGAGGACCAATCGCCTGGCCTCGTCCCAGGTACTCGCCAGGCAGGGTGGCTGATCGAGGCTCGTCTCAACCAGCACGAACAGGCCAGCCACGCGGCCCTCGCCCTCTCCCGTGCACCGCCAGTACTCCACACGCGCCGGGCAATCGGCCTCGGAGGAGAGCCGATGGTCCATCACCAGGTAGCTCCCCTCATCGCCGGGCACCACGCCAACTTCGCCGTCCGGCGTGGTCAGCAAGCCCCGGGCCACACCGGCCGGGACGATCATCGGGCGCCAGCCAGCAAGGGCGAAATGGAGTGCGCCGATCTCTGCTGTAAACATGGTGCGATCGTCGTTGGCCGATGTTAAGCGAGTGTGATCAATGCCCTATGCTCTCTCCGCCGGCCCTACCCGGAGGAGTGTGTGACTTGGCCGAACGGAAGCTGATGGACGAGAACGAAGCCGTTCGCCGCTTCGTCAGCGATGGCGACAGCATCTACGTTGGTTACACGGAGGTGGCCTACGGGCTCTGCCGGGCGATCGTTCGCGCCGGACCGAAGCACCTCGAGGTGATCGGCGGGTCGGTGGGCCCGCAAGGCACGATGCTGTTCATGGCGGGCTGCGCGGACCGTACCCGCGCCGGTTACATCGCCGGCGCGCTCCGGCCCGGCGCGATCACGGAGATGATGGCCGATGGCCGCCTGAAGTACGAGGACTACAGCAACCAGGCGATTGCGCTGATGCTCATGGCCGGCGCGTTGGGCATCCCCTTCATCCCCACCCGTTCGTTCCTGGGCACGGACTACCTGGACCCGGCGAACGTCGAGCACCCGGGCGCCTACCTCCGCGAACAGAAGTGGCGGCTGATGGAATCGCCCTTCGATGGCCAGCCGTACGTCGCGCTGCCCGCCCTGAAGCCCGATGTCGCCATACTCCACGCCCAGCGCGCGGACGAATTCGGCAACGTCCAGGTCTGGGGACACCAGGGCGACGCCAAGTGGGCCTACTGGGCGGCAAAGAAGGTCATCGTCTCGGTCGAGGAGATCGTGCCGACGGCGGTCATCCGGGCCGACCCGAGCCGGACGGTCGTCCCCGGGTTCAAGGTCGCGGCCGTCGTCCACATGCCGATGGGCGCCCACCCGAGCGGCAAGGCTGGCTACTACGACTTCGACTACGGCTACCAGGCGAAGAGCGGGATGGGCCGCATTGGCCGAAACGCCGACGAGTGGAAGGCGTGGTCCGCGAAGTGGGTCTACGGCGTCGCCGACAATGCGGCGTACCTGGAGCGATACCGCGAGGAGTTCGGCGCGGAGGCGCTCGAGGCGATCCGCGTGGACGCCGGGCCTTCGCCGCAAGAGGGCGTGCGTTACGGCTACGCCACCCAGCTTCGGTTCCGGATGTGAGGAAAGAGCGCGATGAGTAACGACTACACCCTGGCCGAAATGATGTGCGTGGTGGCCGCACGCGAGTTTCCGAAGCAGGGGGTCTGCATGCTGGGCATGGGCCTGCCCGTCCTCGCGGGCGCGCTTGCGAAGATGATGCACGCCCCCGGGATCGCGATCTGCACTGAGGTTGGGGCGTTCGACTACGAGCCCGCGGCCGATGTCCCGCGCGCCTCGATCGGCATCCACGACCTGATCCTCAACCACGGCTCGGCGATGGTGAGCGACATGGTCGATGCGCTGGGCACCTGCCTGATGGGCGGCAACGTTGACTTCGGTGTACTCCAGGCCGCCCAGGTCGATCGCTTCGGCAACCTCAACACCCTTGTCCTGGGCGACTACACGGCGCCGGAGCGGCGGCTGGGCGGCACGGGCGGGAATACGGAGATCGCCTGCCTGGCGAAACGGCTGATCACGATCATGCCCCAGGAGCGGCGACGCTTCGTGCAGCGCGTCGACTTCAACACGAGCCCCGGTTACATCGAAGGGCCGGGGGCGCGGCGCCGACACGGCCTGGACCCGCAGGGGCCGAACAGGGTGATCTCCACGTTCGGCGTCTACCGCTTCGATACACCGGATGGCGGCGAGAGCGGGAGCTGTGAGATGGTGCTGGAGGCGGTGTTCCCCGGCATGGACCCGGAAGTGGTGAGGATGGAGACCGGCTGGGAGCTTCGCGTGGCGGAGAGCGTGACGGAGGTCGAGCCGCCGGCAGACGACGAACTGGCCCTCCTCCGGCGGCTCGACCCGTACGGTTACTACCTGGTGCCCGGGCGGTACTGAGATCTGGGCGTGAGCCTCTCCGCCGCTGGTATACTCCTGGATATGAAATTATCAGTGACCATCTACCAGGACGAAGATGGCTGGTTCGTGGTCGAGTGCCCCGCAATCCCCGGCTGCCTCACCCAGGGACAGACCGAAGACGAGGCGCTCACGAACATTCGCGAGGCGATCGTCCTCTGCCTCGAAGCCCGTGAGGAAGCCGGGCTTCCCGCCACGATCGGCATCCGCGAAGTCGAGGTCCCGCTGCTTGCCTAGCCTCCCGCACGTCTCTGGCGCGGAGGCCGTGCGCGCGTTTGAACGAGCGGGATGGGTGCGTTCACGGCAGCGGGGCAGCCACGTGGTGCTGCTCAAGCAAGGCTCCCTCGTATCGCTATCAATTCCGCTTCACCGCGAGCTTGGCCCTGGGTTGCTTCGCGACCAGATCCGGAAGGCCGGCCTGACGGTTGAGGACTTCCTCGGTCTTCTCTGACAGCGAACCACGCGTGAGCTGGCGTGTGGCGCATCACCTCCCAAGAAGCGGACGATAGCGTGTTTGGCGTTTTCTCCCCGCCCGGCGTATCGTGCCGCGCATGGAAATGATCGGACGTATCGAGAGCATCCACCGGTTTCCGGTGAAATCGATGGCGGGGGAGCGCTGCGCCACCACCGATGTGACCTTCCAGGGCATCCCGGGCGACCGGATGTACGCCTTCATCCAGGCCGGTTCGACGAGCCCGTTCCCCTGGCTGACGGGGCGAGAGCTGCCCGCCATGCTCTTCCACCAGCCGGAATACACCGCCGAAGAGCGGCCCCGGCTGCTCGTACGGACGCCCGCTGGCGAAGTGCACCCGATAGGGAGCGATGAGCTCCGGGAGGAACTGGAGAAGGGGAGCGACCGGCGTGTGCACCTTCTGACCAACTATCGCGGCAGCTTCGACGTCGCGCCGGTGACGTTGATGGCCCACGCCACGGTCGAGGCGATCGCGCGGGAGAGCGGTACGGCGTCCGACCCGCTTCGCTTTCGGATGAACTTCTACATCGATACGGGGAACGACACGCCGTTCGCCGAGAATGCCTGGGTCGGGCGCATCGTCCGTATCGGGCCCTCAGTGCGCGTTGCCGTGACGGAACGGGATAAGCGCTGCGTGATGACGACGCTGGATTACCCCACGAGCGACGGTTCGCCCCGTGTCCTGCGCGCTATCGCCGAGCTGAACGAAGCGAACGCGGGCGTGTATGGCGCGGTGATTACGCCGGGATCCGTGAACGAAGGCGACGAGGTCTGGCTGGAGTGAGTGAGCCCGGGCGGCTTCCCGATGCGGAGGTCGCCGCGATCATCGACCACCTCCGCGCCATCTGCCTCGCCTTCGAAGGGGCGAGCGAGAAGCTCTCGCACGGTGAACTGGCGTTCTTCATCGCTGGCCGGCAGTTCGCGAACACGGACAGGTACCATCACAACGCTGCGAACCTCGCCGGCTGGTTTGCGGCGCCCCCGGGGGCCCAGGAGTCGCTGATAGCGTCGAAGCCAGAGCGCTTCTTCCGCCCCCCGTACGTCGGGCACCGCGGCTGGGTGGCCATGCGCCTGGATAACGACGTGGACTGGGACGAAGTCGCGTTCATCGCCGCGGAAGCTGTCTCGACGATAGTGGAAACGCAAAGGAACAAAGGGACGAAGCGGCGGGGTACGGCGCGGTAGGATCGGCGATTCCGCGGCAACCGACCCTTCGCCGCCTTCGTCCCTTTGCGTTTCGGCCCCGGGTTAGTTCACCTTGCGCACCGGCATTGGCAGCGGCTCGTTGAGCTGCGGGCGCTGTTTGCGGTCGATGCTGCGCTCGACTGAGCGGACGCCGCGAACGATTTCGATGCGCGAAAGCAGACGCGAAAGCTGCTCGATCCCCGTTGTTTCGAGCGTGGCGAGAATCGTGACGCCGCCATCGTTGTTTTCGATGGTGCGGACGCCGACCATGTTGACTTTGTCCTCGGTGATGATCAGCGTCACGTCCCGCAGCAGGCCGACGCGGTCCCACGCTTCTATCCGGATGGCCACCGGGTAGAGCTTCGCCGTCGAGCCCCACTCCACCTCGACGATCCGCTCGTGCTCTTCTTCGTTCAATACGTTCAGGCAGTCCGCGCGGTGGACGGTCACGCCCCGCGCCCGCGTCACGTAGCCGACGATTTGGTCTCCCGGGACGGGGTTGCAGCAACGCGCCATGGTGGTCAGCAGGTTGCCGATGCCAAGAACGCGCATGCCCGGTGAGCCGAGGGTGGCTGGCGCCTGCCTGGTGGGCAGCGAAGGGGGCACTTCCTGCTGCGCCTCTTCCTCCTGGATGACGGCGGCAAGCTTGCGCGTGATGGTGCTGGTCGAGACACCGCCGTAGCCGAGGGCCGCGAGGAAGTCTTCCCAGGTCGGATAGCTGAAGAGCTTGAGGACCTCGTCCTGGCGGTCGCTCGGGTCGAGCGCGAGCCGCTTCATCTCTTTTTCGAACATCTGGCGGCCGCGCTCGATGTTCTCGGCGCGTTCCTGTTTCCGGAACCACTGGCGAATCTTCTCTTTCGAGTGGGAGGCGCGCACATACCCGAGGTTCGGGTTCAGCCAGTCCCGCGAGGGGCCTTTGCTCGTCCGGCTGCGCATGATCTCTACGACGTCGCCCGTCTTCAGGCTGTAGTTCATCGAGACCATCCGGCCGTTCACCTTCGAGCCAACCGTCTGATGGCCGAGGTCCGTGTGGATGCGGTAGGCGAAATCGAGCGGCGTCGCCCCGAGGGGAAGGTCCAGCACCTCACCCTTCGGCGTGAAAACGAAGACCTGGTCGTGGAAGATGTCGGTCTTGACGCTCTCGACGAACTCCTCAGCGCCGACGAGGTCACGTTGCCAGTCCAGGAGCTGGCGGAGCCAGGCGATACGCTCCTCATCGCGTTCTGAGCGCCCGCCCTCTTTGTAGCGCCAGTGAGCCGCAACCCCGTACTCGGCGACGTGGTGCATCTCCTG
>CAZQCR010000182.1:0-6489 GCA_964591745.1 uncultured Anaerolineaceae bacterium
GATCGAAGTCGCGCGGCGCGCCCGGCCATCCGTCGTGAAGATTGAGAGCACCCGCCGGGTGCAGGGGGGCATCGAACGCGATGTCGGCAGCGGCGTCGTGATCGACGACCAGGGCCACATTGTCACGAACGCCCACGTGATCCTCGGCACAGAGACGCTGAAGGTCATCCTCGCCGATGGCACGGAGCGCACGGCGATCCTGATCGGACACGACTACCCTTTCACGGATATCGCCGTGCTCCAGGTGGGACCGGGCGCGGCCGATCCTGTGGCCGTTGGTGATTCATCGAAGCTGGCGCTGGGGCAGACGGTGGTGGCGATCGGAAATCCCCTGGCGGAGTTCGCCGGCTCGGTGAACGCAGGCGTCGTCAGCGGCCTCGGGCGGCGCCGGACGTTCGACAGCGTGCTCCAGGAGGACCTTATCCAGACGGATGTGGCGTTGAACCACGGCAACAGCGGCGGAGCGCTCCTGAACCTGAGCGGCGAACTCATCGGGATTCCGACGGCCGTGCTTCGCGAGGATGTGCAGGGGCAGGCCGTGGAGGGCATAGCCTTCGCCATCCCGAGCAACCGCCTGATGGAGGTCGCCCGCGGGATCATCGCCGCACGCGGCGCCATCGAACGGCCGTCACTCGGCGCCGAACATGTAGACCTCACCGCGGAAATCGTGGCGCGGAACCGCTTAACCGCCCAGGCTGGAGCGCTCATCACCACCGTTGTCGGTGGTGGGGCCTCGTCGGAGGCGGGGATCGCCCCGGGTGATATCGTCATCAAGATCGCGAACGACGATGTTAACCGGGAGCTTCCCATGTTGAACGCGTTAATGAAGCATGTACCTGGGGAAACAGTCCGGGTTGTCCTCAACCGTGGTGGCCGGATAATCGAACTCGACGTGCGGCTCGGCAAACGCAGCTAACGGGAGCACGGACAGTCGGGGTAGAACGAGCATGACGCGTCGAGGCGGCCAACTGCCATGGGGTTCGGGTGGCCCGGTTTACCGGGAACGCCGGGATACTCAGCGTCGCAACGCCCTGCTCGGCGGGGCAGGCGCCCTCGCTTTCCTGCTCGTTGTCTTTTTCGTCTTCCGCGCGTGCTCGGGGAGCACCTGTGAAGAGGTCTACTGTCCAACGAGCGCGAACATCCCTCCGCCCGATGGCTACGAGCGGCTAACCAGCGTCTTCAAGGTGAAGGAAGGCACGACCGTCCCCGACGCCAAGGAGATCCTCGTCCAGCTGCGCTTGGACAAGACCACCACGGATGGGCGAAACCTGAGCTTCTACCGCTATGTCGAAGCATCGAAGGCGTGGGAACCGCTCGCCACGGCCCTCCTCGACGCGGAAGGGAGGACGGTCTCGGCACTCCTCGGCTCCGCACCAGACCAAGTCGCCGTGCTTCGCCGCCTTTCCGCCGCCGGCCACGTTGTGGCCTACCTGGCGCACAACGCGCCGCTCCACCCCGAAGCTCTGAGCGAAGTGACGATCATCCACACGCGTGACTTCAAGCCGGGCTCCGATGGCAGCGTCTCCGGAGACCTGACGGCCCCACAACTCACCGGCGCGCCCACCGACGGTTCCGTCGCCTTCATCCCCAGCCTCTACGGCGACGCCGCCGACAAGACGTTCCTCCCGATCGTGACCGGCATCCTCGCGAACTCCGCCGCCCGATCGAATCACGTTCAACAGATCGTCCGCAAAGTCGTGGAGACCCAGCTCGCGGGAATCGATATCGACTACAGGGATCTGCCGGCAGACCCGGCCACCAGGACCTCGTTCGGTCTCTTCATCGCCGAACTGGGCCAGGCGCTGAGGGCCCAGAACAAGCAGCTCATGGTCACCCTTCCGGCGCCGATACGAACGCAAGAACGGATAGACGAAGGCGCGTACGACTGGGCGGAGATAGGCCGGGCCGCGGATCTTGTGCAGATGCGGGTGCTACGCGATCAGAGCACGTTCCGCCAGGTGATGCCCGAGATCCTCACCCACATCACCGCCCAGGTGCCGCCGAACAAGGTGGTCTTCACCGTTTCGCCATACTCGACGGAAAAGTCGCCCTCCGAAGTGGCGCCGTTGGCGCTCACACAGGCGATGACCATCGCAACCAAGATGGCCGTGCAGGGTGAGCAACTGACGACGAACACGAACGTCGACATCGTCGCGGATAACATCGCGAAGTCGTCCGGACGGAGCGGCATCGTCTGGGAGCCGCAGACGGCGACCGTGGCCTTCACTTACGAACAGAACGGTGGCCGCACGATCTGGATCGAGAATCTCTTCAGCGTGGGCTTTAAGCTGGAGTTCATCACACGCTTTAAGCTGGGCGGTGTCGCGATCGAAGATGGCAGCGCCGACCCTTCGATCGCGAACCTCTGGCCAGCCCTCAAGCCGTTCATTAGCACGGGCCAACCGATCCTCCTCCAACCCAATCCAGCGGACCTTTCGGCGGCGTGGAAGGCGAGCAAGGGCGTGGGCGAAAGCAAGGACCGCGGCGGGAAGTTCACATGGCAAACGCCGGCCGAACCGGGAACGTACACGATCACGTTGACCGTGAGCGACGGTGTTTCCCGCTTCGAAAACGAGCTCTCCGTGACCGTTCAACTGAAAGACCGGGCAACACCAACGCCGACGACGGGGACACGGTAAACCATGGCGACACACCGACTACGCATCACCGGGGGAAGCGCCCGGGGGATTCCTATTGTCGAACCGCGCGGCCACCGGCTGCGGCCAACCTCCGGCATCGTCCGGGAAGCGCTCTTCAACATCCTTGGGGACCGCTGTGACGACGCAACCGTCCTCGACCTGTTCGCGGGCACGGGAGCGCTCGGGGTAGAGGCCCTTAGCCGGGGAGCGCGGAGCGCCTACTTCATCGAGTCGGCCGCCAGCGCCTGCCAGGCGATCCTCCAGACGCTGGCTCGGGCGACGGTCGCGGAGCGGGGCACCGTCCTCCGTGGCACCCTTCCGCAGGCGCTGAACACGGTTTCGGAGAAGTACGACATCATTTTCCTGGACCCGCCCTACGGAACGCCAGAAGCCGAAGAGACGCTCATTCTGCTCGCGCCCTTCCTCGCCGAGGGGGGCATCATCGTCTATGAGCACGGAAGCCGTTACAATCCGCCGGAACGCCCGGGGGGCCTCATCTGCACGGACCGGCGGCCATACGGCGATAGCGCGTTGGCCTTCTATGCGCACAAGGAGGGGGAATGAGGATCGCAGTGTTCCCGGGTGGATTCGACCCGGTTCACAATGGGCATCTCGACCTTGTGAACCGAATGACACACCTCTTTGACCGCGTCATCGTTGCCGTGGTGAAGGGGCGCGATCAGAGCACCATGTTCAGCTGGGACGAACGCATCGAACTCTTCCGCGAAGCGGTGAAGGACACGCCGAAGATCGAAGTCGAAGGCTTCGACGGCCTGACCGTAGAGTTCGCGAAACGAAAAGGCGCGGTCGCCCTGGTGCGAGGCATCCGGGCGGTAACGGACTTCGAATCGGAGTTTTCGCAGGCGCTGATGAACCGGAAGATGGCGCCCGAGCTGGAATCCATCTACCTGATGACGAACCAGGACTTTCTCTACGTGAGTTCCAGCCGCATTCGCGAAGTGTCGCGGCTCGGCTACGACCCGATAGACCTGGTTCCGCCGCACGTGCGCCTTGCGCTGCGGCAGAAGCTCGGTCTGCAATAAGAACACCCTGGCGGCCTTGTGGAAATTCTTGATCTGATCGATAGCCTCGAAGAACTGGTCGTGCAAGCGCGCCGGCTCCCGGTTGGCGGCAATCTCGTCGTCGACCGCAAGCGCATCCTCGACGTGATCGACCAGATGCGGCTGGCCCTCCCTTCCGACCTGCGCCAGGCCTCACAGGTACTGGAAACGCGCGACAACGTTCTCCAGGAAGCGCACCAGAAAGCACGCACTATCGTTCAGCAGGCGGAAGAAGAACGGGCCCGCCGCACGGACGAGAGCCTCGTCGTTCGGGAAGCGCACGAACGCAGCCAGGCCATGCTCATGGATGTCGAGGCCCGGGCACGACAGGTTCTCGCGGAAGCGGACGCCATGGCCGCGGCACACCTGAGCGAAGCCGCTGAAGCCGCGACACGGCAACTGGACGATGCTGACCAGTATGCACTCGAAGTCCTTCGCCGACTTGAAAACCAGCTCCAGGCGTTCCTCGAATCCATCCGGGTAAGCATGTCCAGCCTCCAGGACCGCCGCTGAACCCTTCCGTACGTCGCGACCTGTTTGGAACGTGCGAACTACGTGCTACTATTGGCGCGCTTGCTCTCACTGGAGCTCGATCACTCAATACACCGAGGAACAGAACACCCATGGCAGATTTCAGTGTCGTCAAGAAGAAGGACGCGCCTCGCCCAACGCGACAAACGGGCCGCCTCGCGCTTCGCATGCGCGAGTACGACAAGTACGTCGAGAGCTTGAAGGCCGAGGACGCGGGCCGTCTCATCCCGGCGAAGGGCGAGTCGGCGCGCGGCGTCGCCCTGCGCATCAGTCGCGCGGGCAAGCGCGTCGGCAGGCCCGTTGATACGTGGGTCGCGGATGGAGCCGTCTACTTCAGCCTCGTCTGAGAGGCCATTCACGCCACATCCTAAAGAACGAAAGAGGGGACCGGCCGTTGGCGGGTCCCCTCTTTCGATGTGCGCCGCACGGCCCTCAGTTGGATTCTGAAGGGCCGCGATCTTCACTGGAGACGAGGGCAAACGAAGGAACTTCGCGGCTCCGCGTCCAACGGGCGGTAGACCCGCCAGCCGCGGCTGGCGCAGCCTGGACAGCCGCCGCCGTAGGCTCCGCCACCGGCTCCGCAACCTTCTTGGTCGAGGCCGGCGCGGCCACGACCGCAGGTCGAAGCGATGACGTCAGATCAAGCGACGGTGACGCCGAGGTCTCAACAGAGCCGGAGATCCGGGCCCCTTCCTCGACAACCAGCGCGGCCGCCTTAATCGTGCCAGAGACGTTGGATGATGCGGCAAGGACGAGTCGGCCACTGCAAACGATGTCCCCTTCCACCCTGCCGAGGATGTGGGCGTCGCGCGACTGAATCCGCGCCTTGGCGGTGGCTTCGCGTTCTATCGTGAGCAACCCCTTGCAGACGATCTCGCCACTGATCGTCCCGAGAACGACCATGTCCTGGACGGCTTCGAACCGCCCGTCGAAGCTCGAGTTCTCGTCGATGACGCTATGACCGCGGGCGGCCGGCGCCGGGACCACTGCCGCGTTGGCCGCGGGAGCGGTGTAGAGAGCCGCGGCTGGCTCCTCCATCGGCGTCGCCACCGGAAGGTCTTCGTATTCAGGCTCGTGCTCCGAACCAAACCGGTTCGGGTCGCCGTAGCGGTCGTCTCGTACGTTCTTCTTAAGCATTGAACCTCCTCGTGTTGATCGGCGCGTTCTCGTACCGATCCGGATGTTCCCGCCAATCGCACTGCCATGGCCCGTATCCCGGCGTACCGGGTGCGAAACCAACGGCAGGCGTCCCCACGTACACCATATCACAACGCCCGGTGACGGGGCTGCCGGCGCGCACAAACGCCGGGATTCCTTGCGGGAACCCCGGCGTTCGGAAAGATATCGGGAGGAACGACCCAACGAGCCCTACCAGCGCTGCTCCTGCTTCCTGCCGGGACCAACCAGGCAGGCCATGCCAGCGGCCAACAAAAGCATGCCGATGCCAGCGAGGTAGAGCCCCGCCGTGCCACGCGATGGGCCTCCGAGCATGCCGTTTCCAGCGCTCGGGGCGCCTGGCGTGGACACCCCAGCGACCGACGTCCTGGCGCCGGCCACCGTTTCAGTCGGCTGTGCGGCTGAGGTCGGCGTGGTATTCGAGCCCGGCTGCGTCGTGGACGATGGCGACGCTATGGATGACGGCGACGCCGTGCCCGTTGGGACGGGCGTGCCCGTGGCGGGTGGAACCTGACCGGAGACACTGGTCCCACGCACGTTCACGAACTGGACGACGGTCTCAACGCCAAACGCTACGGCCATCGACTTCGCCGACGGCCCGTCCGGTGAGAAGACCACTTCGGGGTTGTTGATGTACGTATGGGCCGTGGTGTTCTCCGTGACGACGTAGTCGTTGCAGACCGGCACATCGAAGAACGTTACCTCACCGGCGACTGGCCCCTGGACGGTCTTCGCCACGCTTATGACGTTGCAAGCGTTCGAAGTGAGCGTGAACGTCCAATCGCCGTTTTCGAACACGTCCGGCTGTCCATCGCGGAAGGTGAACTTCTGGACACGGACGCTGGAAACGGCCTGGTTGTAGAAGCAGACGGTGGTCGTTTCGCCGGATTCCGCCGACGGAATGGTGGCGGTGTGGAGATTCGTGTCGATGTTCGCCGGGCAGGCCGCGTCACCGGCACGAACGGCGGCGCCGAGGTAACGGTAGTTGGCCGGCGGCGCATCTTCGGCGACGAGGTACTGTGCGTCCGGGCCGACCTCGGAGAGGAAGACCTCGGCGCGGTTTGTCGCGCTGAAGCTGACGT
>CAZQCR010000183.1:0-6484 GCA_964591745.1 uncultured Anaerolineaceae bacterium
CTCGATCGGTTTGTTGATGAGCCACGAAGCGGAACGATCACCGCTGACGCCACCCTCCGTTGCCTGGCCGCTTACGTAGAGCGCATGCGAAATTCCGGCGGCGGCGACAAGGGCGTCGATCCGCCCGAACTCCGAAACGGCGCGATTCGCCAGCGCCTCGGTGTCCGCTTCCGAACTCGTGTCGGTCCGCACGAACACGGCCTTGCGTCCGAGCGCCTTCACGCCGGCGACCGTTTCGGCGCCGCGGTCAGCGTCGAGGTCGGCAACGACGATATCGGCGCCCTCCTCTGCGAAGCGGAGGGCGGTGGCCCGCCCAATGCCGCTGGCCGCTCCGGTGACGATCGCCACGCGGTCTTGCAGTCTTCCTGTCATCTCTCTCTCCTCCATCTGGTCGCGTGGCGGATTATGCCACGGCGTGCGTAGGCATGAACTATGCAAGGATCGGCCGGCGATGTCGGAAGAGAGCAAGACCGCCGTCCTTGCCGCCATGGGTGCGAACTTCGGGATCGCGGTGGGGAAGCTGGTCGCTGGCCTGATGACGGGAAGCGCGGCGATGCTGGCCGAAGCGGGGCACTCGGTCGCTGACACCGTCAACCAGGTCTTCCTCCTCCTTGGCATCAATCTTTCGGATACCCACGCCGATGAGAAGCACCCGCACGGCTACGGCAAGGAGTCGTTCTTCTGGTCGTTCCTGGCGGCGCTCTTCATCTTCATCGCCGGGGCCGCCTTCTCCCTTTATGAAGGGATTCGCACGCTCATCCAGGATGTGGACCACCACAGGACCGGGCAGGAACTCACGATCGCCTTCGGCGTCCTGGGCGTCGCCTTCATCTTCGAGACGATTTCGATGTTCATCGCCTGGCGGGGGCTCCTGGCGGGGGCACGGCGCAAACGCTGGTCGGTCGTCCGCTTCTTGCGCGAATCGCCAGACACCACGATCAAGACGGTTTTCTTCGAAGATGGGGCGGCACTTACGGGACTGACTATCGCCGCGGCCGGCCTTGGCCTCTCCGAGATCACGGGGAACGAAGTGTGGGATGGTCTCGCGTCCGTATGTATCGGCGTGGTCCTGGTGATCGTTGCGTTCATCCTTGGAGCACAGTCGCGGCGCCTGCTGTTAGGTGCATCGGCACCGGCCGATACGACCGCGAGCATTCGCGCGACCCTTGACAACTTCCCGGAGGTCGAACGGGTGGTCCGGCTGCTCACCATGCAGCTGGGCTCGCATAGCGTGCTGGTGACCGGTGAACTTCAGGTTCGGCGCGAACTAACCGCGGACGGAATCGAGGACCTGCTCGAACGGGTCGATACGGCGCTGAAGACATCCGTCCCTGAAGTGAACGACACGTTCTGGGAGCTGAAGCGGGTGCCACGTGCTGGCTGACGCTATTCGACGATCCAGGGCTCGATGGTGCGATCCCAGGCGATGATCTCGGCGCTGTTGAAAAAGATGGCGATCTCCCGCTCGGCACTCGCCGGGCTATCGCTGGCGTGAACCAGGTTACGGCCCTTATCGACGCCGAAATCCGCGCGAATGCTGCCGGGCGCCGCCTCGATCGGGTTCGTGGCGCCGTTCGTGGCGCGGACAGCCTGGATGGCGTTCGGGCCTTCGAGGACGGCCGCTACCACCGGCCCGCTGGTGATGAAGCTGACGAGGCCAGCGAAAAACGGCTTACCATCGTGTTCGCCGTAATGCTCCCGGGCCATGGCCTCGGTGACGCGCATAAGCTTGAGTCCGGCGATGCGAAGCCCACGGCGCTCCCAGCGGGCGATGATTTCGCCGGCGAGACCTCGCTGCATGCCATCGGGCTTGACCAGGACCAGGGTGCGTTCCATTGCGGCTCCTTTCAACCCGCGTCAGGACGGCGCGGGGGGCAATTGTGGGAGTGACTCGCGGGGCCGCGTAATCGCGGGCTCGCGAAGGTAGATTGCCGTAAGCGGGCCGTATGAGCCGTTCTCCAGGCTGACCCGGGCAAGCGCCAAGGCGGCCAGGCAGCGATCGAGCGCTGTCACCTCCCTGCCGCCAAGCGCACCCGCGCCTTCCCCGGCGAGGGAACCGAGCCCCGAAACGTCTTCGGCACGGGCGCTCTCCAGCAGCCCGAATGGCATGGCGTTGGCAAAGCGCCGGACGGCGAAGGTTCCGCGGCCGACCGGGTGGATCGCCATCCCTTCCTCCAGGGCGCAGGCCGCGATGATGGCCTCGATGCTGCCCACGCCGATGACAGGGACGCCGAGCGCCATCGCCAGGCCTTCGGCCGTGGCCATCCCCACCCGAATGCCGGCGTAACTCCCAGGGCCGCATACGACCGCAACGGCCCCGGGCGGGCCATCCGACCCGAGAAGCTCGCGAATCGCGGGGACGAGGAGCCGGGTGTGGTCGAACCCATCATCGATCACGGCGGTCCGCGGAGGGGCCAGGCCATCGCCGAGGGCCATGGCGATACGCGGCGAGGCGGTGTCGATCGCGAGGATCAGGCTCACGCCGGCGTGACAGCGGCGAGCAGCTCGGCGCCTCGCGGCCCACGGGGAAGGAACCGAAACCTACGCTGGCGTTCGAGATCACCGTAGCGCAGTTCGATCACAAGGCCGTCGCCGGGCAAGAGCTCGGCTCCACGCTCAGGCCATTCAATGACGAGGACGCCGCGTTCCGCGTAGTCCCAGAGTCCCAGGTCGTCGAGTTCTTCGATGTCCTCGATCCGATAAAGGTCCGCATGGAAGAGCGTCTCGCGGCCCGGGTACTCGTTCATAAGGACGAAGGAGGGGCTGTTCACGGGGCCGACGCAATCGAGGCCGCGGCCAATGCCCTGGGTGAGGCAGGTCTTGCCGGTACCGAGGTCACCACTGAGAAGCAAGACATCTCCCCGGCGCAGCGATTGGCCGAGGGCCGCGCCTATCGCCCGGGTCTCCTCCTCACTGTTCGTGAGCAGCTCAAGATCATGTTCTTCGCTCATAGCGCCAAGTGTACCGGGCAGGCCAGTTACGCCCACACGCGGCCCGGGTCGGGGGCCGGGGGCTGTCTTTCGCGGCGAAGGCTGCGTAACGTTGGCGCCTGCGCCCCGAGGCGCAGAGACCGCTTGTAGCCGCAAGCCCACGAGGGGAACCCGCATGACCGGTCCAATTCGCGTTGCCATCACCTTCCGCCTGGACGACGGAATCCTGGAGGAGATTCGCGCCGCCAGCCCACGGATTGAGCTCATTGAGGTGCCGTTGCCGTGGTTGCGCCAGGGGCCGGACCTTTCTGCCCCGGAGCGGGAGGAGCTCGCCCGGAGGCTCTCCACCGCGGAGGTGATTTTCGGGCCGAACAACGTCCCGCCGGAGATCGTCCTCACACTGCCCGCCCTGCGCTGGCTACAGGTGACGACGGCCGGCGTGGACCGGATGGCGGGCCAGGGCCTGCTGGGAGCGGGATTCACCGTTACCAAGGCGAACGGACTGGCCGGCCCGGCGATCGCCGAGTACGTGATCGGCGTAATCCTGATGCTCGCGAAAGGTCTCCACACATCGATTCGGGACCAGGCGGCGGAGGAGTGGAAGTTCCGCTTCACCTCCGAGCTGACGGGCAAGACGATCGGGATCGTTGGTATGGGGGCGATTGGCACGGAGACCGCGCGACGAGCCGCCGCCTTCGGTATGCGGATCATCGGCACACGGCGGCGCCCTTCCAGCAACGAACCGGGAACATGGGGCCACGACCAGCTGCCCCGGCTCCTCGCTGAGTCAGACTACGTCGTCCTTTGCATGCCGTTAACCGAGGAGACGCGCGGCCTGATCGGCGCTCCCGAATTGGCACTGATGAAACCGACCGCGAGCCTGATCAACGTTGCGCGGGGACCGGTCATCGACCAGGACGCGCTGGTGCGGGCGCTGGATGACGGGACGATCGCGGCGGCCGCGTTGGATGTCTGCGACCCGGAGCCGCTGCCCGTCGGCCATCCGCTCTGGAGCCGGCCGAACGTGATCCTGACGCCGCACATTTCCAGCGCGGTGGAAGGGTACGGCCATCGCGCAGCCGCCATCTTCATCGACAACCTCCGCCGCTATGCTGCCGGGGAACCGCTTTCCAACGTCGTCGATCCGCACCTTTCCTATTAGTGGAGAGACGCGGACGCGCGGGGCGGACGAAACGCCGACTCGACGATTGACCGGAAGGTAAGCACTTCGTACTGTGTTTCGCAATAGGAAACATGGTGATGGTGGGGCGGCCCCGCACCTAGCGGAGAGAATTACGATGACCAAGGCAACGATGGAAGGCGGCAAAGCGCCAGTCTCGGCAGGGCTCGGCCAGCGTATTCGCGCGGCCCGGCGGGATGCGAGTATGAGCCAGGGACAGCTCGCCCAATCCCTGAACACCACCCAGAGTGCGATCAGCCTGTACGAAGCCGGCCAGCGCTCCGTCGGCATCGACATGTTGCTGAACGTGGCCAAGATCCTCAATCGCCCGCTGCACTACTTCCTCGGCGAAGACGGCGACATGCTGTACGTGAAGGACAGCGATATCGCCGAGCTCATCGCCGAACTGGAACGTCATCCGGAAGACCTCCCGGAGCTCCTGGCCTACTGGCAATTCCTTCGCTGGCGGCGGGCCAGCCGGAACGGCAAGCACAACTAGTTTTTCAAGCCGGACTTTCGCACCGTCCACCAGGGAAAATCGAGGATCCATGGTTCGCCGTCTCTGCGACGCAACCGATGCCCGGCGGCTCTTGAATCCGGGCCCCGTCGCCATCGTCACCACGAGCTGGCGGGCGATGAGCAACGCAGCGCCCGTGGCGTGGACTGTGCCGCTGTCGATGGGGCCTCCGCTCGTCGGAATCGTCCTCCATCCTCACCGGCACACGGCGGACATGATCCGCTTCAGCGAAGAGTTCGTGATCAACATTCCTGGGCCGGACCTTCTGAAGCAAACGGCCTTCCTCGGAACGCAGACGGGCCTGAACACGAACAAACTCGAAGCCGCCGGCCTCGAACCGTTCCGCGGGCTCCACGCCGAGGCGCCACTCATCGAAGGCTGCCTGGCGTGGATAGAGTGCGGCCTCCAGGACGTTATCCCGATCGGGGATCACACCCTCTTCGTCGGCCGGGTGGTGAAGGTGCAGGCCATGGACGAAGCCTACGCCCAGACCTGGCTCCTCAAGGAACGGCGGTTCAGCCCACTCCAGTACCTTGGGGGAACCCACTACGGGGTCCTCGGGAGCCCCCGTGAGGCGACGTTCGACGTCGACGTTTCCGGCCGGTTGGAGGGCGAATCGGCTGAGGAGCGCGAGGCGCGCGAAGAGGCGGACGCACGCGAACACGAACTCAGGGCGCGTGAAGGCGACGAAGGCTTCGAAGAGATGACGGCGAGCTGAGGCACGGCCGCTACTCCTGGCAAAGCGCCGCAGGGTCACCGTAGTAGGCCAGAACCATGCCCTGGGGGAAGCAGATGCTCGCCCCCGCACGGGCCGCTCCCGATTCGGTCAAAAGGCCGACCAGGGCGCCGCGATTGTCCTTCTCCCGGACCACCTGCCAGTCGTTCCCACCGAGATTCGCCAGGCGGGCGAGCTGGGTGTAGGCCTCCTGGCGATCGGCCGTGCCATCGATGAGCCCAAAGTTAAACGCGGTGGTGTTATCGAAGATCAGAGCGCCCATCTGGTCGCGGATGGATGCCTCGCTGATGTTCCGGCTCTTCGCCACGTGGGCAACGAACTCTGCATAGGTGTTGTCGACGCCGGATTGGAGGACGCGAATCTCTTCCGGAGTCATCGGCCGGAAGGGGGAACCCACATCCTTACCGCGGCCGGCCGTGATGCTCATGATCACGATGCCGTTGCTGGTTGTCACGCCCCCGCCCAGCAGACCGCCGTCGATGGCGTAAAGGCCGTCGTAGTAGGCGAAGGCGCCAAGGCGGACGCCGATGCTCCCGATCAGGCTGCCGTGGTCTGCGACGATGCGGGTTGCCGGGGCCATGGCCCACATGCCACCTGAGGCCGAAATACCGGCAACGAACGCCAGCACCGGCTTCTTCGTCCGTTGCTGGTATTCACGGATCCCATCGGCGATCGCCTCCGAGCCGAAGACCGTGCCGCCGGGTGTCTGGAATTCGAGGACCACGCCGCGAATACTGGAATCGAGCGCGGCATCGATCAGCTGCTGTTTGACCTCGTAGCCGAAGGTCACGTTGGGGTCGGAGAAGAGCCCGGCGGGCGATTCCTCCTCTTCACCCAGGATGACGCCGCTGATCCGGATCGAAAGCAAACGGCTGGTGCTCCGCTCTTCGCCGTACACGAATTCGAACTCCCGGCCACCACCGTCGTCCAGGGTAGAGAGGATCGCGGCGACGATCCCGACGAAGACGCCAAAGATTGCGAGGAGGCCGACGCCGAAGGCGAGTGACCACATGCAACCTCGCGCGGCCGTCTTTCCGAGCGAAGCGCCGAAGCTTTCGTGGGGGCTGCTGCGTGGAGGAAACGGCCCGTAGTACCAGGCCGACCCTGGTGGGGCGCTGCGC
>CAZQCR010000184.1:0-6431 GCA_964591745.1 uncultured Anaerolineaceae bacterium
TTCGACTTCGATCGTGATGTTGGTCACCGCGTGCTGGGTCAGCGCGTAGAGCGGGAGGCCGCGGCTGGCCCCGGCGATGAACTCCTCGGGCGTCTGAGGTTGTCCGTAGGTGAGCTTCGCGTCCTCGTGGAAGCAGCTCCGGACGAGGTCCCAGTCGAGGCGATCGACGCCGCGGGCGTAGCGGTGGATCAGGTCGCGTATCGCCCGTTCATCGAGCAGATCCTGGAGTGCCGGGTCGATAGTGCGGATCTCGATCGACATCGTGGGCCTCGCTGCTCAGGTTTGGGGCGGATTCTACGCGACCGGGCGGCTGGCAGCGTGTATCGTTCCGTTCCATGGCGGAGATCAACCTCAGTGCAGCCTATGTCGGCGTCGCGATCCTCCAGGCCGGGACTCCAGAATCGATGGAGGCCGTGTGCGATAAGTGGCTGGACGCCCATCTCGGCGCGGAGGTGATCGCGATGGAGCTGCAGGTGACGCCGGCCGTTTCGAACGCGCCCCTGCATATGATGATCACGTACAAACGCGAAGGGCGGGTTCGCCGCGGGTAAGCCGCCGCGCTGCCCGGGCGTTGTGACGCGATGACCGAGACCAGCGCCCCGCTGACTGTCCTCTACATCGGCGGCGTTGGCCGTTCCGGGAGTACGCTGCTGGACCGGCTGCTGGGCGCGGCCCCGGACGCGGTCTCCGTGGGCGAACTGATCTACCTCTGGCGTAACTTCCTCCGGCTCCAGCGGCTGTGCGGCTGTGGCGAACCGGGCATGGAGTGCCCGTTCTGGGCGAGCGTCCTGGGCCGGGCCTTCCCGGAGGGGCCGCCCGCTCCGGAGCGGATGGAGCCGCTCATCCGCCGGGTGACGTCGGCCGGCCCGCTCGCGCGGAAGCTGCTGCATGTGGGCCCGGGCAGGGGCGGTGATGAGCTGGCAGAGCTGCGCGGGGCGTTCGCCGCGCTCTACCGGGCGATTGCGGCCGAATCGGGCAGGAGCGTGATCATCGACTCGGGGAAGCACGTCCGCCTGGCGATGATGCTGAACGGCATCCCGGGCGTCGGCTTTCGCCTGGTGCATCTCATTCGTGACCCGCGGGCCTCGGCGTTTTCGTGGACGCGGGAACGGACGTTCCCGATCGGTGGCGGACAGACGGCGCCGATGCAACGCATCCCGCCCCGCGGCTCGACCACCTGGTGGGATGTCGCGACGGTGCTGGGAACGTTCGCGCCGCTCTCCGGCCTGGCGACGAAGCGGGTGCATTACGAGGACCTGGTGGCGCACCCGAACGAGACGGTAGCGGCGATTCGCAGCTTCGCCGGGCTGGCGCCCGCGCCGCCGCCGGTGGATGCGGGCGGCGCGGCGCCGCTGGAGGTGTATCACGCGGTCGGGGGGAACCCGATGCGCTTCAACCAGGGTCCGACGCCGATCCGGCTGGACGACGAATGGCGGCGGGAGATGCCGTTTCGACAGAAGGCGCTGGTGACGGCAATGACGCTGCCCTGGCTGTTGGGGTACCGGTACATCGTTCCTGGTGGCCGACGGGGTTGAGCGGGTGCGCGCCTTGGGGGTCGATGGTGGGCCGGGGTGGGCACGGGCGTTAGCGCCGACGGAGCGGCGCGGCTCCAGCGGCCGCGTAGGCGGGGTCCGCGTATCATGCGCCGCACTAACCGGTGGAGACTGAACGATGGCAAGGCTTGATGGCAGGGTGGCCCTGGTAACCGGCGCCGGGTCGGGGATCGGCCGGGCGAGCGCGCTCCGCTTCCACAGCGAGGGCGCCGCCGTGATGTGTACGGACATCGACCTCGATGGCGCGCGCGACACGGCCGCGTCGATCGCCGAGCACGGCGGCAAGTCGGCCGCGCTGCGCCTCGATGTCGGCGATCGGAACGCGGTGGCGGCGGCGCTGCGCCAGTCGATCGATGAACTTGGCGGGCTCGACATCCTCTTTAATAACGCTGGCGTGGGCGGGGGTGCGGGCTGGGAGACGACGATCCGGGTGAACATGGAGGGCGTCTACAACGGGCTCTTCTACGGCTGCCGGATGATGGCGGATCGCGGGGGCGGCGCGGTGATCAGTACGGCGTCGATCCTTGGGCTGGTCGCAGGGAGCCGCCCCGAAGATGCGGAGCTGGTGTACGAGTACGGCGTGGGCGCCTACCAGGCGGCGAAGGGCGCGGTCGTGCAGCTCACGCGGCAGTTCGCCGTGACGTTCGCGAAGGAGAAGGTGCGGGTGAACTGCATCGCGCCGGGCTACATCGTGACGCCGATGACGCAGATGGTGCGGGAAGAGATGGGCTGGGAGGGCTTCCTGATCGGCCTCCACCCGATGGGCCGCCTTGGCCGCCCGGAGGAGATCGCGGCGACCGCGGCCTTCCTCGCGAGCGACGACGCCGCGTTCATCACCGGCGTCACGATTCCCGTGGATGGCGGCTACACGGCCAGGTAGACGAGAGACGAGAGACGAGAGGCGAGAGGGCCGGGTTGGCCGGGCTTCGCCCGTGCCGTATCGTGCGGCCGAAGCACACGGAAGGCCGTGGGAGGATAGACAGATGGGCAAGCTCGATGGCAAGCACTGCATCGTCACCGGTTCGAGCCGGGGGATCGGGCAGACGATCGCGGAGCTGTTCGCCGCTGAAGGCGCGAAGGTGGTTTGCACCGCGCGGACGATGAACGAAGGCGATCACATGTTCGCTGGCGCCCTTTCGACGACGGTCGCGGGTATCCGGGAGAAGGGTGGCGAAGCGCACGCCATCGCGGTCGACCTTTCCCAGTACGAAGAGTGCGTGCGGATGGTGGAAGAGGCGCGAGCGCAGTACGGGCCGATCGACGTGCTTGTGAACAACGCGGCGCTGACGTATTTCGTCCCAATCAAGGACTTCCCGGTGAGCAAGTGGCACCGCTCGTTCAACGTGAACTTCCACGCGCCGTTCTACCTGAGCCAGCTCGCGCTGCAGGACATGATCCCGCGGAAGTCGGGCGCGATCGTGAACATCTCGAGCGGCGCGGCGATCGGCCCGGGCCGCGGGCCTTACCCGGACGAGCCGATGCTGAAGCGCGGCGGCACGCTCTACGGGGCGGAGAAGGCCGCCCTCGAACGGTTCACCCAGGGTCTCGCCGCGGAAGTGCAGGACGACGGCGTGTGCGTGACGTGCATGTCGCCGTCCCAGGTGGTCGCGACGCCGGGCACGGTTCACCACCACCTGGTGGATGGGCTGGATGACCCGCGAGGCGAACCGCCGGCCTACATGGCCCAGGCGACGCTGCTCCTGGCCACCGAGCCGCTGTCGAAGGTGACGGGCCGGGTTTGCTACAGCCAGGAGATCCTGCAGGAGTTCGGCTGGATTACGAACGGCAAGGGCACTGGCATCGACCGCAAGGGCTCGGGGTATAGCCTCATTTAGGGACGAGGCGAGAGGCCAAAGGGAAAAGGGGCGGGCCTGGAAGCGAAAGGTGGTTACGCATGACTGAACGATTCGTGGTTATCGATGAGGGGGCTCCTTCGGAGCTGACGGCCGAGGTGCGCGGGGATTCCGTGCTCGTGGCGCCCGCGGAGCTGGCGCGGGGGTTCGGTTGGGAGCTGAAGCCGCAAGGCTTCTGCAAGGACGACCTCTGTTACCCGGCGCCGGCCGGCAACGCTGTGGTCACCGCTGGCGGGGTGGATCTCGCCGCTTTCGCCGCCCTCATCGGCAGGCCGTTGGCGACGGACGCGGCCGCTGGGGCCGCCTACCTTGGTGCGAGCGCCGCATCGCGCGCGGCCGGCCTGGCCTCGCTCCAAGCGCCGGATTTCACCCTGCCCGACCTCGAAGGGCGGAACCACTCGCTCTCGGATTACCGCGGACGCAAGGTGCTGCTTGCGGCCTACGGCTCGTGGTGAGGCTGCCGCGATGACCTGCCCGGGTGGCAGGCGCTGTACGAAGAGCTGAAGGACTTCGGCTTCACCGTGATTACCGTTGGCGTTGAAAAGGATCCCGAGGACGCGCGCCCGTTCATCGAAGTCGCCAACCCCACGCATCCCAGCCTGATCGATACCGGGCACGTTGTGGCGGACCTCTACAACTGGGTGAATGTGCCGACGGTGAACTGGATCGACGAAGAGGGCCGCCTCGTCCGGCCGAACGACGTCGCCTTCGGCAACGATACCTGGAAGGAAGTGACTGGGATCGGCGCGGAGAAGCACCTGAACGCGGTCCGCGCCTGGGTGAAGGGCGAAGCGCCGGCGTTCACAGAGGCCGAAGTCCGGGCCCGCCAGATTCTGCCGAGCGAGAGCGACCAGCTTGCGCGGGCCTACTTCGGGCTGGGCTGGTGGCTCCACCAGCAGGGCCGGGACGAAGCGGCCGCCCGTCAGTTCGAACGAGCCGGCGAACTCGCCCCGCACGACTTCATGATCCGGCGGGGCTCGATGCCGATCCGGGGGATGAGCTCGGCCGGTCCGGAGTTTTTCGCGATGGTGGAAGACTGGCGGGCGAAGGGGAACGACTACTACCTGCCGCTGGCGGACTGAGGGACGGCGAGCTCGCCCTCGATCGGGAGCGGCACCCAGTGGGCGCGTTCGCGGAGGATCTTCTCGATCTCGTCGCGGTGGCCCCGTTCGAGACGGAGGCGAGGGTCACTCCAACCGACCGCTTCAGCGTCGATTAAGGTCAGCACGTCCCATCTGTCCGCTTCGGTCCACTCCCAGCGGTTGATGTCGGCCCAAGCCAGGTGCCGGTCGTCCGGGCCCCAGACGCCGCGTTCCCGGAAGATGGCCGCATTGGGCGGGAGCCTTAGCGGGTTAACGCGCAGGCGCTCGTACCCAACCAGCAACGGTATTGAAACCACGAAGCCCACCGCCTGCGCGAGGTCAAACAACGCCACCATGATGAGGAGGCTGAGCCCGGCGAGCCCGGGCGCCAAAATCGACCAGCGAAGGCTCCCGCCCTCCCGTTCGCGCGCGGCTGGAACGGAGAGCAACGTCCGGCCCCCGTGCCTTCGCGTCCAGACGCGGTACTCGGTTATGACCATCGAGATGATCAGCCAGGCTGCGCCATGCACGAGCCCGGTGACAAGGTCCCCACGGTCACCGATCTCCATGGCGACAGTATAACCGTTCGTGATCGGCCTGTGGGTTCACGGACTCGCTTTCGGTTCGGGGCGTTCGGTCGGGGGGCGAGTAGCCGAGGGCAGGGACATGACATCCGGGCAGCCAGCTCGGTGGGCCGATGCCCTCCCTGACGGTCGGGCTGCTGAAGCCAGGGTTGCCCGGGTGGCGGCGCGCCGGGAGCGACAGCGGTGGCGCACGTCGCGACCTCCGGCCGCTGGAGTTTCATGGCCGGACGCCCACCGCCCGGGGTGCGGGCTCCGCGCCTACCAGTTCGCGCATGACGCGGGTGACGTCCTGCTCCTGTCCGGGGGCCAGTTTGACGGTGTGGCTGCGATGCATAGCCCGGTAGTCATGGACGAGGAGTTCGTCCGCGCCGTCCTTCCCTGAGAGCGACCAGCGGCCGATCGATCGCCATGCGATGTGGTCGCCCGGCCACCAGATGCCGCCCTCGCGGAACTCAACGTCGCCTGTGGGGGACGTGCCGGGAGCCCTGCGAACGCGGTGGTAGAGAGCGAACAGCGCCAGAGCTACGGCGAGAATCGCGAACTGCCCGAGGCCGGTGGCGAACCCGGAGCCGACTATGAATGGGCCGACGGTTAGGCCGAGCGACTCGCCCGTGAACAGGCTGAGGACGACGATTCCGGCGGCAACACCGCCCAAGAGAAGCCACTCCGCGAATGGCCTGTCCTGCCATCGCCCGCTTCGGTAGGGCGCGGCCGCGTAGAGTGTCGGGCCGCCCCGGACGTAGGTTCGCCGCCTGCGCTCCGCACCGAGGACCCAGAGCCCCAGGATCAAGGTGACGTAACCTGCTGGCAACAGCCACTCAGCCATGCCGGCAGTATAGCGCGGGGCGGAGGCTGCCGTGCTGAGGCGATGGACCGGTCCTCCGGCCGGCGGGTGCAGTAGTTGCGGAGGCGCTTTAGCCCGGGTTCAACGGGGGCGGTTCCGCGGGCGCGACGATGCCGGCTGCGCTGACGGGCTTCCGCGGTGGCGCGCCGGCCGGGGGCGTCTTCCGCACGATGACGCGGATGTAGGTGATGCGGACGACGATGGCGAAGACGACGGCCGAACTGGTGAGGAGGTAGATCGCGAGCAGCCATGGCTCGCGCGCATCTGTCCCGAGCATGAGGCCGTGCCAGAGCGCGCCGACGTAGACGAGAACGGAGGTGTAGTGGATGAGCTTCCAGGCTCGCTTGCCGATTGCCGACCGCACCCAGAAGGTCCCCGAGACGATGATCCCGAGGTAGAGCGTCATGGTTCCGAGGGCGGAGAGGCCGCGTTCGTAGTAGGAGGCGAAGGGGATGAGCACGTCGCTGAAGCCGAACTGGGTCCAGCCATCGGGGATGAGGATGAGCCCGTGGAAG
>CAZQCR010000185.1:0-6428 GCA_964591745.1 uncultured Anaerolineaceae bacterium
GAGAGAAGACGATGACTGCACCGACCGCCACCAAGATTCGCGTTCTTATCGCCAAACCGGGCCTTGATGGGCACGACCGCGGCGCCAAGGTGGTCGCCCGCGCCCTCCGCGACGGCGGTTGCGAAGTGATCTACACGGGTATCCGGCAGACGCCGGAGATGATCGCCGAGGCCGCGCTGCAGGAAGACGTCGATGTCGTGGGCCTGAGCATCCTCTCCGGCGCGCACCTGGAGCTCTTCCCGCGGGTCGTGGCCGAGATGAAACGCCGTGGCGTGGATGATGTGCTCCTCTTCTGCGGCGGCATCATCCCGGAAGAGGACACGAAGGCGCTTGAGGCGCTCGGCTTTTCTGCGATCTTCCGTCCCGGCACAAACACGCAGGACATCGTGAAGTTCGTTTACGAAAAGGTGAAGAAGTAGCCCGTGGATGACCTCGTTCAGCGGTTTCTGAACGGAGAGCGGCGTGCGCTCGCGCGGATTATCAGCCGCGTAGAGAACGAGACACCGGAAGGCCGCGAGTACCTTCGGCAGCTCTTCCCGCACTCCGGGAAGGCGCACATCATCGGCGTCACCGGTGGCGCGGGAGCGGGCAAGAGCACGTTGACGGGCGCTCTCGCCGCCGAATACCGGAAGCGCGACAAAACCGTCGGCATCGTCGCGGTCGATCCCTCCAGCCCCTTCACCCAGGGCGCGATCCTCGGAGATCGGATCCGGATGCAGGACCTCGCGCTCGACCCCGGCGTCTTCGTGCGCAGCATGGCGACGCGCGGAGCACTGGGCGGTCTGGCGCCCACGATCGCCGACGTGGTCGCGGTAATGGACGCCTTCGGCTTCGACTACGTGATCATCGAAACTGTTGGCGCCGGCCAGGACGAAGTGGAGATCGCGGGGACCGCGTTGACGACGCTGCTCGTGAACAACCCCGGCACGGGCGACGACATCCAGGCGCTGAAGGCCGGGATCATCGAGATCGCCGATATCCTGGTGGTGAACAAGGCGGACCACCCGGGAGCGGACGTCCTCGTGAGCCAGCTCCAGGCCCTGCTCTCGCTCTCCCCGGCGGGCAGCCGCCGTCCGCCGATCCTGAAGACGATCGCCTTCAAGGGCGAAGGCCTGCCGGCCGTGGCGGATGCGGTCGCAGACCACCGCGCCTGGCTGGAGAGCAGCGGCGAGCTGGAGCGGCACCGCGCGAGCAACGCTCGCCACCAGGTACTGGCCACAACGCGGGCGATCCTCCTCCAGAAGATCCAGGCCTCGACACCAGAGGCGGAGCTGGAAGCGCTCGTCCTCCGCGTGGCCGGGCGCACGCTGGACCCGCATACGGCGGCCGAGGAGCTGGCGGCGCACGTCAGCGGGTAGGCACGTGAGCCTTTTCGAGCCGTTATACTGAACGCATGAACGTGACGCTTTCCGAACGGGCCACGCTGATCGCCTCGCATGCTGTGGAGTCTGGCTTCTGTACGAGCGTGGATGAGGCCGTCGAGCGAGCACTTGAGCTTCTCGCGGCCGAAGCCTCGCTACCGGAGATGGGGCGATGGACGCCTGAATACGCGGCTGAGGTCAGACTGGGCCTCACTCAGGCGGCCGACGACATTGCGCACGGACGGATCACACGGGCCGACGAAGCATTTTGGCGAAGGATGCGGTCGGCGATCCCTGGATTCGAACAGACTACTTCTTGATCGAGGTCTTCGTTGCGGCCCAGGCGGAGCTGGACCTTGCTTCCGCGGCGCTGTTCCTCGCGGAAGTCAGTCCGGATGCGGCCGTCAGGCTGTTCGACGACGTCGCGGTCGCCCTCGAACGGCTCGCCGTCTTTCCGCGAATTGGCCACGTTCACTCGAACCTCGGGGATCCCTCACTCCTGGTCTATCGTGTGGGCGAGTGGTATCTCGTCTACGACCCCGCGTCAGTACCGCTGGTCATCCAACGGCTGGTGCATACATCACGGAGCCTTCGCGAAATCTAGACGAGGCATAGCTCGCCAGCGGAAGCGGACCGTGAGGGGGTCCCGGGACTCGGCCCGCTGACATCTGCCGCCGTGCTACCATCGGGCGATGGCCGCGCAGCGCTTCCGGATCCTGTTTAACAAGGGCATTCGCGTCCGCTACATCTCGCACCTGGACGTACTGCGCTATTGGGAGCGTTGCATCCGGAGGGCGGAGCTGCCGCTGTCGTACTCCCAGGGGTTCACCCCGCATCCGAAGATCGCCTTTGCCGGTCCGCTCGCTCTCGGCTTCACGGCCGAAGCCGAAGTCCTCGATGTGACGCTCGATGAGCGCGTCCCCCTGGACGAGTTCCGCTCCCGGCTGGCGGTGGAGACGACGGAGGACCTCGGCGTGGTCACGCTGGAAGAGATACCCCTATCGACGCCGCCGCCACAGGCCGCCGTGCTCTGGGCGGACTACGCGATCGACCTCCCAGAAGTACAACCGGGGGACGCGGCTGCGACCGTGAACCAGTTCCTCGCGCTCGCATCGTTGGAATGGACGGAAGAGCGGAAGGAGAAGGCGCGCACCTTCGACCTTCGAGCGACCATTCCCTCCCTGCGGGCAGAACCGCTGGACGGAGGCACCCGGTTGCGGGCGCGGATGGCCGCCAGCCAGCACGTCACGGTCCGGCCGGAGATGCTGGTGTCCGCGCTCTTTCCCGGCGTCGAGCCGCTGCTGATCTGCCGGACGGGCCTGGTGTTCGAGGAATCATCGCCGGCCCACGACCTCTGGCGGCGGAAAGGACGATTCGAAGGATGAACGCCACCGTACGATCCGCGCGAGCCACGGATGGCCCTGGCCTGTACACGGCGTGGGAAGCCCTGCGCGGCTACAACGCGGGGCTTGATAGCCGGATCATCCCCTCCCCGGTGAGCGAGGCCGACTTCCTCGCGGGGCTCAGCGAGATCATCGCCAACCCGATGAGTGCGGCGTTTGTCCTGGATGACGGCGGGGTGGTCGCCGGCTTCATCAGCGGCCGAATCGAACGGAATCAGCCAGACCGGTTGCCGGAACGCCACGCCACCATTGGCTACCTCTACGTCTCGCCATCTCATCGGCGGATGGGCCGGGGGCGAGCGCTGTTCGCAGCGATTGGGACGTGGGCTCGGGAGGCGGGCAAGGTGAGCCATATCGAAATGCCGGTTCTTGCCAGCGACACGGAGGCGGCGGCTTTCTGGCGGTCGCTGGGCTTCACTCCATTCATCGAGCGACTCTGGGCCCCACTCGACGGAACAGGCGGCGCCCGTTGATTCTCCATCTCATCCGCCACGGCGAAACGCACTACAACCGTGATGGGCTAGGCCTCGGCCGCGCGGACGCGCCATTGACAGACCAGGGGCGCGCCCAGGCGGCAGCCCTCGGCGCCCGGATGGCGAACGAGCCTATCGCCCGCATCATCAGCAGCCCCCTTGGCCGCTGCATGGAAACGGCCCGGGCGGTGGCGGGCGGCCGCGAACTGCGCATCGAAACGCGGCACGAGTTGCTGGAGCTCGATGTCGGCAAAACGGAAGGGATGACCTTCGCGGCGATGCGTGAGCGGTTCCCTGCGTTCCTCGCCGAATGGGCCGGCCCGGATTCCGTCGCTGTCGCCATGCCTGGTGGCGAAAGCATCGCGGCCCTCGATGCGCGCCTCGCCCCCCTGATCACGGACCTTCACGAGCACCCGGACGAAGTGGTCGCCCTCGTCTCGCACAACTTCGTGACGAAGGTCCTCCTCTGCCGCCTGCTCGGGCTGGAACCGGGGCACTTTCGCTCCCTCGGGATCGACCTCGGGTCGGTGACATCGGTATCGCTCAACCAGGGCCGGGCCTTCGTGCGGAAGCTGAACGACCGCTGCCATCTTCAGGCGCTTGAGTCTTGATCGAGCACATCGTAGCTTGGGACACACGTTGATGCGGAACTTCTTGAACAGCCGGGTGCGCCTCCTTTTCGTCGGCTGTTTCATTGTGGCGGCCTGGTTCGCGTACTCGTCCGTCAATAGCGCTATCCACGGCCACCAGCTTGCCCAGGACCGTGCCCAGGCCGAACGCGAAGTCACGCGGCTAGAGGCGAAGAAGGCGTACATCGACGCCGTGAAGCGCTATGTCGCTTCGGACGCCTACGTCGAGCAAGAGGCTCGGCGGCGGCTCGGCTACACGCGTGACGGCGAAGTCGCCTTCGTCGTCGTCAGCCCCCCGGAAGACCAGGCGACCGCCCCCATCGGCGAATGGTGGGAACGGCTCTTCCCGCGCTGAACGTGGAATGAAGCAGCATTTCGTGCGCGATGTCGGCCGTTTCGCCGAACGCGAGCGCCTCTTTCGCGGTGCCTCGCGAGTTCTCGTCGCCGTCTCCGGCGGGCCCGATTCCGTCGCCCTGCTGCTCGCGCTGATGGCGCTCCGCGAGCGCTTCGGGCTCGAAGTCGCGGCTATCCACTTCGACCACCAGCTCCGGGCCACATCGAAAGACGACATGGACTGGGTGCGAGCGTTCTGTGACGAACGCGAGATCTCATGCTTCACCGGCGAAGGCGATGTCGCCAGGGTCGCGCGCGAACAGAAGGCGGGGATCGAAGAGACCGCGCGGAAGATGCGCTATCAGTTCCTCGCCTTTGTCGCGGCGGAGAAGCGATTCGACGCCCTGGCGACGGGCCACACGGCCGATGACCAGGCGGAAACCGTCCTGATGCGGGTTCTCCGCGGCACGGGCGTGCGCGGCATCCGCGGGATGCTCCCCTCCGGGCCGATTCGCGGCGCCTCCGCGCTGCGGCTCATCCGCCCCCTATTGGAGCAACGGCGGATGGACACCGTTGCCTTCTGCGCCGCCGCTGGCGTCTCGCCGCTAATCGACAGCTCGAACGCCGATATCGCGGCCGCCACCCGCAACCGCCTGCGCCACGAAACCCTGCCGGCACTGGAAGCGCTCAACCCGTCCGTTCGCCAGGCGCTCCTCGGGCTCGCCCAGAGCGCGCGCGAAGTCTTCGATGGCGTCGAAAAGCAGTCGTACGGCGCGGTCCCGTCCCAGCGCGGACCCGTCGGCTCGATCTTCGCCCTCGCAAGCCTGCGCGGATTGCCCGCCGAAGCGCGAACGCTGGTCATCGAGCGAGAGGCGGCCTTCTACCACCTGCCGATGGAAACAAACCGGCGCCGTCTGCAGGACCTCGACCGCGTCCTGCGGAGCGGCACGGGCGTCGTCGAATTCGCCGACGCCGCCGTTCAGGCGTCCTGCGGGAAGGTCCGCATCGGGCCGCGGCTTTCCGCCGAGTTTTTCGAAGGACGGCTACTTAACGTGCCCGGGGCGACGATCGCTGGGCCGTGGCGTGTCGATATTTCAACAGCGCCACTTGAGGCGATAGCCAGCGGCGCCTCCGCGTCGTTCGACGCGGCACGTCTCCGCGGCGCGTTGCGCGCCCGCCAGCTCGTGGCCGGCGACCGCATTCGCTACCACGGGATCGAACGCAAGGTCGCGGATGTTTTCGCGAACGGCCGGCTTCCGGCGTGGGAGCGGATTGGCGCGGTTGCCATCGCCGATAGTGAACGCGTCCAGGCCGTGTTGACGGCCACCGCCGTCTACGAAGCGGACCGGTCCAGCGACGCGGACGACCTTCGCTACGTTCGACTGAGCCCGGCTCCGACCCGCTAAGTCAGGCGTGAACGAGCGGCACAACCTCGTCGATGAGTCGTCGTGTCTGTTCGATGATCTCGTCGTCCGTATCGGCGACCGGGCGGAGGACAAACTTGGAGATGCCCGCGTTGATGTACTCAGCGGCCCGGCCGGCGATATCCGTGGCCGTGCCAACAGCGAGATAGGTGCGCGGATCGGGCGCGCCGGGGAAGCGTGAGAACTGCTTCGCCGCCCGTTCGACGGAAGGCTCATCCCAGCTGCCGAAGCGGAAGGTGAAGCCAGCGCCGTAGTGGTCGTCGTCGATCGGGCGGCCGGCGGCGCTGGAGGCTTTACGAATGGCGGCAACGACAGGCCGGACCTGCCCGGGCGACTGGAGGCCGGCGAGCCAGCCCGTACCGAGGGTTGCCGTGCGGCGAATGGCCGCCTCGCTGCTACCGCCAATCCAGAGCGGCAAAGGCTGCTGGACCGGGCGCGGCGAGATCGTGACATCGTGGTACTGGAAGTGCTTGCCTTCGTGGGTGACATGCTCTTCGCTCCAGAGGCGGGTCATGATCGTGAGCATCTCATCCGAGAGTGCGCCGCGCCCCAGCGGCGCGCGGTTGGTGGCCCGGAACTCCGGCGAGATATCGGCGCCTACGCCGAACGCCGGCAGGAGGCGGCCATTGCTCAGGTAGTCGAGAGTCGCGCACTCCTTGGCCAGGACCAGGGGGTCGCGGAAGGGCAGAACGATCGCGTTCATGCCGAACTTCAGCCGCTGCGTCCGTCCGGAGAGGACGGCCATCGCGGCCATCGGCTCAAGCGTCGGCGCCGAGGAGACGAGGCGTTCGCTGAACCAGATGGA
>CAZQCR010000186.1:0-6410 GCA_964591745.1 uncultured Anaerolineaceae bacterium
GGCGCAGCAGGCTCTCTCCTTCGCCCTCGTTCTCCTGATCGTCGAAGAAACGGGCCTGGCGATCATGAGCAGCCTCCTCGTCCTCACGCTCATCATCCCCAGCACCCTCTCCGAGATCATCGCCGGCACCGCCGCCGACCATCTGCCCAAGCGGCCCCTCATTGTCTTCGGCAACGTCACCAGGGCCGGCGCCTGCCTCATCTTCATCCTCAGCAGTCACGATGTCCCTTCGTTCTACTTCACCGCCGCGCTCCTCGCCGCGTTCGGCCAGTTCGCAGGGTCGGCTGAACACGCCATCGGGCCACTACTCGTCGAACGCGATGAACTCGCCCGCGCCAACGCCTTCGGCCAGGCCGTCGGCATGGCCGCCCAGCTCCTCGGACTTGGGGTCCTCGCCCCCCTCAGCCTCCGTCTCTTCGATAGCGCAGAGCTGCTCTTCTGGGTCGCTGCCGGGCTCTTCCTGCTTTCGGCTCTCCAGGCCGTGGCCATCGGGCGGGTCAAGGCGGTAGACCATTCCGAGGTTGGTGGCGAGCTCGGGCACAGTTGGTGGTCTGCCGGTTGGCGCGCGATGCGCGCCGATCCAGCCGTGATGAACGCCGCCATCGAACTCACGCTCATCTCCACGGCAATCATCATTCTTGGCGGCCTTATCCCCTCCTACATCTCCGACACGCTCGGCTTGCCCGTCGATATCGGCGCGATCATCCTCCTCCCGGCGGTCCTGGGCGTCGCCATCGGCCTCCGCATCGCAGGCTTTCTCGCTCACCGCGTGCCTCACGCCGCGCTCAGCACGGCCGGGTTCCTGATCTTCGTCTCCATGCTGGCCACGCTTACGTTCGTAAACGAAGAGGCCGAGTTCTTGAGCGGCTACGGCCTCTTCTCCTGGCTCGATCGTGTCAACATTGGCAGTTTTGACGGTGGCGGCGTGCTGGCGATGGCTATCATGTTCCCGCTCGGGTTCGCCTTCGCGATCGTCAACGTGGCCGGCCAAACCGTCATGAATCACCGCGTCGCCCTCTCCCTCCAGGGCCGCGTCGGCGCTACCCAGAACGGGATGGCTGCGATCGCCGCCGTGGGGCCCACAATCGCCGCCGGATTCCTCGCCGATTTCGCCGGTGTGACTATCGTCATGACTTTCGTGGCCGTCGGCCTCGCCATCGCCGCCATCCTCACCACGCGGGCGCTCGGCCGCGAGCCCGCTTCATCCCCCGGTGCGGTCGGCGGTGTTCATTGACTCCCTGATCACGGGACTCCTATCATCGCTCGCAGGACTGGAGGAGGTGCTCGCATGAAGGAGCTTTCGATTGAGAGCATCCGCCTCAGCCTCATGAACTACCAGCGCGTCGTCATCCTTCGCGAAAAGGACGCCGACCGCTACCTTCCCATCTGGATTGGCCCCTCCGAAGCGGACGCCATCGCCCTCCGCCTCCAGGATGTCTCCGTCGCTCGCCCGTTGACCCACGACCTCTTGCGCAACCTCATCGAACAGCTCGGTGCGCGCGTCGTCCACATCCTCGTGAACGACCTCTCCAACGACACCTTCTACGCCCGCATCGTTCTCGATGTGAAGGGCGAAACCATCGAGATCGATGCCCGTCCTTCCGACGCGATCGCCCTTGCCGTTCGAACGGACTCGCCGATCTTCGCTGCTGATGATGTCCTCGACCGTGCCGGCGTCGTCCTCGACGAAGATGGCCAGGGTGGCAGCGAAGACGAATCCGGCAAGCCCATGGACCCGGCCGAACTCGAACGGCTGGGCGCCTTCAAGGACTTCATCGAAGGTCTGGATCTCTCCGACTTCGATCAGCGCAAGAAATAGGCCACCGGCCGTGGCTCTGGGCCGCCCTAATTGCGGCAGCAACCAACCGGCTCGATAATCACGGGCTGGACTACGAATTCTGGGGGCTTTCTCTTTGCGAATGCAGAACATCGAACAGGCGTCACGCCGGGCCATGAGCCGCCGTCGGCTGATCGCGGGCGTCTCCGTGGCCGGTCTCACGTTGCCGCTTAGCGGCCTTCTCGGCGCCTGCGCCTCTGATAAGGACGAGCAGGCCAGCACCCTCCAGCCCCCGCCCAAGGAGCCGGCCGAAGCGCTCGAGCGGCTGCTCGCGGGCAACAAGCGCTTCGCCTCGGGTCTGCCCACCCGCGTTGGCCAGGATGAAGCGCGCCGCGTCGAAGTTGCCAAGGGCCAGAAGCCCTTCGTCGCCATCGTTGGCTGCGTCGATTCCCGCGTGCCCCCCGAGATTGTCTTCGACCAGGGCCTCGGCGATGTCTTCACGGCCCGCGTCGCCGCCGGCATCGCCAACGACGATACCGTTGCCAGCATCGAATTCGGCGTCGAAGAGTTCAAGATCCCGTTGCTCGTGGTCATGGGTCACCAGCGCTGCGGCGCCGTGAACGCCACGATCGAAGCGATCGAAGCCAAGGCGACCTCTGCCCCGGGTGAAATCCTCAAGCTCGTCACGGCGATCAAGCCCGCTGTGGATGCTACGGCCGGCAAGCCCGGCGACCATCTCGACAACGCCGTTCGCGAGACATCCCGGCTGAGCGCCGCAATCCTCGCCAAGAGCCCCGTCCTCTCCGAGCGCGTCAAGGCGAACGAGCTCATGATCGTCGCCGCCTACTACAACATGGAATCCGGCGCCGTCGAACTGCTCACGTAAGTTCCTTGCCCGGAGCGCTGTTCCGGTGGTCGAATAGCGCTCGGCTATGGGCGCTATCATTCCTCGGCGGCGCACTCCGATATCGCTTGCGCAATTCGTCACAATAGCCTGATAATGCCGGGGGTCTGGAGCCCGGGCGCCGCAGGAGGCGATTCGTGGGCAGTTGGGTTGGTCCTGCCGCCTACCTGCTCGGGATCGGGTGGTTTTTCGCCACCGCCATCATCGTCGGCGTAGTCCTCGGCCGTTGGGTCGATTCGACAACCGGTCTCGAGCCCGCATTCACCCTGGTAGGAATGGTGCTCGGGCTTGCCGTCGCCCTCGGTGGAGGGTTCCGGATGCTCCAGCAATTCCTCAGCCGGCTCGGGAACGGGCCGCCGGAGAAGAACGAGTGAAGCTCGCGAAGATCGGCATTGCCGCAATCCTCGTCATCGCTGTGCTGGCGGTCGGTCTCTTCGTTGCCAAGGGCCCGCAGCCCGAGATCATCGTTCCCGCGGAAGTCCTCACGAGGGTTGGCCCCCTCAACATCACCAACACCCTTCTCACCGCCTGGGTGGTGATGGCCTTCCTCATCATTCTCTCCCTCCTCGCCACCCGTTCGATGAAGCTCATGCCCTCCGGCGTTCAGAATTTCATGGAAGGCGTCGTCGGCTTCCTCCTCGCTCAAATCGAAGACGTCGCCGGCGAGAAGAACGCCCGCCGCTTCTTCGCCGTCGCGGCAACCATCTTCCTCTTCATCATCACCTCCAACTGGTTCGGCCTTCTCCCCTTCTTCAACGCCATCGGCAAGACCGAAGACGTGGGATACCACATCTTCCACGAGATCGAAGTCCACGCCGAAGAGGGCAAAGCCTTCACGGAAGACGAGCACTTCGCCGGCTGGCTCCTCGATGGAGACCGAAGCCTCGTTTTCGCCCGGCCCAACGCCGATGACGCCGAGTTCGAAATCCTCGCCGGCACCGGTTCAGGCGAAGCCCTGGACCACTACATCGTCTTCCTCGCCGAAACGTTCGCTGGCTACCAGCGCGCGGAAGGCGCCAACCCCGAGCTCATTCTCCCCGAAGAGGTCCGCGAGGCCGCCGACGTGCTTGCGAAAACCCCGGATTCGCCCAAGCTGCTCTTTGCCGAGCCCGGCGAGCATGCCGAGGGCGAAGAGGGAGCGGCGCACGGCGTTCCCAGCCCCGCGCTCGGGCTGCCCGTTACCGGCATCAGCTTCGAAGATGGCCAGAAGTTTGCGTTGATCATCCCGTTCTTCCGCAGTGTCTACAGCGACCTGAACAATACGCTGGCGCTCGGCATCATCGCCTTCCTGGCGATCGAGTTCTGGGGTATCCAGGCGCTGGGCGCGGGCTACCTGAAGAAGTTCTTCAACCTCAACGGCATCATGTCCTTCGTCGGCATCCTCGAACTCCTCTCCGAGTTCATCCGGATCATCAGCTTCACCTTCCGTCTCTTCGGCAACATCTTCGCCGGCGAGGTGCTCATCCTGATGCTCACATTCCTCATGCCGTTCCTGATCGTGGACGTGATCTACGGTCTCGAACTCTTCGTTGGCTTCATCCAGGCGGCGGTGTTCGCCCTGCTCGTTGTCGTTTTCGGTTCGATGGCCGTTGAAAGCCACGATGAACACGACGAAGCCCATCACGACGCCAAGGCGCCCGATGGGCACCCTGATTCAGGAGTTGCGCAGGCGCACTAGCGCCTGTTCATCAGTACACAAAAACAGCGCCAGCGGTGGCGCCACAATGGAGGGTCACTCAACCATGGATCTACTCAGCTCTCTGCCGTTCCTGCTCGCGCTTAGCGACAATGGCGCGAAGGCCATCGGCGCCGGTATCGCCATGGGCATCGGCGGCATCGGCCCAGCCCTTGCCATCGGCCAGCTCGTCGGCAAGGCGATGGAAGCACTCGGGCGCAACCCCGAAGCCCGCGCCGCCATCCAGACGAACATGATTTTGGGCGTCGCCTTCGCCGAAGCCATCGGCATCTACGCCCTGCTTTCCACCATCATCATCGCCTTCGTCATCTAGACGGCAGCACCAACCTGTAGAAGGGGGATGCCGGTATGTCTGAGGCATTTGATGCGCTGGGCATCAACCTACCGCAGCTCATCGCGCAGATCGTCAATTTCACCGTTCTTCTCGTCATCTTGAGGCTGACGCTCTATAAGCCCATCCTCAAGATGCTCGATGATCGGAAGCAGAAGATCAGCGAAGGCCTGAACGCGGCTGAAATCGCCCGTGCAGAAGCCGCGGCAGCGCAAACGAACATCCAGGCCCAACTCGACGTTGCTCGCCGGGAAGGCCAGGAGATCGTGGGCAACGCCCAGCAGATCGCCGGTCGCATCCAGGCCGAGGCTCGCGAAGAATCCAACCGCGATCGCGAACGCGCCCTCGAACGCGCCCGCGCCGAGATTCAGCTCGAACGCGATCGCGCCATCGCCGATCTCCGGGGAGAGTTCGCCGACATTACCGTCGCCGCGGCCGAAAAGGTCGTCGGCCAGTCCCTCGACCGGCAGTCCCACCAACGGATCATCGACGAAGCCCTCGCCGAGTCACGGTTCAGCGGGAACTAACGAACGATGGCAGACGTACAGGCGGCCCGACGATATGCCCAGGCGGCGTTCGCAATCGCGAGCGACGGCGGTACCGTCGATCTCTGGCGCTCCGAGCTCAACGACGTCGCCAGCGTCCTCGTCGAGTCCGGGCTTGCGCCCATGCTCGCGAGCGGCCGTGCTCCGCTCGAGAGCCGGTTGGCCCTCGTCGATCGCGCGCTCGATGTTTCACCCCTGGTGCTCAACCTCGCTCGGCTCCTGGTGACGAAGGGCCGGTCGATGGAAGCGCGTGCCGTGGCCGATGCCTTCATCCGCATGGCCGACCAGGCCGCCGGGATCGAACACGCCGAAGTTACCACCGCCGTTGTCCTCGATGCCGCCCAGCTCGCGGCCATCGGGCAACAGCTCAGCCGCTCCCTCGGCAAGACCGTCCTGGCGCGTTCGTCCGTCGATCCCGCCATCATCGGCGGCGTGGTCGTTCGCGTCGGCGACAAGCTGCTCGATGGCAGCATCCGCTCCCGCTTAAAGCAACTCCGTCACGACATGCAAGGGGCCCGCTAGTGGCGACAGGCTCCCTCACGAGAGAAGAAGAGGTAACGTGCAATGGCCGTACGTGCTGAAGAGATCGCCTCGATCCTGCGCGAGCAGATCGAAGGATTTTCGACCCGCGTCGTCGCGACCGATGTCGGCCGCGTCATCGAGGCCGGCGACGGCGTAGCCCGCATCCATGGGCTCTCCGGCGCCATGTACTCCGAACTCCTCGAATTCTCCAACGGTTCCGCCGGCATCGCCCTGAACCTTGAAGAAGAGTCGGTCAGCGCCGTCGTCCTCGGCGACTACACCGATATCAAGGAAGGCGATGAGGTCCGCGCGACCGGCCGCGTTATCGAGGTCCCCGTCGGTGATGCCCTTATCGGCCGCGTGGTGGACCCCCTCGGCCGCCCGATTGATGGCAAGGGCCCGATCAACACCACATCGACCCGCCCGATCGAGCGCATCGCCCCCGGCGTAACGCTTCGTAAGAGCGTGACCGAGCCCGTCCAGACCGGCATCAAGTCGATCGACGCCATGTTCCCCATCGGCCGCGGCCAGCGCGAGCTGATCATCGGCGACCGCTCCACCGGCAAGACCGCCATCGCCCTCGACACGATCATCAACCAGAAGGGCGGCGACCTGATCTGCATCTACGTCGCCAT
>CAZQCR010000187.1:0-6372 GCA_964591745.1 uncultured Anaerolineaceae bacterium
AGGCCGCGATGCCCTTTTCAGTCCAGTTCAGACCGTTGTGGGCGCCCTCGATCGACTGGTCGAGGAGAGGGCTGTTGGTGGCGGCGCGGGCGGCTTCGGCGGCGCGGTTTTCGCCGGTCGCCTTGCCGACGGAAAGGAGCGCCGGCCCGGCCTCGCTCATCACGGTGCGGACATCGTTGAAGTCGAGGTTGATCGCGCCGCTGCTGCTGATGATGTTCGAAATCGACTGGATGGCCTGGCGGAGGACATCGTCGGCGACTTCGAAGGCCTCTTCGACGGTGCAGTTGGGCGGGCAGATCTCGGTGAGGCGGGCGTTCGGGATAACGATGAGGGTGTCCACCTTCTCGCGCAGGCGGGCGATGCCCTCTTCGGCCTGGCGGGCACGGCGTGAGCCTTCCCAGGCGAACGGCTTGGTGACCACGCCGATGGTGAGCGCGCCACACTCCTTCGCGACCTGAGCGACGACGGGCGCGGCGCCAGTTCCGGTGCCTCCGCCCATGCCGGCGGTGATGAAGACCATCTCCGTCCCCCGGAGCAGCTCTACCAGCTCGTCGCGGCTCTCATCGGCGGCACGCTCGCCACGCGTCGGGTCGCCGCCCACGCCGAGGCCGCGGGTGAGCTTCTCACCGATCCGGATGCGGCTCGTGGCTTCGGAGGTGGCGAGCGCCTGTGCGTCGCTGTTGCAGGCGACGAAGCTGACTCCGGGGATGCGCGCCCGGACCATGCGGTTGACGGCGTTGCAGCCGCCCCCGCCAACGCCGATCACCTTGATGTCCGGAAGAAGTTCAGAGTCCGTGCGAATGGTCATGCCCCAATCCTTTCGTTGTCCTGAATGCCGGTCGTTATTGGTAAAGTCGTCAAGGCTCATCTGGCTTGCTGTCCTTTGTTCTTCCGTGGTCACTGGGGCATCAGCGCCCTTCCCATTGCGGCGAGCCGGCGGAAGATTCCGCCGGCCGCCGGCATTTCGTGTCCGGAGGCGAAGGATTCGCCCGGCTGGTCGCCGCCCAGGAGCGCATGCTCCACGAGCCCGATCGCGGTTGCGTAGGCCGGGGTGCCGATGATGTCGCTCAGCCCGGAGTAGCCGCGTGGTTGGCCGACTCGCGCCGGGAGGTTGAGGCGGGCCTCGGCCAGTTCGGCCAGGCCGCGCAGCTGGCTGCTGCCGCCGGTGAAGACGATCCCGGCGGCCACCTGGTCGAAGTAGCCGGTCCGTTTGAGCTCCAGGGCGATCATGTCGAGGATCTCTTCTGCCCGGGCCTGGAGAATTTCGCAGATGTACGAAACCTCGACGGGCTTGCGGCTCTGCGTGCCGAAGGCGTCGATGTCGACCGTTGTCGCTTCACCTCGCGCGCCCGGATGAGCCGCGCCGTGGCTGCACTTGATGCTCTCGGCGCTCTCCCAGGGGCAACGGAGCATGCGGGCAAGGTCGTGGGTGAGGTGCGACCCGGCAATCGGGAGGCAGGAGGTATGAGCGATCGTCCCCTCGTCGTAGACGGCGAGGGAAGTGATGCTGCCGCCGATATCGGCGACGGCCACGCCCTGGATCCGTTCCTGTTCGGTCAGCACCGAGGTAGCCGAGGCGACCGATTCGAGGATGATTTCATCGACGTTGACGCCGGCGCCCTCGATGCACTTCCGAAGATTCTGAATGGCCGAACTCGCGCCGGTGACGATGTGCGTCTCCGCGTCGAGCCTTCCTCCGTACATACCCACAGGGTCCGAGACGGGGTCCGAACCTTCGATCCAGTAGCCACGCGCAAGAACGTGTATGACCTGGCGGTTCGTCGGGATGCTGAGCTGGCTCGCGGCTTCCAACACCCGCGCGCGGTCATCCAGGCTAATCGGCCTCGAACGGTCCGGGATGGCGACGATGCCGCGGTTGTTCTGCGATTGGATGTGGCTGCCCGAGATGCCGGCGACGGCGCTCAGGATGCGCATCCCGCAGGCCTGTTCGGCCTTCTCGACGGCGATTGCTATGGCTTCCCGGGCGGACGGGATGTTGTCGATCACGCCCCGCGAAAGGCCCGCCGCCGGGGCGACGCCGACGCCGAGGATACGGACTTCGCCATAGCCGGTTGTATCGGCCACGACAACGCTGACCTTGGTGCTGCCAACGTCGATTGCGGCAAGTGTGCCTCGTCGTTTCATGATTCACCCCTGTTCATTGCAACACCGGCCTGTTTCCAAACCGGAGGTCGATGGTGGTGTAGTTGATGCCCCGGAGCTGGGCTTCGGTGGCGAGGGCGGACCAGACTGAGATCTTGTAGGGAATTGAGCTCGAGTCTCCGAAGAGAGCCGATTGGCCGTCGGCAGTGGTGACCTGGACGCCCTTGCCGGCGATGAAGGCCACCTCCGTAACGGCGGTTCCGAGTGCGGCCGGGAGGCTCGCGTAAATCTGTGCGGCCGATTCGATCGCCTGGTAATCGACGCGGTCGCCCTGTAGGCGGCTGCCCGGTTCGGAGCTGCGAATGAGCGGCGCGCTTTCTGGACCGGGGGCTACCGCGAGGACGACGCCGTCGCGGTCGATGGTGTACTTCACTCCACCCTGTTCCCAGGTGCCCCACGGTTGGCGCTCAACCACGGTGACGCGGATTGTCCGCGGCCAATCGCGCTCAATGGTGACGGATTGAATGAGCGGGAGTCCCGCGTAGATATCCTCTTCCGCGTGGGCGAGGTCGGCGGTGAACATGTTGGCTCCGGCCAGCCCTGTACTCGCCGCCACCGCTTCGGCGGAAACGCGCCTCGAACCCTCGACTTCGATCTTCGAGACTTCGAAGGCCGGCGAGCGCCAGACCCAGAGGGACGCGCCGACGAGCCCGAGCAGCACGACCACGGCCACCAGCGAACGTAGCCAGCGGCGAATGGCGCCGAGACGCCTGTGGGGGCCGCGCGGTGTCACGCCGCCTCGGTCACGCTTGACGATCATGCGCGGCCGTTCGCCGACCGTCGGGTGTGACCTTCGGACAATCGCCCGAGGGACGCTGATCGTTGGCTGGGGCTTCCGCCGTGCACTCATGATGGCCTCCTCCGGTGGTGGCGCTGGATTGCCAGGTCGATGATTCGGCTCAGCAGCTCCTGGTAGGGGAGGCCGCTGGCCTCCCACAACTTCGGGTACATGCTGATGCTCGTGAATCCGGGAATCGTGTTGATCTCGTTCGCCAGTACTTCGCCGGCGGCCGTGACGAAGAAGTCGATCCGGGCGTAACCTTCGCAGCCCATCACGCGGTACATGCGAAGGGCGAGTTCCCGGGCCTCTTCGGCCGCCTCGGCCGGTATCCGGGCGGGGATGTGGAGGGCCGTTTGCGAAGCCGCCGAGTACTTGCTCTCGTAGTCGTAGAAGGCCCGGTCGGGTGCGATTTCGCCGGCAACGCTCACTTCGGGATGTTCGTTGCCGAGGACGGAGCACTCGACTTCCTGGCCCGTGATCGCCTGTTCAACAACGGCTTTGTCGTCGTAGGCGAAGGCGGCTTCGAAGGCGGCCGGGAGGTCTTCGCGGGAGAGCGCGCGGCTGACGCCGACACTCGATCCGCCGTTCGCTGGCTTGATGAAGCAGGGGTAGCCGATCGTCTCTTCGGCGAAGCGGACGGCCTCGGCAGCGCCTTCGCCGGCCTCCCAGGAGCGAACGACGGCGTACCGGGCCTGGCGGATGCCGGCTTCGCGGAAGAGCGCCTTCATGAGGGCCTTGTCCATGCCGATGGCGCTGGCGGCGACGCCGCAGCCGGCGTACGGCAGCCCGGCGAGTTCGAGGAAGCCCTGGATCGTGCCGTCTTCGCCGTAGGTGCCGTGAACGAGGGGGAATGCGGCAGCGCACCCGGCGAGCTCTGCCTGGACAGCGCCGGCCAGGAGCAACGGCGAACCGCCAGTGCTGAACCGGGCGTTCCCGGCGGCCAGGGCGGCGAGCGTCTCACCCGGCGTCATCCAGTCGCCCTGGCGCGTGATTCCGAACGGGACCGCTTCCCAGCGGTCCGGATCGAGGGCCGCCATGACGCTGCGGGCGCTGAGGATGCTGACTTCGTGTTCGCCGGAACGGCCGCCGAGGATGACGGCTACGCGTTGCTTCGTCATTGCCACGCTCCTACGAAGGCGACTTCGCGTTCGAGCTGGACGCCGAACTGTTCGCGGACGCGGCGCTCGGCTTCGTTCACCAGCCAGGCGACATCGGCGGCGCGGGCGTTGCCGTAGTTGACGAAGAAGTTGCAGTGGCGGTCGCTGATGGCGGCATCGCCGCGTATCTCGCCGCGCAGGCCCACGCTGTCGATCAGCTTCCAGGCGGGGCTTCCCGGGGGGTTCTTGAACATCGAACCGGCATTTCGGCCGCGAGGCTGGGCAGTCAGGCGCTTGCCGTCGTAGGCCGCGGCCTCCGCAAGGAGTGCCGGCGCGTCACCGGCGCTGAGGCGCACCTCCGCTTCGATGACCGTTTTCCCGGTGAACTGGCCACGCGTGAACACGCTGCCCCGGTAGACGAGGCCGAGGTCGCTCGCGTCGATCCATTCGTCGCGGTCTGTGTCGCCCGGATGGTGGAGGCGGACGCGCGTCAGGACATCGCCGAGGCAGCCGCCGTAGGCGCCGGCGTTGTACACGACCGCGCCGCCGAGGGTGCCGGGAATGCCGACGGCCCAGGCCAGCCCGGCGAGGCCCGCCCGGCACATTTTGCGAGCGAAGGCGGCGAAGCTCGTGCCGCTGGCGAGGCGGTAGGTCAGCCCATCAGCTCCGATCGCCTCTTCTCGCGCCCGGTTGTCGAGGACGAGGCCGGGGATGCCGGCATCGGCGACGAGGATGTTGCTGCCGCTGCCGAGGACGAAGAGCGGCGTGCCGGTGGCCTGGGCGGCAGTACCCGCGGCCTTCAGAGCTGCGGTATCGCGCGCCGTGAAGAAGAGGTCGGCGGGGCCACCGACGCCGAACGTCGTGTGGCGAGAGAGGGGCTCGGCACGGCGCAGCTCACCGAGTGGCTCAAGGAAGGTGGCCAGGGTCTCAATCCCGGTCATCGCAACGCCTCCAGGATGAGGGGGCCGACTTCGACGACATCGCCGGCGCCGATCGTGAAGACGACATCGCCCGGCCGGGCGAGCGCGGCGGCCTGTGTGGCGGCGCTGGCGAAGTCCGCGGCGTACTTCGCCGCTGGCTGTTCGATGGCGGCCGCCAGGTCGGCGGCACTGCGCCCGGCCACCGACAGTTCGCGGGCGGCGTACGTTTCGAGAACGATCAGCTCGTCCAGCCCGTCCCAGCAGCGCGTCCATTCGTCCCAGAGGTAGGAGATCCGGCTGTAGGTGTGGGGCTGGTAGACGCCGATCAGGCGGCGCCCGGGGAAGCGTGAGCGAGCAGCGGCGATGGTGGCGCGCGCTTCGGTCGGGTGGTGGGCGTAGTCGTCCATCACGAGCACGCCGCCGGCCTCTCCGACGCGTTCGAAGCGGCGCCGGGCGCCTTGGAAGCGCGAGACGGCGTCGTGGATCGTCTCGAAGTCCACCCCCAGCCCGAGGCAGACGCCGGCGGCGGCGACCACGTTGCGGACGATGTAGTCGCCGGGGACGCTGGCATGGAGACTGCCGACGGCCGCGCCCGCCATAAGGAAGGTGAACGACACGCCGGTGTCGTCGCGGACGATGTCCGTGCCCTTCCAGAAGCGGGCGCCTTCGATTCCGTAGCTTTCGGCCTGGATGGGCGCGTCCTCGACCAGTTCGCTCACGGCCCGCGCGCCCGCATCGTCCCAGCAGGTGAGCAGGCGTCCGCCCGGCTTCACTTTCAGCGCGAACTCGACGAACGCCTGGTGGTAGGCGGCCTCCGTCTCGTAGTAGTCCAGGTGGTCCGCTTCCACGTTCGTGATCACGGCAATCTCAGGGGTGTATTCGTGGAAGGCGCGCTTATACTCGTCCGCTTCGACGACGCAGAGGTCGCCTTCGCCCCAGGCGGCGTGGCCGCCAAGGTCCAGGCTTTCGCCGCCGAGCAGATACATGGGATGCAGCCCCGCTTCGGAAAGGATGAAGGCGATGAGGCTCGATGTCGTCGTCTTCCCGTGGGCACCCGCGACGGCGATGACGCGTTTCCCCTCCATCAGCCGGGCGACCATTTCGGCGCGGAGGATGACGGGGATACCGCGGCGGCGTGCTTCCACCAGCTCGGGGTTGTCGTCCCCGGCCGCCGCCGTACTTACCACGAGGGCGGCCTCACCGACGTTCGCGGCGGCGTGGCCTTCGTTGAAGCGCGCGCCCATCGCGACCAGACGGTCCGTGAAGGGCGAGCGGCGAAGGTCGCTGCCGCTGACGGCGATGCCACGTTCGAGGAGGAGTTGGCCGATAGCGGACATGTGCACGCCACCCATGCCGACGAGGTGGACCGGGCCGCGAAGCTCTGTCATCGCGCCACCTCCTGGATGATGTC
>CAZQCR010000188.1:0-6345 GCA_964591745.1 uncultured Anaerolineaceae bacterium
CCACTCAGCGCATGGGGCACCTCATCGACGACCTGCTCGCCCTGTCGCGCGTAACGCGCTCCGAGATGCACCGGGAGACAGTAGACCTCAGCGCCCTGGCCGAGTCCGTGGTCGCTGACCTGAGGCAGGCTGAGCCCCAGCGTTGCGTCGACGTTTCGATCCAGCCCGGCCTCCAGGCGGAGGGCGATCGTCATTTGTTGCGGATCGTGCTGGTGAACCTCCTGGGGAACGCCTGGAAATTCACTGGCTCCCAGCCAGAGCCGCGCATCGAAGTCGGCACCATGAACGACGCCAACGGCGCGCCAACTTACTTCGTCCGGGACAACGGCGCCGGCTTCGACATGGCCTACGTCGACAAGCTGTTCGGCGTCTTCCAGCGCCTGCACCCAATGAATGAGTTCCCCGGCACCGGGATCGGGCTGGCCACGGTGCAGCGCGTCGTCCTCCGCCACGGCGGACAGGTCTCTGCTGAAGGCGCGCCCGGCCAGTACGCCACGGTCTATTTCACACTACCCGCCTGAGGCGGATATGGAGGCTGGCCATGGACAACAAGATCATCCTGCTCGTTGAGGATAATCCTGACGACGAGGCGCTGACCCTGCGGGCGCTCAAGAAGAACGGCATCCTGAATGAAGTGGTGGTGGCGCGTGACGGCCGGCAAGCCCTCGACTATTTCTTCGCAGAGGGCGCGTCCACCCGCCCTCTGCCGGCCGTGGTGCTGCTGGACCTGAAGCTGCCCAAGATCGACGGGCTGGAGGTGCTGCGACACGTCCGCGCCGATGAGCGCACCAGACTCCAGCCCGTCGTGATCCTCACCTCATCCCGGGAGGAACAGGACATCGTCACTGGCTACCGCCTCGGCGCCAACAGCTACGTCCGCAAGCCGGTGGACTTCAACCAGTTCGCGGAGGCGGTCCGACTACTTGGGCTCTACTGGTTGGTGCTCAATGAACCCGCCCTCGGCCAGCGAGGAGATCTGCCATGACGCCGTTACCCTTGCGCGCCCTGATTGTCGAGGACTCGGAGGATGACACTGGCCTGCTCCTTCGGAAGCTGCGGTCGGGCAACTACGATCCGACCTACGCCCGGGTCGAGACGGCCGAGGCGATGAGTGCCGTGCTGTCCGCGCAGGCATGGGAAATCGTATTCTCCGATTTCACGCTGCCGCATTTCGATGCTCTCAGCGCGCTCGCGCTGCTGCAGAACTCTGGCCAGGACATCCCGTTCATCATTGTCTCCGGCACCATCGGTGAAGATCGCGCGGTGGCTGCCATGAAGGCTGGCGCCCACGACTACATCCTGAAAGATAACCCGAAACGGCTGCTGCCCGCAGTTGACCGCGAACTACGCGAGGCGCGCATGCGGGCCGAACGCAGGCAAGCGGAGGAGGATCTGCGCGAAAGCGAGGCTTGCTTCCGCGCAGTATTTGAACAGGCCGCGGTGGGCATCGCTCACGATAGCCCGGACGGCCGCTGGCTGCGCGTCAACCAGAAGCTGTGTGACATCACCGGCTACACCCAGGAAGAGTTCCTGCACAAGTCCATCCGGGATCTCACTCATCCTGCCGACCTCGGTGCAGACCTCGGGTTGGCGCGGCGACTGCTGGCGGGCGAAATCGGGACCTACTCGGTGGAGAAACGCTACCTCCGCAATGATGGGTCGCCCGTCTGGGCCCGGCTCACCCGATCGCTTGTGTGCAGACCATCCGGAGAGCCGGATTACTTCATTTCCGTTGTCGAAGACATCTCCGCCGGCAAAGCGGCGGAAGACGCGCTGGCAGAGAACGAGAATCGGCATCGAGCCATCCTTCAGACGGCTATGGACGGATTCTGGGTGGTGGACAACGAAGGGCGCCTGCTGGAAGTCAATGACGCCTACTGCCAGATGAGCGGCTACAGCGAGCAGGAACTGCTGGCCATGGGCATTTCCGACATGACGGCCTCGGAAACGCCGGACGAGACGATCGCCCGGATCCAGGAGTTCGTGGCGCGGGGCGAGGATCGTTTCGAAAGCTGGCACCGTCGCAAGGACGGCACCGTTTTCGAGGTCGAGGTCAGCGTCAAGTACCAGCGCGGCGAAAGCGGGCAGCTTGTGATTTTTCTTCGGGACATCACGGAACGGAAGCGGACCGAGGCGCAACTCCTGCAGTCCCAGAAGATGGAAAGCATGGGGCACCTTGCGGGCGGCATCGCCCACGACTTCAACAACCTGCTCACCGTGATCAACGGCGCGGCCTTCCTCGTTGCCGAGCAACTGAAGGCGGACGACCCGCTGCAGAATGACGTAAAGGAAATCATGCGGGCCGGGGATCGGGCGGTGGCCATGGCCCGGCAACTGCTCACCTTCAGCCGCAAGCAAGTTGTGCGGCCGAAAGTCTTCGTTTTGTGCGCGCTCGTTCAGGACCTGAAGGGCATGCTCCGGCGGCTGATCGACGAGGATATCGCGCTGGTCGTCACGACCAGCGCGGGTTCTTGCACGATCAAGGCGGACCCGGGGCAGATCGAACAGGTAATCATGAACCTCGTCGTGAACGCCCGCGACGCCATGCCCGCCGGCGGGATCCTCACGATTGAGGTACAGGCGGTGGAAGTGGGCCGCACCAGCAAGGCCGGAGACCCCTCTCTGGAGCCGGGCGCCTATGTCCAGCTCGTGGTCTCCGATACCGGCACAGGCATGGACGAGGCGACCCGCACGCGGGTCTTCGAGCCGTTCTTCACGACCAAGGAAGTGGGCAAGGGAACGGGCCTCGGCCTATCCACGGTGTACGGCATCGTTCAGCAGAGCGGCGGGGCCATCGCGGTTGACAGCAAACCGGGCAAAGGGACCTCGTTCGGGATCTGGTTCCCGCGAGCTGAAGAGGCAGTGGACAAGGACAAATCTGCTCCGGCAGCCGCGCCGGTACGAGGCGACGAAACGGTCCTCGTGGTCGAGGACTACCCGGGGCTCCGGACAACGGCGAGCCGCATGCTGGAGCGAGCAGGGTATACGGCGCTTCTGGCGGGGAGCGGTGCGGAGGCCCTGGAACTGCTGGAGAACCACGCCGGGCGGGTGCACATCCTCCTGACCGACGTAGTGATGCCAGGGATGAACGGGCGAGAGCTGGCGGAGCGGGTTGCGGCAGCCCATCCTGAGATCAAGGTTATCTTTACGTCCGGCTACGCTGACGACGCCATCTTGCGGCGCGGCGTCGAGGGCAACGCGGCCCATTTCCTCGCCAAGCCATATAGCGCGGGCGAGCTAACAGCCGCTGTGCGGACAGCGCTGGGCGCCGGTTGAGAAGCCGCAAGGACGGCCACGGCACTGGCGTCAAGGCGAGCGCCGCGCCAGATTCATGGGCGTTCTTCGCAGACCCGCCCTTTTGTCAAGGCCCGCCGGCCAGACGGGTCGGACGACAATAGTCGTCGAACCACCGCAACCCCATGCCGGAACCCCAACCAAAGGACTGGGAGTCCCTTCATCCGAGCAGAGGGCGGACACATCGTTTGCACCCGAACAAAGGACTGGAACAAGAATTTTCGCGAGCGAAAACAGTCCCTTGTTCGCCAACGAGTCCCGTGGTCGGCTCTTCGAGACGTTATGGCGACTCCAGATTCGTGGTTGCCGAGCAGGGATTCGAACCCCGACTCAAGGCTCCAAAGACCCGTGTGCTACCGTTACACCACTCGGCAATGCCACGGCGCTGCACTGCGCCGCTCCCTTCAGGTTAGGGCCGATGCACACCGGCGGTCGAGCGTCCGGCCGCCTCCGGCTCAGATCACGCCCGGGATCACCCGGTACTTCACCCGCTTCGCGCACTCCACATACGAAGGGTCCGCTGAAAGCACCCGCTCTTCGTTCCGGATCATCAGCGCCTTGAAGGCGATGGCGCCGGCCAGGATGGCGAAGTTCGCGGGGTGTGGGTAGGCCATCAGCAGGCCCACCTGCGAGGCGATCACGCAGACGTAGAGCGGGTGGCGGATGAAGCGGTACGGCCCGCCCGTCTTGATACCCCGGTTCGCGGGCGTTATGCCCATGCTTCGCCGCAACGAGAGCACCGTCCAGACAGCGAGGGCGAGCGTCACGACTTCGATCGTGACCGGCACCGGCCCGGCCCAGTCCGATTCATGGTGGAGTACGAACGCGAACGGCAAGAAGTTCCCCAGCAGCGCGGCGCCCAGCGACTTCAGCGAGCGGTCAACATCCTTTGCAGGCTTGCGGATGACGAACATGCACGTGAGCACCGCCAGTCCGAAGGCGTTGAAGAGCGCCACAGGGTTCTGCGTATCGACGAACGCGACGATGCGAATCGTCGCGAGTAGCGTGAAGATCAGTATTGGCGCAAGGAACGCGAGTGCCTCCCAGTAACGCATGAAGGGGTGTGCCGGTCTCTGCGTGAGCACGGTTGCCACAGATCGCCTCGTTGAGGAGTGATGCTGATAGGTTCGACAGGACCTGGCGTCCTCGACAGTGCCAGCCCACCCTCGCAGGCTTCGGGTCGCTGCCGCCGCTCGTTACTCCGTTCCCGGCAGACCCGCTCTTTCGAACGCGTACCGCACGAACGCGAGCGTCTCCGCCACCTCTTCGGCGTCCGGCGGCAGGGCGGCATGGGCCGCCGGGGCGCCGTGTCCGCGCGGGTAACGTGAGCGTTGCTCCCACGCCCGTTCGAGCAGCGGCAGCCAGCGCCGGTCCAGTGCGGTCGACGCCCAGCGAATCGCCGCCGGTTTCGACGGGATCGTTGCTGTCTCCAGCGAGTTGAGCGTCCGGGCAAAGAACACCGGCGTAAAGCCTTGCAGCCAGAGCGCGTCGAGCAGCACCGAGCCTTCCAGCAGGGCGCCTCCGAACGACCGCATCACCGTCAGCACTTCGGCTCGAAGTGCTCCGGGATCGACCGGGTCGATGAGCGTGTGCGGCGCAGGGCCGGCGAGTGCCACCCCGTGCTCCCGAAGGACCCAGCGAACCACCTCCGTGTTGTCGTGCTCGGACCGGACAAGGCTGCGGGCGCCGTTGTTCAGGTAGAGCAAGGGATAGGCCGACGCCCCCCGCTTGCCCTTGACGTTGGGCTCGTTCCAGCCCTCCGGGCGCTCCATCCCGGGCACTTCCTTCGGAGCGTCCTTCAGGCTGCGCAGCACGGCCAGCGGCGCGTACGAGCCCTCAAGGTGCTGGGCCCACTCCTCCGGGCGGTCGTGGATCGCCGCGTGCATCGCGTTCAGGGCGGCCATGTCGTCCTCGGGGTCCTCCCGTGTTACCACCACCCAGTCCACATCGCTGAAGGCGTCCCCGTCGCCGAGGGCGAAGCTGCCCTGGAGGTAGGCGCCGACGAAGTTCTCGCCGAGGATCGTCTTGACGCGTGCTACCAGGTCGGCCAGCACGGTGTTGAGTTCCGGAAACTGTGTCGGCCCCGATTGCGCCACGAGCACCACCAGCGGCAGAACGCGCCGCTGCCCCAGCGTAGCCGGTGACGCCCGCCCGTTCGAGAATCCACCCCCGTTGTGTGAGCTTCTACCACGACAAACGTCGTCCCTCGGTGAAGAATGCGGCGGCAGGAGGAAACCCATGGCTGAACAATATCTGGACCCGACGACCGGCTGGCTGCTGCCAGTTCACGGCGCAATCGTCACCCAGGGCTACGGCCCGGAGAACACCGATCCCAGCGTCCGGCACCTCTACCGGAAGGGCTACCACACCGGCATCGACATCGCTGGCGTTGCAGAGGGTGCCGACATCGTCTCGCCGTGTGCGGGCGTCGTCTCGATCGCCGGGGCAAACGGCGGCTACGGGGAATGCGTCGTCATCGAACGTGGTGGTGGCAGCTCAGTCCTCTTCGGCCATCTCGTCCGGGTGGATGTCCACGTCGGCCAGCAGGTGGCCGCCGGCGATCTCCTCGGTGGCGTGGGGACGACGGGCGTGTCTACGGGCGTCCACCTTCATTACGAGTACCGGCGGGACGATGTCGATATCGATCCCGTTCCCTTCCTCGTTCGAGAGGCGCATCCCGTTGGCCTGGCGGCGAAAGTGGCGGAAACACTCAACCTTCGCGCGGGCCCGAGCAAGAACGAGGCCGTCCTGGCCGTCGCCCCGGCCGGGGCGCAGGTGGTGATCGGCCAGGACGGCTGGGTGCCCGTCTGGTACGAAGGCCGCCAGGGCTGGATGTGGGCCGAGTTCCTCAAGGTGAAGTAGCTGCGCTCAGTACCGGATGCCCGTCCCCGTCATGATCGCGACGACCGCGCCCGCCTGGTTGCGGAAGGTCGTCTTGCTCGTGCTGATCAGCATCTCGCCGATGCTGCCCGCCCGCTCCTGGACGTCGGCGAGGGCGGTGGTCGCGGTGAGTACGTCTCCCGCGCAGATCTCGCCGAGGTACTCGATCTC
>CAZQCR010000189.1:0-6280 GCA_964591745.1 uncultured Anaerolineaceae bacterium
CCCGGATGCGGTTCCAGAAGCGCCCGATGTCGTTCCGCTCCCAGGCCACCAGCAGCTGGCTCGCGATCGCGATGCTGCTGTACGTTCCGCTGATGATCCCAACCAGGAGGACGAGCAGGAAGTTCCGGATCGTCACGCCGCCGATCAGCAGCATCGCCACGACAGTCAGCACCACCACTAGCGACGTGTTGATGGAACGCGCCAGCGTCTCCGTCATGCTCGCGTTGACGGCTTCTTCGATCGGCACGTAGGGGTCGTGGGCCAGCGTCTCCCGGATCCGGTCGAACACCACGATCGTATCGTGCACGGAGAAGCCGATGACCGTCAGGATCGCCGTGATGAAGGCCGTATCGACCTCTGTGCCGCGCCAGGCGCCCAGCAGCGCGAACAGCCCGAGGATAATGAACGCGTCGTGCAGAACCGCCACGATCGCCGCGACCCCGAACTTGAAGCCCATCCGCAGGCCGAAGTTCCGGAAGACGATCGTGATGTAGAGGAGGATCGCGACCGAAGCGAAGACCACAGCGATCGTCGCGTTCCGCGCGATTTCGCTGGAAACCGTCTCCGAGACCGTCGAGAAGTCCTTCCGCGTCACCCCCGTGCACAAGCCAGCCGCGTCCGTCGCGCCGAACTTCGTGCAGAAGGCCGCCTGGATCGTGTCGATCTCTCCTTGCGTTATCTCCTGCGGACCCGGGACGTCCGACTGCGTCACGGGCGGCGCGCCCTGCAGTTCACGCGTTCGAATCAGATATGAGTTAGCCCCCGCCCCCTGGACGCGTGCCTCGTCATGCCCGAGCTCCTTCATCTGCTCCCGGACCTCACCCTGGCTCACTTCGCGCAGATTGAACTCGAAGGTGAACGACGAACCGGAGGTGAATTCGATCCCCGCCTTCAGCTGGAAGACCGCCAGGAGGACTACCGCCACAACGAAGATCGCGAACGACGTCCCCAGGTACCACCAGCGCTTCCCTGCGAAGTCGATCATGATTTTCCTCCGCTCGTCTCGACGGCCCGCTCTCGCGCTGTCGTCCGTTTCTTCTCTTCCGCGTTGAACAGCCAGTGGTTCCGCGCCAAGGGCGTCCCAACGATCATCTTCAGGAACGTTCGCGTCACCGTGATCGCGGAGAACATGCTGACGAGCACGCCGATCGCCAGCGTCAGCGCGAAGCCCTTCACCAGGTTCGCCCCGAACTGGTCACCGAACCAGTACAGAATCAGGCACGTGATGAGCGTCGAGACGTTCGAGTCCCGGATCGAGCTCCACGCCCGGAAGAACCCGAGGTCGATCGCCCGGTTCAGGGTGTGCCCCCTCCGTAACTCCTCCTTCATCCGTTCGAAGATAAGGATGTTCGCGTCCACCGCCATGCCGACCGAGAGAACGAACGCCGCGATTCCGGAAAGCGTCAGCGTCACCGGCCAGAGCTTGAACACCATCAGCGTCAGCGCCGTGTACACGCCGAGGGCGATCGCCGCCAGCAGCCCCGGGAGCCGGTAGTAGAGGATCATGAACAGCGCCACAGCCAGCAGCCCGATTTCGCCCGCGTTCACCGAAGCTACGACCGATTCGTCGCCAAGCGTCGCGCTCACCTCGTTCGACTGGATCGGCGAGAGGGGAATGGGCAGGGCACCGCTGTTCAGCAGGTCCGAAAGGTCCTTTGCGCTCGTGAAGGATTCCTGGCCCGTGATCACGCCACGGTCGGAGATGACGCTCTGGACGGTGGCCTGGGAGATGATCTGTTCGTCGAGCGTCACGATCAGCAGCCGGCGAGGGTCGGTCTCCGTATAACGCAATGAGTTCGTGGTGATGTCCGATAGCAGCCTGGAACCGTCGCCCGTCGTCTCGAACTCCACGAGGTAGCTTGTCGTCTGGCGCGCGGGCCGTGTGTTGTTCTTCAGGTGCACCCCCGTCATTGCGATGCACCCGGTGGGGATCGGCGCGTCGATCGTCGCCTGGGGCGTGCAGATCGTGCCATCGAGCGAACCGAGAGCGGGTACCGCCTCGCCGTTATCGTTGTAGACGAAGAACTCGAGCGCCGCCGTCCGCCCTACCTGGTCCAGCGCTTCCTGGAGGCTCACGCCCGGGATCTGGACGACGATCCGGTCGCCGCTCGCGATGCTCACTTCCGCTTCGGATACGCCCAGCGAGTTCACCCGCCGCTCGATCACTTTCTTCGCGTTGGCGATCGCCTCGCTCTTGCTGCCCGTGAAATCCGGCGGGAACTGGCCCTGCAGCGCCACGTATGCGCCGCCGCGCAGATCGAGCCCGAGCCGCATCGTTTCGCGCTCCCAGCTCCCGACCTTGATGCCCTTACCCTCGGGCCAGAAATCGCCCGGGAGGTATCGGGAAGGGTCGTTCGGCCACACGGCCACAACGGCAAAGGCCGTAAGTAACGTGACGAAAACGAAAAGGAGGACGGTTGTGCTGCTACGCATGCTGCTGCGAGGTCTCCTGGGCCGGTGATGCTTCCGGGGCCTCTTCGAGCGTTGTCAGGCGGCGAGAGATCGCCTCCGTCACGGCCCGAACGCGGACCCCTTCCGCGATCTCAAGGATGATTTCCGTCGGGCCGTCCGCCGGCTGGATGATGTCTTTCACTTCGCCGATGAGGCCGCCCGTGGTGACCACTTCGTCGCCGATCTGGAGAGCGCGCACGGCCGCCCGCTGCTCTTTCTGGCTTTTCATAACCGGGCGCAGAAGGATGAAGTAGAACGCCGCAACCGCCGCAACGGTGTAAAAGATGACGCTCCACATGACGGCCATCAGGGAAACTCTCCTCCGGCGGGGCACGCCGATACGCAGGGCGAGAGCCTGCCACCCGATGGTATGGCCGACCGCCGCCAAGCGTCCACCGCCTCGTGCTAGACTGCGCCATCTTCGAGCGGATCACGGAGCACAATGCGCGACAGACTCGCCGCCCTCGGCCTCACCGAACCGCTCATCGCCACTCGCCGTCAATCGGGCCTCGCCGAGCTTCCTGCCCTACCGGCGCCTACCCCCAGGGGGCAGCTGCCCCTTGATGGCCCGGCGCCCACTTCCCGCGTCGCCCGTCACTTCGCCGAAGAAGAAGCCCGCGTCCGCAAGTTGTCACACATCACACCAGGGGTGCGGGCCGATCTCGTCAGCGCCTTCTTCCCCGGTCTCGGCGTAAACCTCCCCCCACAGCCGTTCAAGCTGACTCCGAGGAAGCCCTGGGTTCCCGCCAGCGGCGCCCTCGTCTTCCGCAACGCGACAGTCGTTGCCGTCCACAACGACACGGCTTCGTTCGGCTGGATGGCCACGGCGGCCGACGACGTATCCGTCGGTGGAGGGCCGAACGAAGGCTCAGCGGTCGACATCTGGGTCTCGCCCGACGCCGCCGGCCTCGTGTTCGTCCTCCTCCGCGTCGCCGATTCGCCGAAGTACATCCTCCACCGGCCGATAGCCCCGGACCCAGGCGCCGCCTATACCGTCACGGGGTTCGATGGCGTCTCCCGCACCGAGCCGATGACCGGCAACGCCAAGAGCTTCCCGCTGATCTTCACCGCCTCCGATACGAGCTGGCGTCGTTGCCGCATCGCCGGCGCCGGCTGGCCCTGGCGCTTCTGGTCGGCCGAAGTCATGTACCCCCGCTGAGACACGGTGCCGATTTACAGCGTCTCCGGCCTCGGCCGGTCCGCTTCACGGGCCTCCAACAGCAACTCCCGGGCCAGCGCGAGGGCCGTCTCCGCGTCACGCACCCGCCCGTCATCCTGCGCCGCCCTTACGCCCTTGAGCACGCTCCCCAGCAGCCGGCCGGATTCGAGGTCGAGCGCGGCCATCAGCTCCTCGCCCGTCACCAGCGGTGGGTCGTCCTGGTGGGCCGCCCACGACCGGGCGACCACGTAGTTCAGCAGGCCCACGTGCATCCGGTAGTTCTGGCGCGTGTACCCCGGCCCTCGCGTCGCCATCCCGTCCGAGACGTTCAGGAGCATGAGCGGCAGAACGTGTCCATCGAGGTCCGCGGCGAACCGCCGGATCGCGTGGTCCGACGGCGGCCAACCCTTCACCAGCTCGTGCGGGCGCAGGTGGTAGCGCACCAGCCGCGCGATGAAGTCCGTGGCGCCCGGCCCGAACCCCAACTCGGGCAGCCGTTCGCGGAGCATCAGCGAGCCCGTCGGCCCATGCCTGGGAAAGCGCAGCGCCCCATCGACGATCGTCGCCGTCGCCGGCTTGGCCACGTCGTGGACCAGGGCGGCCAGGCGGAGCAGAGCCATCAGGGGGAGGCCTTCGATCGTCCGGCCAAGCGCCTCGTCCATATCCGTCCAGGAAAGGACGGCACGCATCTCGTCGCCGTCGGCGCCTTCGCCCGTGGCCGCCTCCAGTGCCGCCACGGCCGCCAGGTTGTGGTCGAGAACCGTGAAATGGTGCTTCTCCGGCTGTTTGAAACCCCGCCCCGCCTCAAGTTCCGGAATGAACGAGGTCAGCCTCCGTTCATCGTCCAGTACGCGCAGTGCGCCGGCCGCCCTTGCGGCGAGCAGCGCGTCCATGAGTTCGGAAAGTGGCTGCATCCGCATCGCCTCGGCCCAGAATGGCGCCCGTGATCTCCTGCGCCGGGAAGTGAACCTCCCGTGGCTGGGCTCAGGCTCGCGGGTGGGCCTTATCGTACTCCACCCGCTTCTGAGCCGTGGTCAGATGCGTGTAGATCTGCGTCGTCGAAATGCTGGCGTGACCCAGCGCATCCTGCACGTTCCGAAGCGGCATTCCCCCGGAAAGCATGTGCGTGGCGTAGGTGTGGCGAAGGGTGTGTGGCGTGATCGTTTTGTCCAGCTTCGCCTCCTTCGCGTAGTTCTTCAGGATCAGCCAGAAACCCTGGCGCGTGAGCCGTTCCCCTCGCCGGTTGACGAAGAGTGCCTTCTCGCTGCGATTGCGAACGAGGCGAGGCCGGATACGGAAGATGTACTGTCGTAGCTCGTCCACCGGCCGCGACGCCAGTGGCAGTATCCGCTCCCGCTCGCCCTTGCCCGTGCAGCGCACCGTCACCGGGTCGCTTTCCAGGGCGATATCCGCCATGTCCAGCGAGACCAGCTCGGTGACCCGGAGGCCAGTCGCGTACAGCAGTTCCAGCATCGCTTTGTCGCGCTGCGATTCCGGCGTATTTCGCCGCGCCGGTTGTTCCAGAAGTTCATCGACTTCTTCCACCGTCAGCGCACGCGGGAGCGTTTTCCCAACCTGCGGCGACTTAAGATGTTCGGTCGGGTCGTTTTCTACCCTTCCCTCTGCTGTAAGGAAACTAAAGAACGACTTTACCGCCGCCACTTTTCGCGCGACTGTTGCGTCTTTGTAGCTTCGAGCGCGCAAATCCTCCAGGAAAGCGACGACCGCTGGACCATCGACAGATTTCCACGTTGCACCATCAGATCTCCTCGCGAATGTATCGAACTGCGCAAGGTCGTTCCGGTAGGCGGAAATTGTGTTCTGGGAAGCGTTTTTCTCTACCGCAAGAAAATTCAAGAACTGGAAGATGGACTCGTCCATCCGGTGTCACCCCTCGATAGGCCCGGTCGGCTACCCCGCCGGGGCTCGGCTATGATAGGCAAGGCCGAATTGGAGTGTCCATCGGATTCGGCCCTTTCAACGTGAAGATTGGGTGGCTCACGAAAGCACGTCGTGTAATCTTAATATGTTGGTGCTACGGAGCCATACTGCGCCAGCGTGAGTGTGATTCTCCCACTGAAGCTCCTTCACATGCTCTGGGAAACGCCATATCGTAATGGTGATTCGCGAACACCTAGGGAGAATCCCGATGGTCCGCTGCCTTTGCCCGCGCAACTGTGCATGCCCGGAGGCCCCGGGCCGCTTCTCCGCGACGGGTTCTTCCGTTCAGGAGATTGTATAGCCCGCCACCGTCCGCAAGTGCGAGAAGCCCAACCTCCGCGCAAGCCGATCCGAGGGTTCGTTGCCGCTGGCGCACGTCCACGCCGGCGTCAGCCCTCGGCGCTCGCACTCCAGGATGAACGCCCGCCCGGCCATCTCCGCGATGCCCTGGCCCCGGAACTCCAGGGCTGTTCCGATCTCGATCTCCGCCTCCCCGCCGGGCTCGATGGCGCAGGCGGCGCAGAAGCTCACAACCCTGGCACCAGCGCGAACCACGGTCCCGAACGAACGCTCCACGAGTTCCCCGGGGCCGCCCCAGATCCGGCAGATCCAGGGGTCGAATCCGCCTCCTTCGGCAAGCAGGGCGCTCGCCTCCGCGTCCAGGGGCCCCACCAAGAAGCCGTCCTTCGCACCCGCGGGCGTGGTGGTACCCGACGCCGGCGGGTGGAA
>CAZQCR010000190.1:0-6274 GCA_964591745.1 uncultured Anaerolineaceae bacterium
CGGCAGCAACAGCCCCGCCCTCCCTCAGACCGAACTCTGGGTGAAGGAAACTGGCACGAACGGCCAGACCTTCGTCGGCTGGTTCGTCCCTGATGGTGACGGCACCAGCGGGAACGACAAGTGCAACCTCCAGCCGCTTAATGGCAGCAGCCTGACGACCGGCACGCTCCACCTGCCGGCGACGATCTGGGACACCAAGGGCAACGGCACGGGCCTCTTCCACATCTGCGCCTACAACGCGCCCGTCGTCGTCGGCGACCCGACCATCACGAAGACCCCGGCCAGCCCGGCCCTCGTCGGCTCGAAGGTCTTCTGGAACATCGCCGTCGCCAACACCGGCGCAAACGCCGCCAGCGCGACCGTCGCCCTCATCGATAGCGGCGCCACCTTCGAATCCGTGACCACGGGCACCTGCCTCAAGAACGCGAACCCCGCCGTCGCTGGTGACGCCATGCCCGTCGTCTGCACGGTCGCGGCAAACGCGACGATGACCGTCAAGGTCTCGAAGCCCGTCTCGGCCGCTGTCAAGGATGGCGAAACGTGCCAGGTCCCGAACTCCGTCACGATGCGCAAGTCATCGACCACCGGGGACGTCATCGGTTCCGCTACGGCGACCAGCATCACCGTCCCGGCCGATGTCCAGGGCACGGACTGCAGCACCCGCCAGGTAACCATCAAGAAGGTGAAGGTCGGCGGCGGCGCGGCAACCTTCGAAGGCACGATTAGCCCCGGCCCGGACACGACGTTCTCGATCGCCACGGTGGCCGGGAACGACACGAAGTCCGTGAACAAGACGATCAGCCAGGCCCAGACGACGGTCACGGAGACTCCCGTGCCCGCCGGCTTCGACCTGGTTGGCTACCAGGTCGTCCAGGGGCTGGATGCCAGCTGCTCATCTTCGGCAACGGCCTATTCCACCACTGGCAACGCGAACAAGGTGCCGGCGGGCAGCGGCGCCTACACGGTCTGCATCATGAACAAGGTCTCGGCCGGCAAGATCCAGGTCCACAAGTACAAGATGGGCCCGGGCAACAACTGGCAGAACGTCGTGAACCCGAGCTTCACGTTCAACGTCTACGACAGCGCCGCGCTCAGCAACCTGCTGGATAGCGGCAACCAGGAAGACATCCTCGACGTCGTCAAGGCGGCCCTCTGGATGACGGAGACGGCGGCGACCAACTACACGCTGACCGGCTGGCGGCTGCCTGTGAACGGCAACTCGGGCTGCACCACGGACGGCCCGGATGCCGGCCTCGGCACGGGCACGCTCGCCATCCCCGCGAGCAAGTGGGACGCCAACAACATCGACAACCAGGGCGTCCTCCACATCTGCGCCTACAACGAAGTGGCGAAGGGCAGCCTCAAGGTCACCAAGACCGTCGAATGGAACGGCTTCAAGGACGAAGCGAAGACGTTCGAAATCTGCATCGAAGGCCCCGACGCTGAGACTACGAAGACCTGCAAGAACGTCGATTGGGACGGCGGCGATGTCGTCTTCAGCGACCTCTACCCCGGCGCCTACTCGGTGACGGAGACCAACCCGGGCGCGAACTTCAGCGTCGTCGTCCCCGCTGGTGATGTCACGGTTGTCTCTGGGCAGGAGGCCACGGCGACCGTTAGCAACACCTTCAAGGTCCGCGAAATCCAGGTCTGCAAGCTCGTCGAAGGCGACCCGGACGACGGCGTCGACGACGGCGACGGTTTCACCTGGAAGTTCGACATCCGCGATGACACGAGCCTCGCGGTTCTCGTCAGCGGCGTCGAAGTCGACGCCAAGGAATCCGACGGCGAGCGCACCTGCGCGGACGCCGTGAAGGTCCCCGCGAACGCCATCATCGATGTCGTCGAGAGTGCATCGCGCCCCGGCGACTGGAACGGCGACGCCACGGACTACCCGAAGTCCGTCAGCGCGGGCGGCAACGGCGGCAGCATCTCAGAACCCATCCCCGCGGGCGATAGCCTTTCCGTCGTGACCTTCACGAACAAGACCGCCGCCCGCGACGGTGAGCTGATCATCATCAAGAAGTTCCGCGCCAACGTCGGCAGCGGCACCTTCACCGCCGATATCGCCGGCGGCGAGCAGGACATCGACTTCGACAGCACGGGGACGAGCAAGGACCTTGCCCCCGGCACCTACAGCGTGAGCGAAGAGCAGCCGAACGACGGCTACACCTACATGGGCTACACCGTCGGCACGAGCGAGAAGGACTGCGACGCCACCCCCGCGAACACCGGCACGGACGCCTCGGCGACCGTGAACTCCGGCCAGACGACCGTGGTCTGCTTCTACAACGAGAAGAAGGGCACCATCATCATCCGCAAGGTCAACCAGGACGGCGTCGCAGGCGACTCGACCAGCTTCGGCGGCACGCTTGACGGTGACCCGTTCACCTTCAGCGAGGCGTCCGAGTACACCAAGGAAGTCGTCCCCGGCACGCACACCACCACAGAGGACGTGAAGGAAGGCTACGAGCAGGTCTCCGTTGTGGTCAGCGCAGGCTGCGAAGACAACGGCCGCGAAACGTCGCTCCTCGGCCAGATCAGCGACCAGGTGAACGACGCCCTCGCTGTCGCCCAGGGCGCTCTCGAGGCGCAGAACCTCGAAGTCGAGCCCGGCGAAACCTGCATCGTGACCTACACGAACCGCCCCGTCGGCTCGATCACGATCACCAAGACGAACTTCACGACGGACACCACTTGGTCGTTCCAGCTGAAGAAGGACGGCGTGAACGTCGGCGGAACGCACGACCTCACGGTCGCCCAGGACGGCACCGAATCGGTCACCATCAACAACCTCCCGCTCGGGACGGCGAAGTACACCGTCGTCGAACAGGACGCCGGCCTCGAAGCTGGCACCTGCCCCGAGCCCAACGAAGACCCGACAACCTTCCAGACGGAGATGCTGGACGACGCGGCCGTGGATGGCGGCGTTGCGCTCGGGACACCCGGCCAGGAACTCCAGTTCACCTTCGTGAACACCCCCTGCGACCTCGTCGCGGACACGGGGCTGCTCAGCATCCGCAAGGTCAACGACCTCAACGGCAACGGCACCCAGGACCCGGGCGAAAGCTTCATCACCTGGACGGTGAACGTCACCGGACCGGAATTCCCGGGCGGCCAGGACCTCGTCCTGACCAACGGCATCTTCGACAACAACGTCGCCAGCGGTAACTACACGCTTCTCGAAGCCTCCGGCGCCGGGTACGTCGTCATCGGCGTCCGCGTCAACGGCGGGCCGCTCATCGTCGCCAACGTCGCCGATGTGACGGTCAGCTTCGGTGGCGTGACGACCGTCACCTTCTACAACCAGCCGCGGGTGAACATCCAGGTCAACAAGACCGTGGTGTCCGCTTCGGGCCAATCGAGCATCGGCGTCGGCTGGGGCTTCACCCTCAGCGGTTGTGGCATCATCCCGCAGCTGCAGTTCACCGGCTTTGCTGGCACGACGACCTTCAGCAATCTCGCCCCCGCCGTTGGCTGCTCGTACACGGTCACGGAACAGACGCAGACCGGCTTCGCCGTCAGCCCATCGGTCTCGCAGTCGGTTTCGCCGACGGCGGCCGGTTCGACGACGGTGGTCTCATTCACCAACACGGAGATTCAGACGCAGACCATCACGGTCAGCGTCACCGTGAACAAGACCGAGAACCGCGCGAACGGTAGCAGCGGTCCTGGCGCCGGCTGGACGTTCACGCTCACCGGCTGCGGCCAGAACCTCGTCTCCCAGACGAACGCAAACGGCCAGGTGATTTGGAACAACCTCCCCGTCTGCCCCGGTGGCTACACGGTCACCGAGACGCAGCAGAGCGGCTGGGTGGTCGCGCCCAGCGCTTCCCAGGTGACGAACGGCGGCACGGTGAACTTCACGAACACCCAGCAGCAGCAGCAGACCGGCGAAACCCCGACGCCGGTCACCCCAACCAGCACGCCGACGAGCACCGCGACGCCGAAGCCTTCCGTCACGGAAGCCGCCGCTGGCGCCAAGACTCCCGGCGCAACCCCCGTGGCGCCGAGCGCTGGTGGCGGTCTCTTCGGAGGCGCGGGGAGCGATAGCAGCTTCACCCTGGCCCTCATCGGCCTGCTCACGGTGATGGCTGGCCTGATGCTCGTCCGCTCCGCCCGGCGCGGCCGCTAAACCGCCCGGACACCATTCGCCCAATCACCAGAGGGCCCCGCCACGGCGGGGCCCCTCTTCATGTCTCGCGCGGAGGCAAAGGACGGAGCCCTGGTGTTGGGTTGGGAAACCGGGCGTCCGGTCTCGCGGCGGGTCTCCCCTCACCCCTTGGCGCTCTTGGCATCCTGGCGATTCAACGCCGCCTGGTTCTCAGGCCATCCGGCGTACGGGGCGGAGGAAGAGGACGCAGAGCACGCCGAGGACGGAGATCGTGGCGCCGCTGACGATGAGCGCGACCTGTGGCCCCCAGGCGTTGGCCAGGACACCCGCCTGGGCGAACCCGAGCGGCGTCGCGATCCCAAAGGCGAGGCTCGACATGCTCATCACCCGGCCCAGCATCTGTGGCTCCGTATGCTCCTGGAGAAGCGGCGTGACCATATTGATGAAGATCGCCGCTCCCAGGCCCCACGGGAGCATGAGCGCCAGCGAAAGCCCGAGGTTTTCGCTCAGGCCGTAGGCCAGAAGGTTGATGCCGCCCGCTATCGGGGCGGCGCAGAGCAGCAGGCCCCTCCTGCGCACACGCACCAGGGTGAGCGCGAACGACCCGGCCAGGACGCCGATCCCGAAGCCGGCCGACATGAAGCCCACGTACCGGTCACCGGAGTTCAGTACGTCATCGACCATCGCGACCAGCGTCACCCGGAACGGGGCGATAAGGAACAGCCCCGGCAGGAGCTGCATGCCGAGGAGCGCCAGCAGCACGCGTCGCCCGGCGACGTAACGGATGCCATCGGCGAGATCGCCGAAGACGCTTTTGCCGGTCGACACCGGCTTCGGCACACGAACGCGGGTAGCGAGGGCTGCGCCCATCAGGAGGAAGACGACCTCGGCCCCGAAGGCTACGGTCAGGTTCGCGAAGTCGGCGAGGATCCCTCCCACGGCCGGTCCAAGAAACATGAAGGCGGCCATGAAGGCGACCGTGTTCAGGATGATGCCGTTCTGCACCTGGGAACGCGGCAGGATCTGGGGGGGCATGCTGAACCGCGCCGGCGCGCCAAAGGCGTCCAACGAGCCAATAACGGCGCCGAGGATGAAGACCGGCCAGACCTGCTGCCAATCGAACCCGGTGATGACGACGTACATCACGGAAACGACGGCCGCGAGAGCCCAGACCCGGGTCATGATCCGGTGGCGTTCGAAGCGGTCGGCCGCGACGCCTCCGACCAGCGTCAGGAGCGCCGCCGGCACCGTCTGGGCGATAAGCGCCATCGCGATGATGAGTTCACGATGGTCCCCGGAGACGCGGTCCCGGATGAAGAGTGGCACCGTCACCATCTGAATCCCGACACCCATCGCACCGAGGACCACGGCCGCCCAGTACCAGCGGTACTTCACCGTTCGGAACGGGTTGCGTCCGTCATCGGCCGGCGGGATCGGGGCGTCCCCCGGGGCAGTGGGCGCTGCGTCGGTCATCGGCCCGTACGGTAGCGGCCCGGCGCGGGGAGCGCGAACCGGGGCGGGCGCTCTTCGGCGCGGCCGTGTGCCAGTGCTATGATCGGCGCATGACCGTGAAGGAAGCGATCTACCAGCGCGTCAGCGAGATGAGCGAAGAGGCAGCGGCCGACCTCCTCGACTACCTTGCCCTGCTCTCGGATCCGGACGAACTGAGCGACGAAGAGATGGCCGAGGTGAAGCGTACGCTTGAGGAGATGCGGGGTGGCGAGTTCGTCTCCCTGGAAGCTCTCAAGGCCGAATTCGAGGCGTGAGGTATGCGCTCAGGCTGTCGCGCCAGGCAGAAGGCTATCTGCGGCGCGCGAATCCCGGCCAGAGGCGGCTCCTCCTCGATCGATTCGCCGAGCTTCAGTCGGACCCATACTTGCGCAAGTCCAAGCCCCTGGCGGGCCTTGCTGGCCTCCGTTCCTCGCGCGTTGGCGACCTTCGGATCATCTATACCGTTGAGGACACGCTGATCCTGGTCGAGGTCGTGAAGATCGGGCCCCGGGGTGATGTCTACCGGAACCTCTGACGCGAAAGCCCTCGATCCGTCCTGAGGCGGTCCCGACTTTCGGGTACACTCCCCCTCCATGAAAGCAATCGTCATCGCCCGCCCCGGCGGCCCCGAAGTCCTCGAATATCGCGAAATCCCGGACCCCGTGCCCG
>CAZQCR010000191.1:0-230 GCA_964591745.1 uncultured Anaerolineaceae bacterium
CGGCCTCTGGGGGCTCTTCGAAAGCCACCACCCGGCCTTCCTCGCGCCGATCCTCATGGGCCTCTTCTTCTTCTACCTCTGCTGGGAAGCCGTCATCGGCGAAGTCGATCCACCCGCAACCGGCCACAAAGGCCGCGGCTAACCCAGACCCGCCGGGTGGCCATCGGCGATTCGGCCACCCCCACAGCACCGCGACCACAAGGGAGCGGTCACGCCCGACAGCTCGACAC
>CAZQCR010000191.1:330-6142 GCA_964591745.1 uncultured Anaerolineaceae bacterium
GGCCGCCCATCCGAGCCGCGACCAACAGGGAGCGGTCATCGCCCAACAGCTCCACGCCGTCGACCACACGGCCGCCCATCCGAGCCGCGACCAACAGGGAGCGGTCATCGCCCAACAGCTCCACACCGTCGACCACACGGCCGTCCATCCGAGCCGCGACCAACAGGGAGCGGTCATCGCCCAACAGCTCCACACCGCCCGACCCACTCCCCGGACGCCAGGGCCAACGGCCAATGGCCAAAAGCCATCGGCCATCGGCCAACCGCCAACCGCTCAGCCCAGCGGCCCGAACTCCCCATCCACCCCCGGGAACTCGTACCGGACCTCCTCGAACGAATCCACCGCGAACACATACAACAGGCGCATCAACCCGTCTCCCGTATTGCGCGCGTAGTGCGGCACGTTCCCCGGGATATACACCGCGCTGCCCTCCGATACCTCGTGCGTTTCGCCCCCCACCCACACACCCCCCCGGCCCGACAGGATGTAGTACACCTCAGGCTGCGCATGGCGATGCGGGCTGCCCGGCCCCGCAATCCCCGCCGGAAGCTCCGCAATGCCCATCGTCATCTCCGATGTCGCCGTCCGGTCGCCGCTAAACAGCGTGCGCCACGAGACCACGCCGCGGACCGGGTCGTCCCAGGATTCCAGCTCACACGCCTCCTCGCGGCGAATCACCGGCTCCAACATTCGCGGTCTCCCATCACAGAGTTCCGCAGAGGATACGCCGAACGGCCACGACCCCGGGCGCGGGCGTAAAGCCCACCCTGACCACGAGGTGTACTGGGCGGGGGAGCGCCGGTGTAGAGTAGAGCCACATGCGGAACATCAAGATCGGTTCGCTCCTCGGGATCCCGATCCTCATCAACCCGAGCTGGTTCTTCCTGCTCGCGTTCGTTACCTGGATCCTTGCGGCCGATATCTACCCCGCCTGGATCGAGAACCGCAGCAACGCGACCTACGCGATCATGGCCGGTCTCACCGTCGTCATGTTCTTCGTCTCCATCGTCCTCCACGAACTCGCCCACAGCGCCGTGGCCCGCGGCTACCAGATCCCCGTCAAGAGCATCACCCTCTTCATCTTCGGCGGCGTCGCCCAGATCACCCGTGAGGCCAAGCGTCCCTTCGCCGAGCTCCTCATGGCCGCCGCCGGGCCCGCCACCAGCCTCGTCCTCGGTGGCGTCTTCCTCCTCATCTGGTGGGCCATCGGCGCTGATAACGACCGCCCCCTCCAGGTTGTCTTCATCTGGCTCGGCCTCACGAATATCGTCCTCGGCGTCTTCAACATGGTCCCCGCCTTCCCCATGGATGGCGGCCGCGTCTTCCGCTCCCTCATCTGGATGATCTCCGGGAACTACTTCCTCGCCACCACCATCGCCTCGTGGACCGGCCGCTTTATCGCCTGGGCGATGATCGCCGTCGGAATCCTCGGCGCCGCTGGCGTCCAAGTCTACGTCACAGAAGGGATCGGCAGCCTCTGGCTGGCCTTCATGGGCTTCTTCCTCGAAAACGCCGCCCGCCAGAGCCTCGTCCAGAGCCGAATCATCGAAGTCCTCCGCCGCTACCGCGCCGACGACGTGATGCTGGCCGACCCGACGGTGGTGGAAGCGAGCATGACGGTCGCCTCGCTGGCCCGCGGCGTGCTGGAAGTGAACCCGAGGGTCTGCTACTTCGTAGAGGACGCGGGGAAGCTCGCGGGCATCCTCAGCTCATACCAGATGCTCGCCGTGCCTCAGAACGAATGGGACCAGACCACCGCCGGCGAGGCGATGATCCCGAGCCGCAAGCTTCACGCTATCGCCCCCGACAAGCCCGTCAGCGATGTCCTCCGCGAAATGGAGAACGACGACCTGACCCACCTCCCCGTCGTCCGCGATGGCCGCGTCGTCGGCGTCGTCGGCCGCGACCGCATCATCAGCGTGTTGCAGAAGGAAGGCCTCCTCGGCGGCGGCCGCGCCTAGTACTCAGTCAAGAAATCGGCGCTAGATTGTGGGTCCGTCAACGTTCACTCCCCCTCGCCCTCCGCAGAGGGAGCAGGGGGCCGGGGGCCGGGGGCCGGGGGGCGAGGGAAAACCGCCGCGGCACAGAACGCCCGGTTTCTCAACTGGGTATGAGTACGAACTCAAGGGAGTCCACGACGATTCAGCGCGCCATCCGAGGGGGCACACGCACGGCAACTTCCCAGGTGACTGCCGAGCGTCTCGCACTTCACCGAGCGCAACCCGATAGTGGCTGGTGGCCCGCGCCGGGACCTTCCGGTCGTAGAATGGCTACACCTTCCCGCGGAGCATGGCCATGAAAGCAGCCGTCTACTACCAGACCGGTGGACCCGAAGTCTTCAAGTACGAAGAGGTGCCGGACCCGGTCGTCCGTCCCGGCGGTCTCGTCATCGCCGTCAAGGCCGTCGGCATCCAGGGCGGAGACCTGCTCCACCGCCAGGGCGGCGTGCTCATGTCCTCACCCCACGTCGTCGGTTACCAGGCCGCCGGCATCGTCCTCGAAGCCGGTGAAGGCGTCACCGAGTTCCGCGCCGGACAGCCCGTCGTCGTCACCATGGGCAACGGTTCGCACGCCGAGATGGCCAGCGTCCCCGCCCGCTCCGCCTACGCTCTGCCCGTGGGGATGGACCTCCAGGTCGCCGCCAGCATCCCGATCGAGTTCGGCACGGCGGACGACTGTCTCTTCGAATTCGGCCATCTCAAGGCAGGCGAGATCGTCCTCGTCCAGGCCGGTGCCGGAGGCGTCGGCCTCGCGGCCATCCAGCTCGCGAAGGCCGCCGGGGCCACCGTCCTCGCCACCGCCTCCAGCGACGATCGCCTCCAGCGGCTCCACGCCTACGGCATGGACCACGGCATCAACTACCGCACCCAGGATCTCGCGGCCGAGACCATGCGCCACACCCAGGGCCACGGGGCCGACCTCGTCGTCGATTCCGTCGGCGGCAAGACGCTCGAAGCGAGCATCGCCGCCCTCGCCTACCGCGGCCGCATCAGCTGGGTCGGCAACGCCGGCCGCGACGAAGAGACGCCCGCCATCTGGCCGGTCATGCAGAAGAACGGCTCGATAACCGGCGTCTTCCTCGGCGCCGAGTTCGCCGCCCAGCCCCAGCGCACCCGCACCCTGATCGAGAAGCTGATCGCGCGCGTCGCCTCCGGCGAACTGAAGGTGGCGGTCGACAAGGTCTTCCCCCGCTCCGCGGCCGCCGACGCCCACCGTTATATCGAAAGCCGCCAGGCCTTCGGCCGCGTCCTCCTCGCGCCCTAACCCCGCCCTTGTGGCGCTCCCGCGAAGTAGCGAAATGAATCCGAACAGCGAATTCATCATCCGGCCATACGAGCACCGGGACAGCGAGCAGGTCCGTTGGCTCCACCTTCGAACGCCCGCATGGGGCAATGTTGCCTGGCGTCCCGAGCCGACACACCCGGAAATCGACCGGCCCCACGACTTCTTCGCCGGGTTCTGGGTAGCGGCTGAGATGAGCCGCTTCGGCGAAGAGATGGTCGTTGGCATCGCCGGCGTGCACGACGTGAACACGGGCGCACTCGAAAACGTCACCCTCCCACCGTTCGTCGAACGAAGCAGGCGGCTTGCACGGCTGGATTGGATGCAGGTGGCGCCCGAGCGATGGCGCTGCGGGATCGGCCGCGGCCTTGCCCGGGCGGCGATCACCTGGTGTCGCGAACAGGGCTTCGAGGCGCTCGTCCTCGATACCACGGTCCAGCAGCTGGGCGCCATCGCGCTCTATGAGAGCGTTGGCTTCAAGCGGACCGGCGTCACCGTCCACGGCCCCTGGGAGACCCAGTGGATGGAACACCCGCTCGAATAGTGGCGCTCCAATCTGTCGTCGTAGGCCCGGCTGCTCCCCTCGCCCTCCGCGGAGGGCGAGGGGTCGGGGGTGAGGGCTGTAGCGCTACTCGATCCGGTACGTGACCACCACCGTCGCCGGCACCTTCACCTCCGGCTTCGCATCGAATGGCAGGAGAAGCCCGTACCCATACCCGGAAAGCGCCTGCGAATCGGCATCCTCGGCGCAGGGGTCGGTCTGCGGCGGTCCGTAGATGTTCGCCAGCAGCGATTCCGAAATCGAGCCGATGCCCCCAAGCTTCACACCCGTCGATTCCGCGAGGGCCGAAGCCTGTTTCTTCGCCTGCGTCACGGCGAGTTTCTGGGCCTCGCCCTTCAGCTCTTCACAGGCCGAATGGCTGAACCGCAGCCCCCGGTTGTTGCTGCGGCCAAGGATCTCCTCGATCGCGTCGGCAATGTCGTCTGCCCGGCGCTCCAGGTCCGTCACGTCGATCTCCACCGAAACAAGTGACGGCCCACCGAACGGGGTCGAAACGAACTCGATGTCCGCCTCCTCGATGCCCAGCGCCTTCAGGCTGGCGAACACCGCCACGCGATCTCGCGCCTCGATCGGCTTGGGACCCGTCGGCCCGAAGTTCTCGATGAAGACGACGACGTACGCTTCGTCAGCGACCGCCGTCACCGTCCCCGTTCCCGTCGCTGAAAGGCCTGCACCCGCCGTCTCCGCGCCCAGCGCAAACGTGACCACGAGGTCGAGCGTCAGCGTGACTTCCGCCGGCGAGTCCGCCGTCTGCACTGGCCCGCCGCCCTTCACGCTCACGCCGGTCAGCGGCTGACAGGGGTCCTCGATCGCCGGTCCGTACGGAGATGGCTGGCGCGATTCGCTCAGCGCCACCGGCCGGCCAACCGTAAGCTCCGAGGCGCTGGCAAGCGACTTCGCCTTCTCCTCCGCCTGCTTGAACGCATCCCGGCGCAGGGGCGCCATCTTCGCTTCGCAATCCTTCACACCGAAGCGCACACCCTGCTGCTGCGGCTGGCCAACAATATCGCCGATAGCATCGAGGATCGCGTCTGCACGCTCCTTCACAGTGCTGACATCCGTCCGCACAGAGATCGTGGGGAACGGGCCAAAGCGGAAGTCCGATTCGAAGCTGACGTCTTCTTTCGCGACCCCGATCGCGGCCAGCGCCGCGCGCACGTCGTCCTGCGCGCGTTCCGTCAACGGCGCCGGTCCACCTGGCCCCGAAACCTGCGCATTCGCCGTAAACACAACGAAGGCATCGTCCGCATCCACCGTCGCCTGGGCCCGGCCCGTAACCGTCAGCCCGGCCGGCGGCCGGCCCGCATCGAACGAGCCCGCAGTGCCCACCGCCACTGAACTCCCGCCCGAAGACGAACGGTCCGTGATCTCCGCCTTCCCGCTTCCATCGGCCGTACCCGCCCCCTGGCCGGCCGTGCTGGCCGCCTTTGGCAGTGTCCCTTCGCCGCACGCCGCGAGCACGGCCCCCCCAACAGTAGCGAGAGCACGGACCAGGATAGTTCGCCTGGCATTCATCAGTTGCCTCCGGGCGGAATTCGCGAATGTCCCCTTCGCGCTGCCCTTACGATCCTTAAACGAATTCTGGCCTGATTTGGTTCCATTGCAAGGCCCGCAGAGATCCCCTTTACATTTGGGCCAGTGGCGCTCGGCCATCACGCCGCCCGGGTTGACAGCCCCATCGCTCACACCCAACACTGCCCGCCATGGCCGCCACCACATCGAACGCGGAATTCTGGGACCACGTTGCGCCGCTCCTCGCCAGCGGCACCCTCGACGAAGGCACGATCATGGGCGGTCGCTGCGTCCGCGTACGCGGCGAATTCCTCGCCATGCCCAACCACCGCGGCCCCGGGATGGTCGTAAAGCTACCGCGGGAGCGCGTCACCTCCCTCGTCACTGAAGGCCGCGGCGCGCCGTTTTCCCCCAATGGCCGCGTCTTCCGCGAGTGGCTCCTTGTCCCGCGCTATG
>CAZQCR010000192.1:0-6132 GCA_964591745.1 uncultured Anaerolineaceae bacterium
GCGATCACCTCGGGCGTCGCCCGGTTCCCGCTGGCGTAGCGCACCATCTCCGAATCCGTCGCGTCCATACCCAGCGCGTTCACGCGCACGCCGTGGCCGCGCAGGAACTTCGCCCAGCTCTGCGTCATGCCGTTGATCCCCCACTTCGAGCTGTCGTACACATCCATCCGCGTGCCACCGCCTGTCGCCGAGCCGGGCGGCGGCATGATGTGGTCCGTGGCGATGTTGATGATGTGTCCGCCACCGCGCGCCACGATGTGTGGGATGCACCGCCGCCCGACGAGGAACACGCCCTTGAGGTTGGTGTTCACGATCAGCTCCCAGTCCGCGACCGCCTTCTCCCAGGTGTCCTCCAGTGGGTTCGTCGGGCGCCAGACGCCGGCGTTGTTGACCAGGATGTCGATCCCGCCGAGGGCGTAGGCGGCGCCATCGACGAAGCGCCGCACGTCCGCCGGGTCCGAGACGTCCGCAATCCAGGAGAGCACCCGGCGCCCGGTAGCAGCGGCAATCTCCGCGGCGACGCCCTCCACCTTCGGCTGGATGTCGCAGATCGCGACATCGGCCCCTTCTTCCGCGAACACACGGGCGAAGCCCTTCCCGATTCCCGCGGCTCCTCCTGTAACGACGACCACCTTGCCATCGAGTATGCCCATCGCGACGCCTCCGAGGGCGCCCGCCGTTGGCCGGGCGTCCAGTTTTGCCGGAGTCTACGGGGAAGCTTCCCCGCTGGCGACCGGGTCAGGCGTCAGGCGCGCGGTACCTCCAGCTTCTCCAGCCGTTCGCGCAGGCGCGCGTTTTCGTCTCGGATCTTTTCGAAGTCGTCCCGCAAGGCCTTCACTTCGCTGTCGGTGGTGTCGCCCTTGCGAAGGGCCATTGCGGCCTCGCGGGCGGCACGCACGCCGCGTCCATCGAGTTCGCGCACGGCCATCTGATCGAGGGCCGGCGCGGCCGAAGCTTCTCCGATGGCCCGGAGGGAGCGTGCCGCCGCAATGCGAACACGGAAATCGGGGTCCTGAAGCAGCGGCGTCACCTGGTCCACCAACGCCTTCTTGCGGCCTTCGAAGAACCCGGCGAGGCGGCCGATGGCGCCCACGGCCGCGGCCCGGCTCTGGTGGGGCGCTCCGTAGCGGGCGGCTTCGAAGAGCACGTCGAAAGCGCGCTCGTCCCGCAATTCCACGAAGCCATCGATGCAGCCCTGGCGGATAACCTGGCGGAACGACTCCCGCTCCATGCCCGCGACCAGGAGGTCGAATGAACCCGGAGCCCGCACCTTGCCCGCGCTGCGGTGCGCCTCAGCCTCCACAAACCAGGATCGGTCCTTCGCCGCCGTGCGTTCAAGCGCCGCGAAGGCTGCCGCGTCGCCCCGGAACTCGCCCAGCGCCGCCATCACGGCCCGCCGCGCCTTCGCGTTCCGGATTCGCGCCGCCTGGATCAACACCTGGCGCGCCTCCTCTGTGCGCGTCGCCCCAAGCGCCTTCGCCGCCGCCGCCTGGACTGCCCAGAAACGATCTCGGTGCAGTGCCTCTCCCAGCGCCGCGACCGCCTCGTGGCCGCCCTTCTTCCCCAGCTGCTCGGCCGCGAACTGCCGGCCGGCGATGCCGTCGTCGTCCCGGATCTGCAGCCGCAGCTCGCCGACCGATTTCTCGAACGTCAGTTCCTTCGGTACTTCGTTATGGGGGTCGAACCGGCAGAGGTCCGGCCGCGCCGCCAGGGGAAACACGAACGTGTGCTCGGCCTCCGTCATCTCTACCCGGAACGCCTGGCGCTTCCCCCGGCCAACCGTGAAGTCGATCGTCACCGGGAGCCGGAAGACGGCGGTGCCGTTCTCCGTCTTCTGCGTTTGCTTTACCGCCACCGTCGCCATCCGCTGCGCCTCGTCCCAGCTCCAGCTCACCGTCAGCTCCGGGTGCCCGGGCCGGAAGACCCACTGATCGAAGAACCACTCGAGGTTCCGGCCAGATTCCGCCTCAATCGCGTCCACGAAGTCCTGCGTGAGGACGCTACGGTGCTGGTTTTCGCGGCAGTAGCGCTGGATCGAGCGGAAGAACGCGTCATCCCCAAGCACACCACGGAGAGCGTGCAACACCAGCGAACCCTTCTCGTACAGGTGGCGGTCGAACAGGTCGATCGGCTCGTGGAAGACGTTCGAGACGATCGGCCGCCGATAGCTCTCCTCCAGGTACGCCGCCATGTTCACGACGGCGCCCTGGCGGTATTCATCGATCCCCCGGTGCTCCTCGTCCCAGAGCATCTCGAAGTAGGTCGCGAACCCTTCGTTCAGCCAGCCGTGGGACCAGTGTTTGCAGGTCAACAGGTCGCCCCACCACATGTGGGCGAGTTCGTGGCTGACCAGGTCGTCGCTCGTGAAGTCCAGCGCCGCCTTCTCATCGACGATGATGTTCCGCGTCATCGTCGTGGCGCTCGTGTTCTCCATGCCGCCAAAGACGAAGTCGCGAACCACGATCTGGCTGTACTTGTCCCACGGATAGGCCACGCCGCTGATCCGCTCGAACAGCGCGATCATCGCCGGCGTGTTCGCGAAGGTTCGGCGCCCATCCTCAAGGTCCTCTTCTTCCACGAAGTAGTCGATGGTTAGCCCATCCCGCGAACCATCGATCCGCGCGAATCGCCCCGCCACGAGCGTGATCAGGTAGGTCGCCAGCGGCAAATCCTGCCGCCAGTGCACCGTGCGCGTACCGTCGGCGTTGTCGTGCTCCTCAACCAGCGTGCCGTTGGAGAGCACCGACCAATCGCCGGGGACGGTCGCCACCAGCTCGAAGGCCTGCTTCTGCCCGACATAATCAATGCAGGGGAACCAGTAGCGCGAATCTTCGTCCTGCCCTTGGGACCAGACCTGGAGTGGCTTGTCCGGGTAGCCCTCGTCCGGACCGACAAAATAGAGCCCGATCCGAGGGCGAGCCTCGAAGCTGATCGCAATCTCGGCGTCAGCGCCCCGCGAGAGTGGCTTTGGCGGGGTGACGGTGAGGGTCGCGCCGTCGTAGGAGGAGCGGGCGGGCGCGCCGTCGACGAGCACCGCGCCGATCGTCATCTCGGCGGCGTCGAGAGCGATGGCGGCGAGGTCACCGCTCATCGCTCGCACGGTGTGCGTCACGGATCCCCGCACCGTCCTGGCCGCTACATCGAGGGTCACGGCCAGGTGGATCTTTTGGACATCGACGACGCGATCACGCGGCCACCGCGCCCGGTCCCCGGGCAGGGCGTGGCCCTCCGCCGGGGTCGTTTCCCAGCCGGCCCGGCCGCACGTTACCTGCTCTTCCCACATGTCGCGCTCCTCCCGCTTCAAGACAATCGCGCCATGCTACCGTACCGCTGGCGAGTGGGAAGCCCGGCGGCGCCTACGGCGTTCCGTTCGCCCGCAGCCAGGCCAGTACTTCGGAGCCGTGGTCGTCCGGCTTCACCCGCGCCCAGCTCTTCGCGACCTTCCCCTCCGGTGAGATGATGACCGTCGAGCGGATCATCCCCTCGTACTCCTTGCCGTAGTTCTTCTTCAGGCCCCAGGCGCCGTAGGCCCGGGCCGCGTCGTGGTTCTCCGTGTCCACGAGAAGCTGGAACGGCAGCTCGTGCTTCTCCGCGAATTTGCGATGCGCCGATTCCTTGTCCGGGCTCATCCCCAGGACGACAGCGCCCGCGGCTACCAGTTCCGCGTGGTTATCGCGGAAGCTACACGCCTCACGCGTGCACCCGGGCGTGTCGTCGCGCGGGTAGAAGTACAGGACCACCCACCTGCCCGCGAGCGCAGCCAGGCTCACATCGGCGCCCGTCTGGTCCTTGAGCGTGAACCCTGGAGCCTCGCTGCCAACTTCCGGTATGCCCATCGCCTCACCACCTCCGCGCGATTCTACGCGCGCCGCCCTACCCTGCGAGCATTTGCGCCAGGTGCAGTACATCCAGCCGCGGGCTGGCGTGTGCGTTCGCGACCACGTCCGCCAGCGCTACCTCCGCCAACCGCCCACCCTGCATGCCAAGCATCTGCCCGTTGCGGCCTTCGGCCAGGGCACGCACAGCGCCGTCACCCATCAGCGCCGCAATCGTCCGGTCGCGGGCCGTGGGGTTCCCTCCACGCTGAATGTGGCCAAGGATCGTCACCCGGTAGGGGCAGCCCACCGCTGTCCCCACTTGCTCAGCGACGCCGAACGCCCCGCCCGCTTCCTCCCCTTCCGCCACCACGATGATGTGGCTGCGCTTGCCCGCTTCGAACGACAGCTTCAAGCGGTCGATGAGTGCACCGATCTCCTCGTGCGCCTCCGGGACCAGGACGCCGGCCGCGCCCGCCGCCAGCGCCGTGTACATCGCCAGCGCTCCAGAGCCTCGGCCCATCACTTCGACGAAGAACGTCGTCCCCGTGGCCTCGCTCGTGTCGCGGATCTTGTCGATCGCTTCAACCGCGTTGTTCAACGCGGTATCGAAGCCGATCGTCTCGTCCGTACCCCAGACGTCGTTATCGATCGTCCCGGGGACGCCGGCCACCGCCGTTCCGTGTTCCTCCATCAGCGCCAGGGCGCCCCGGAAGCTCCCATCTCCGCCGATCACGATCAGGCCCTCGACACCGTCCCGCTCCAGCTGCCGAGCCGCGTGCGCCCGGCCCGCTGGCTCTAGGAAGGCAGGGCAGCGCGAGGTGCCGATGAACGTCCCGCCGCGCTGGATCCGTCCACCGACGGCCCGGTCGTCCAGCTCTAGCCGGTCCCCATCCACCAGCCCCTGGTAGCCGTTCCGGTAACCCAACACGGTCATACCCTGCGCTGAAGCCGAGCGCACGACCGCGCGAATGGCTGCGTTCATCCCCGGCCCGTCGCCGCCGCTGGTCAGCACTCCGATTCGTTCCATAGGGCAATCATCCACCTGTAGCCCGGTAGAAGGCGATGAGGATTCCGCTTGGCCGGGTCCCTCTTGCCCCCTAGCATCAGCGTAGTGACGTTAAGGCTTGCCGCAACCACGCTCACCGTCCTCGCGGCGTTCGCCTCATTCGCCTGCGGCGGAACGAGCGCGCCGCCGTCACCGACGGCGACCGTTTCAGCGTCTCCACCCTCTTCGGCCACTGCGACAGCCACGGCAACCGCCTCCCCAACGCCCGTCCTCATCCCGAGTCCGCTCGATGGCAGCCTCCTCACCGAAGCCGAGTGGCAGCAGCGCAGCAAGCTCTCGCCGCTCGCCGTCATGCTCGACAACAGCCCCGAGGCCTTTCCCCATGCCGGGCTGGACCGCGCGGACCTCGTCTTCGAGTCGTTCGTGGAGGGTGGGATTACCCGTCTGCTGGCCGTCTTCTGGCGATATGAAGCGCCCGTCGTCGCTCCCGTTCGCTCCGCTCGCACCCCCTTCGTCATCTGGGCGAGCGAGCTCGACGCGCTCTACGCTCATGGCGGTTCCGCCGAAACGGACAACGAAGCGAACGCCGCCGGCCAGATCTACGAATGGGAGATCAAGGACCTCGAAGCCTTCGCCAACGTCTCCTCGTCGGCTTACTACCGCGATCCGGAACGTTCCGCGCCTCATGACCTCTCCGCGGCGACCGAACGGCTGCGGGAGGCCGCCGCGAAGCTGGAGTACCCCCCGTCCCGGCCGCTGGCGACATGGCGCTTCAGCGATTCGCTTTCGGACGGCGCCGTCGCCGCCCAGGGCATCGAGGTGGACTGGAGCGAAGCGCGCCACGCCACCCGCCTCGTCCAGTGGAAGTGGGACACCGGCGCCCGTCGCTATCTCCGGTTCCGCCTCGGCGGGCCGGACGTTGACGCTGTGTCCCGCCAGCAGCTCGCCTTCACGACGGTCATCGTTATGCGCGTCCCCAACGAAGTGGTGGACTTTGGCGGGCACGTCCTCCTCGACCAGTATGGCGACGGCCCGGCGATGGTCTTTTCCGGGGGCACCGTTCGCCAGGCAACCTGGAAGAAGCTGAACCGCGAGGATCGGACGCGCTTCTACGATCTGACGGGCGCCGAGATGGTCTTCGCGCGCGGGCCGATCTTCATCGAGGTTGTCGCTCCTTCAACCCCCATCCGGATCGCCGCCGCCGCTTCCGGGCTTGAGGCGATGCCGCCCTTCGAACGCCGCGAGCTGCCGCCGACGCCCACGGCGTCGACTCGCTGACGCGGACGGTCGCTCAGCCCTGCTTGTGGT
>CAZQCR010000193.1:0-6109 GCA_964591745.1 uncultured Anaerolineaceae bacterium
GGCGATGTAGCGCAGGGGGTTGAACCACTCGTAGGGCCGGTCGATGCCCCGAGCGTACTCCACGATCTCGGCGGCGATCACCAGGTCGATCGGCAGCTCGTGAATGATCGTGCCATCGAGGAGGTGGACGGAGCAGCCCTGCTGGCAGATAACGGGCGTGGCCAGGCCGAGGTGGCGGGCGACGCGCGCCGTCCCCGGGAACATCCGGCCGGATGCGAGGACGACGACGACGCCGTGAGCAGCAAGAGCCTGCACCGCCGCCGTCAGGCGGGGCGAGGGAAGCTCGGCGCCGCCACCCCCTTCCGGGACGATGGTCCCGTCAATGTCCAGGGCCACGAGCTTCACGCCCACCGGGCCACCACCAGGCGATCGATGCCCGAGAGGTCGGGCGTGAGACTCACGCTGGCGCCCTGCGCCCGGGCGATGGCGGCCACCTCGGCCGCCTGGCCGAAGCCGACTTCGAGGGCGAGGACGCGAGGGCGAAGCCGCTCCGCGCAGTCGGCGACCAGGCGGCGGATGAGCGCGTAGCCGTCCGGGCCACCATCGAGAGCGACGCGCGGCTCCCAGCGGCTGACCTCCGGTTCGAGGGCGTCTATCTCCCCGGCCGGGATATAGGGAAGGTTGGCGAGAACGAGGTCCGCACGGCGGAGGGGCGAGGCGAGGTTCCCGCGGACGAGTGTCGCGTTCGCGCCGAGGGCGAGGCTATTGGCTTCGGCGACGACGAGTGCGTCGGCGCTGAGGTCGATGGCGACTACGCGCGCCGCCGCGCCAGCCTGGAGGTGGAGTGCGACGGATAGGGCGATGCATCCGCTGCCCGTGCCGATATCGGCGATGACGTCTCCATCGCGGGCTTCGGCGAGGGCCAGTTCTACGAGCAGTTCGGTCTCGGGACGAGGGACGAGGACGCCGGGGCCAACGCCAAACGGCCGGCCGAAGAACTCCCGTGTGCCCGTGATGTAGGCGGCGGGTTCACGCGCGGCGCGACGGGTGGTCATGGTGGCGAGAGCGTCAGAAGCGCTGAACGCCGCATCCGCGAAGAACTGCGCGCGACTGAGACCGCCAGCGGTGCGGACCAGGTACTCAGCTTCGAACGCGGCATCGGGAACGCCGGCGAGGGCCAGCGTTTTCGCTGTCTCAACCGCCGCTGCGCGGGCGTTCACGCGACACCCTGCAACCGCTCCGCCTCATCGGCGGTGGCCACGGCGTCGATGACGTCGTCGATATTCCCGTCCATACGGTCCGGGATGTTGTGGACGGTGAGGCCGACGCGGTGATCGGTGATCCGGTCCTGGGGGTAATTGTAGGTGCGGATCTTCTCACTACGGTCGCCCGTGCCGACCTGGAGACGGCGTGTCTCGGTGACCTCGGCCTGGGCCTTCGACGTCTCCAGGTCGAGGAGCCGAGAACGCAGGTGGGTCATCGCCTTTACGCGGTTCTTGAACTGGGAACGCTCATCCTGGCAGACGACGACGATGCCCGTAGGAATGTGGGTGAGGCGGATGGCCGTCGCCACCTTGTTCACGTTCTGGCCGCCGGCGCCGGAGGAGTGGAAGACGTCTGTCTTGATGTCCTTCTCTTCCACATTGATGTCGACTTCGTCAGCTTCGGCGAGGACGGCAACGGTGGCTGTAGAGGTGTGGATGCGGCCCTGGGTCTCGGTCTCCGGGACGCGCTGGACGCGGTGGACTCCACTTTCCCACTTCAGCCGGGAGAACGCGCCAGCGCCGCGAATCTCGAAAACGACCTCCTTGAAGCCGCCCTTCTCAGACTCGCTGGCGTTGAGGATCTCGGTCTGCCAGCGGTGACGTTCGGCGTAGCGGCTGTACATGCGGTAGAGATTAGCGGCGAAGATGGCTGCCTCTTCGCCGCCCGCACCACCGCGGATCTCGACGATCACATTACGCGAATCACGCGGGTCCTTGGGCAGGAGCGAACGAACGATCTGAGCGCTGAACGCTGCCATCCGCTCCTCGGCTTCGCTCAGCTCCAGCTCGGCCATCGCCCGCATCTCGTCGTCGTCCTCCTGGAGGAGGGCGCGGGCGGAGGCGGCGCTGTCCCGGGCGCCCTCGTAGCTGTTGAGGAGCGTGACGATCGGTTCGATCTCGGCGCGCTCTTTGGCGATGGTCGTGAGCTGCTCGAAATCGGCGGCGACTTCGGGCTTGCCCATCTCGTCGGTCAGTTCGCGGTGGTGCTCGCGGATCCGGGTCAGGCGTTCGAGGATGGCGTCATCCATGGGCGAAAGACGGCCCGCGCAGGCGGGCCGCGATGGTTCTCCTTGCGCGATGGAGTATACCACCCGCTCGCCGGGCCGCCCGGGACCAGACCCGCTGGCCACAGGGGAGAACCGCGCTGAGCCCGGGAGCAGAGTGGTCGACGACCAGTATGAGTGTTCAAGAAACTGGCCGGTCGTCCGAAAATGCCCCGCGATCGCCGTTATTCGATACAAGTTGCCCAGATTCGGGCGAAACGCTCGGGAAGTGGACCGATTTCAGGTGCGCGAAGCCGGAGCCCGCACTAGGCTGAGGCTTGAATAGGCCCGAGGGTCTCTCAATACTGATAGCGGTGAAAGAGTCGTGACTCGTGCGGTTTCAAGGTCCCTGATCGTCCTGGAGATGCTGGCCGAAAGTGACCAGCCGCTCGAACTCCCCGAGGTCATCGAGCGCACCGGAATCGCCCGGGCTTCGGCCCAGCGGCTGATGAACTCACTCACCGAAGACGGCTACGTCGTCCGCCAGGGCGACCCGCCGGCCTTCTCCGTCAGCTTCCGGCTCTGCGCGCTCGCCTCCACGATTCTTTCGGGGATGGAAGTCCGCGGCGTGGCCCTCCCCAACCTCATCCAACTCGCCTCGGCGGTCCAGAGCCCGGTGACACTCGCCTTCCTGGAAGAGGCCGACGTCTGTTACACGGATCGCGTCGAAGTGGTGGGTGACCGGGTGATCCCGACCCTGATCAGCGACCGGATACCGGCCGTGGGGACGGGATCGGGCCGCGTCCTCATCGCCTGGCGGCCGGAGACGGAATGGGCCAGTTTCATCGCGACCGTGGAATCTCGAACTGGCCATACCACGACTGACCCTGAGCGGCTTAAAGCCGAGCTTCGGCTCACACGGGAACGCGGCTACGCCTCTGTGGACCGGGAGTACTACCCGGACGCGAGTGGCATCGCCGCGCCGATCTTCGATCGCGAAGGCCGGGTGGTGGCAGCGATCAGTGTTCCCGTCTGGGGCGCGATGAGCGAAGAGGCGATCCAACGGCTCACTCCGCCGCTGCTGGCGGCCGCGCGGCGAACCTCGATCGAGCTGGGATATCGCACGACTGGCGAACTTCGCATCGCCTGAATGGCGGCCGGACGCAGACGGTGCCCACCTACCAGCGTATCGTTTGGCGCGCGGGGCGCTCAGCGTGCCGTTCATTCCCACCTACGGAGCAACGGCCATGACCACGATCGAAGAACTCCTCGACCTTGAAGCCATCCGCAAGCTACGAGTGCTCTACTCGCACCACTTCGACATGAACGAATGCGAAAAGCTGGGCGAACTGTTCAGCGAAGACGCCATCTGTGAGTTCGGCGAGGCCTACGGCGGTGACTGGGTGGGCCGGGCCGAGATCGTGAAACGTTACCAGGCGGTCCATGGCGAGAATCCCGAACCGTTCGCTTTCATGCACGCGACGACGAACCACGACATCGAGCTCACGGGCCCGGATTCGGCGAAGGGACGCGCCTACCTGCTGGACCTGAACCTGCGCCCGGGGATCGAGCAGCCGCTCCTCCTCTGCGGCGTGTACGACGACCTCTACAAGAAGGTCGCGGGACGCTGGTACATCCACCGGACCCGGATCGACTTCATCTGGCCACGGCGGGACTATCACGGGCGGCGGTGAACGGGCGGTCGCCGTACTTGCCAGTGGTTCACGCGGGGCGAAGAATGCGCGCAGCTCAGGAGGCGCGCATGGCACAGCCGCTCGAAGGCATCCGGGTCGTCGATCTTGGGTCGGGCATTGGCGGGGGCTATCTCTCGAAGCTGCTCACGCTCTACGGCGCCAGCGTCGTCCACGTCGAGCCGCCGGGTGGTGACTCGCTGCGGATGACGGGTCCGTTCCTGGACGGTGAACGGGGACCGGAACGATCGCTCCTCCATGCCTACCTCCGGGCGGGCCAGGAATCGGCCGTGCTGGATCTCGACGACGAGGCGGACCGCGCGGCGTTTCGGACGCTCCTCCGGGGAGCCCAGGTGCTCACGGATACGTCACGACCGGGCGAGCTCGCCGCGCACGGCCTGGACCAGGCGGCGCTTGAGACCGAGTTCCCGGATCTCGTCTGCACCACGCTTTCCGAATTCGGGAGCGACGGCTCGTACGCTGGCTGGGCGGCAACGCCTGCTGTCCTCCACGCCGTTGGTGGATGGGTACACCCGATGGGCGAGCCGGAGCGGCCGCCCGTTGTCCCGGGCTCCGCGCTCGGGCTGTACATGGCGGCGCTGTACGCGGCGATCGGGACGATGGAGGCGCTTCGCGTCGTCCCGGAAGTCGGCGGCCAGCAGGTCGAGGTTTCGGTTCACGAAGCGGTCGTGGCCACGATGCTCTACGAGACTGTCTCGTTTCAGACGCGGGGGCTGGAACGGAAGCCGACGGGCACCCGATTCCTCTCCGGGGACCCGCTCCAGGGGCTCTTCCCCTGCAAGGACGGTTGGTGCGGGATACAGGCGCCACTTTCGTGGATGTGGCGCGGCCTCTGCGACCTGATCGGCAGGCCCGACCTGGTCGAAGACCCGCGGTACCGCACGCCGGAAGCTCGGGGCAAGAACGCGGCCGAGGTCGAGGCGATCCTCTCCGCCTGGGCAGCGAACTACACCGGCGAGGAGATCATGCGGTTGGCCCAGGCGAATCGGATTCCCTGCCACACCGTGCCGACGGCGGAGCAGGTTTTCGCTTCGGCTCACCTTGCGGCGCGCGATTACTGGCAGGTGGTGGAGATGGACGGGCGGGACGTGACGGTGCCCGGCCTCCCCTTCCGCTTCACGGGCGAGGAGCGCGCACGGCGTCTGCCGCCGGCCCCGAAGCTTGGCACGGCGAGCGAACGCAGCCTGGCGGCCGCCCGTGGCTGAGCGCTACCGCGTCATCGATGTCTCCCAGGGATGGGCCGGCCCGATGGTGGGCTACATGCTCTCGCTCTTCGGGGCTGAGGTGATCAAGGTCGAATCGGCGCGCTACTTCGACTGGTGGCGGGGTTCGCCCCACCCGGATGCGTTGCCCGGAGACCAGCGGCACGAGATGTCGCCGACCCACAACAGCGTGAACCGGAACAAGCTCGGCGTGACGATCGACCTCGCGATGCCCGAGGGGAAAGCGCTACTGCACGAACTGCTCGCGGTCTCCGATGCGTTCGTGGAGAACTACCCGCCGAACGTGATGCCCCGCCTCGGCTTCGCGCCAGCGGACGTGGTGGGGCGGCACCCACGGCTGGTGATGCTCTCGATGCCGGCGCTCGGGAGCACGGGGCCGGACGCGCTCTATCGCGGCTTCGGGACGACGGTCGATGCGATGGCGGGGATCGCGCTCGCCCAGGGCTACGCCGATGGGCCGCCGCTCCTGACGCCGAACGCCTATGGCGACCCGACGTCAGGGCTCACGGGCGCGTTCGCCGTTCTCGCAGCCCTCCGCGCCCGGGAAGCGACGGGCCTGGGCCGTCACATCGAGCTCAGCGAACTGGAGGCGACCATCCCGCACGGCAGTGAGCGTCTCCTCGAATGGCCGGCAACCGGCGTGAACCCCACGCGTTGGGGCTCGCGGCGGCCGGAGATGGCGCCCCATGGCAGCTATCCATCGCTCCCCACGGAGAATGGGCCTCGCTGGGTGGTGATCAGCTGCCGGGACGATGCGGACTGGCGGGCTCTGCGGGCAGCACTCGGCGACCCGGAATGGGCGAGGGACCCGGCACTGGAGACGCTCGCGGGGCGACTTGCGGCGCAGGACGTCATCGACCAGCGCGTGGCGGAGTGGACGAGCGCGCAGACGCATCGCGAGGCGATGGAGACGCTCCAATCGTTCGGCGTGGCGGCGGGGGCGGCGCTTTCGTCCTCCGCGGTGTTAAACGACCCGCCTCTCCCCG
>CAZQCR010000194.1:0-6057 GCA_964591745.1 uncultured Anaerolineaceae bacterium
GAGGGTCCGTTGGGTGGGGGGGGGAGGGGGCGGTTGGGCCGGCGGTGGCGCCTTTTCGGTGGCGGGCGGGGCGGCCGCACGGGCGGCGCGGGGCCGGCGTGTGGTGCGTGGGGCCGCATCGAGTGCGGTCGCTATTTCGGATGGCGAACCGAGAGCTTCTCCCGCCTGGGGCGGGGCGAAGTCCGGTAGGCCGTCGCCGCGTTCGGCGAAGCCGTTCTCATGCACAGGCGTCTCCACGGGTGCGTCAGTGTCGTTGCGTCGTCGTGGGGCTGCACGCCGTGCAGGGGCCCGAGTGGGGTTCGGTGTTTCTTCAGTCAATTGCGGAAAACTTGGGGAGTGCTGGGACTTCGAATTGTCGAAGTCAGTGAGTGCTGCAAACCTACAGCTACCGTAAGAATAGATCCGGCGGCTGCTACTATGCAACACCGCGTATGGTGAAAGGGGTATAGGGGCTTTCCCGGAGAGCGGGATGGGATGGCCCGGGGGTGCGTTGGAGCGGGCGGCTTTGCCTGTTCTCGGGGACGGCGATAAGGTGATTGTTCGACTGCTGAAAGAACGGGAACCCAGATGGCGAATACGAAGTCCGCAATCAAGCGATGGCACCAATCACTCAAGCGGAGGGACCGTAACCGCACGCGGCGGACGGCGGCACGCTCGGCCGTTCGGCGGCTGCGAGAGGCGGTTGCGGCCGGTGATAGCACCGAGGTGACGGCCGCCCTGAGCGCGGCGTATTCGTCGCTGGACCTGGCGGCCAAGAACGGGGCTGTGCATTCGGGCAAGGCGGACCGAACGAAGCGGCGCCTGGCGGGGCTCGTGCAGAAGTCCGTGAGCTAAAACGGGGACTGTGATCTCCCGGCTGTGACGGCCCGCGAAAGCGGGCCGTTTTCGTCGTTGGCGGAGCGGGCGAGAATGGCGTCTTTACCGGAACGGTGATCCTGGGATGTCCGGTGATTCCCCCTTCCTGTGGATCCCACGACAATGGCGCTCATGAGTGAGCAGCCTGCGGAGAGCCCCCGTCCCACGGTTGATGTCGTTATCCCCTGCTACAACGAAGTGACGGTGCTGCGGGGGAGCGTGGAGCGGACGGTGGCGCTGTTCGCCCTGCACCCGCGGTACGACTGGCGGCTGACGATCGCGGATAACGGTTCGAACGATGGGACTGGGGAGCTGGCGAAGGCGCTGGAAGCGGAGTACCCGCAGGTGCACGCGCTGCTCCTGACGATTAAGGGCCGGGGGTTGGCCTTACGGGAGGCGTGGGCGGGTAGCGGGGCGGACGTGGTGGCCTACATGGATGTTGACCTGAGCACGGACCTTGAGCAGCTGCCGGACCTCATCGGGATGGTGGCGGACGGCGGCTGCGATGTGGCGATCGGGACGCGGCTGGCGCGTGGTTCGAAGACGAAGCGTTCGATCAAGCGTGAGATCACGTCCCGCGGGTACGTGTTCCTGATCCGGGCGACGTTTCCGCGATTGAGGATTAGCGACGCGCAATGCGGGTTTAAGGCGATGAACCGGAAGGCGGCGATGGACCTGGTGCCACGGATCGAGAATCGGATGTGGTTCTTCGATACGGAGCTGCTGATCCTTGCCCAGCGGCACGGATACCGGATCTGTGAGATGCCGGTGCGGTGGGACGAAGATCCGGACACGAAGGTGCGGATCGTTGGAACGGCGATCGAGGATATCCGGGGACTGGCGCGTATGCGCTTCTCGCGAAAATAGGGACGATGGGCGGCCGGTGGCGGACGGCGTCGATGGACGGAAGCGAAGGGACTATAGAAGTCCTGATTGCGAGCTTACCTTTCTTTGACCCCTCCCCGTGAGCGGTGGTATAACTCGCTCGCGACGGCTTTCACAAAGTCGCCCGCCCGCGAGGGTGTGCGCCGCGAGCCGGGAACGAGGAGGACCGCAGACGTGGAGTTTGCCAATCTGCCGCATGACTTCGCCGAGACGCTGGAGCTGGTGTTCGTCGGCATCACGATCGTGGTCACGCTGGGCATCCTCGTGGCGTTTGGCCAGTGGTGGCAAAGGTAAGGGGCTGAGGGAGACGAATGGCTGTTGAGCAACCGGCACGCCCGAACCTGGCGGACAAGATCTACGACAAGATGTTCCACAACTATGTGTGGAAGTCGATCTTCCGCACGGGGTATCCGAACACGCCGCGCAACCAGATGCTGGTTGTGGCGACGAACGTGTTCTTGCACCTCCACCCGACGCGTATTCACCGGACGCACGTGAAGATCACGCATACGTACTGCCTGGGCGGGCTTTCGTTCTTCATGTTCCTGGGGCTGACGATCACGGGCATTCTGCTGATGTTTTACTACGTTCCGAGCGTGGACCGGGCGTACCTGGATATGCAGAACATCCAGACGAACGTGCAGTTCGGGCAGTTAATGCGAAACCTGCACCGGTGGATGGCGCATGCGATGGTCATCCTGGTCTTCCTGCATATGATGCGAGTGTTTTATACGGGCGCTTACAAACCGCCGCGAGAGTTCAACTGGGTGGTTGGCGTCGTTTTGCTCGTGCTGACGTTCCTGCTCAGCTTCACGGGGTATCTGCTGCCGTGGGACCAGTTGGCGTTCTGGGCGATTACGGTTGGGACGAACATCGCTGGTTCGGCGCCGGTGCTGGGGCCGAAATCCCGGTTCTGGCTGCTGGGTGGGCTGCAGGTGGGGCCGGACGCGCTTATCCGCTTCTACACGCTTCACGTGATTGGTCTTCCGCTGCTGGCGGCGATCTTCATGGCGATCCACTTCTGGCGGATTCGCCGTGATGGTGGCCTGGCGCGGCCGCTCTAACAGGGGACCTGGGGAAAAGGGACGGAGGAATTCGACGATGGCAACAGCGGTAGTCGCAAGGCCGGTTGCTCGCCCACAGGCGCGGGCACGTGACGAGGAGGTCCTCGTATGGCCGGACCTCGTCTTCGTGGAATTCATCTCGGCCCTTCTGTTCACGATTACGCTCTTCATCCTGGCGCTGCTGGTGAACGCGCCGCTGCTGGACGAGGCGAACGCGGATGTGACGCCGAACCCTTCGAAAGCGCCGTGGTACCTGCTGAACCTGCAGGAACTGCTGTTGCACATGAACGCGGCGATGGCCGGCGTGATTATCCCGACGATCTGGCTGGGCATCCTGGCGGCGTTTCCGTACTTTGACCGGGAGACGGATGGCCAGGGGAAGTGGTTCGGGACGCCACAGGCGATCAAGATCACGGCGGTCGGGAGCTTCGTTGGCTTTGCCGGGACGTGGCTGCTGATCCTCTGGGACTCTGGCAAGCTGGCGTTCTTCCTGAACGACTGGTTCGGCTGGTCGGGCGGGGACCGGTTGCGGTTCCTGGAGAACGTGCGGGCGCTGCAGAGCCAGGTGCCGTGGCCGACATGGTCGACGAGCATTCCCTATCTGCCGTTTAACTTGAAGCTGCTTTCGAGCGACGCTGACGCCGGACAGGGCCCGACGCAATTCCAAAACCTCAACTTCCCGGGGTGGATCGTCGAGCAGCAGATTCCGATCATGTTCATGGTCGGCCTCCCCTGCGTGATGATTTTTCTGATGTACAAGGCCGGCTGGGTGCAGACGCGGCGCGACGCGCTGTTGGCGCTCTTCAGCGGCTTCATCGGGGCCTATGGGGTGCTGACGCTGGTTGGCACCGCCTTCCGCGGAGCGGGCCAGGAACTGGTCTTCCCGTGGGAGCTGACAGTCAGCGAAGGCATTCCGGGGCAGGAGTAGAGGGAGACGATGGCACAGGTGGAACAGTCGAATCCCGGTGGCGCCCCAGTTGTGCGCCGGGTGGAACAGGCCAGGCAGGTCGAGGCGCGGAAGGTGGCTCGCCGTTCGTTCATGCGCGTGAGCGTGTTTGCGGGTCTGAGTCTCTTCGTCGGATCGCAGGTCGCCAGCTTCCTCGGGTTCTTCAACCTTCGGCACCCGCGGGGCTTCGGTGGAATCGTCAACGTGCCTGCGGCCGTCATCCCGAAGGCGGGTGAGGACCCTGCCCGCATCTCTGAAGCGAAGTGCTGGCTGGCGAACCTTTCTGGCGCCCAGGGCGATGTGCTCGGCGTGGGCGGAACGGGCGGGCTCCTTGCCCTGTACTGGAAGTGCCCACATCTTGGCTGCACGGTGCCCTGGAGTCCGGGCTTCAACGGCGCGCAGGTGAACTTCCCTGGGATCACCGGGTGGTTCCGCTGCCCGTGCCACGGATCGACTTACTCGCGGGCCGGCGTTCGTGTCTTCGGGCCGGCCCCACGGCCGATGGACACGATGGCCGTATCGATATCGACAGGCTCAATCGACATCAACACCGGCAAGATCACGTCTGGCGGGCCTGACAACCCGCTCCGGACGATCTCGTACAACGGCTAGGCGGAGGACTGGTTGAACACCCAGAAGCAGATCGCCCTGATAGTGACGCTGTTCTTCGTGCTTATTGGCGGGTGCGCGGCGTATACGGTGGTGGATATACCGATCCGCGCCGAGGACCAGATTGTCTGGCACCAGGAGCAGTCGATTGAGCGCGGGGCGCTCCTCTTCGCCAACAACTGCCGGACCTGCCACGGGATCCAGGGGCAGGGCGGGGTGGGTTTGCCTTTGAACACGGCGAACTTCCAGAACCAGGATCCGATCGTGCTGCGAAATAACCGCGCGCTCCTGGAGCGGACGCTGTATTGCGGGCGTGCGGGGACGGCGATGCCGGCGTGGCTGAACACGAACGGCGGATCGCTGAATGTCCGCCAGGTCGAACACCTCATCAACCTGATCACCGCGCCGATCAGTGAAGAGGAAGAAGCGCTCCGCGGGGCCGATGGGACCGCCCTGAACAAGGGCTGGGAGGAAGCGGTTCACTTCGCGGAGAACCTGAACCACGAGACCGTCGTCGTGGTCGGCGGCGAGACGCTGGCGACAATCGCCCGCGACCACGAGCTTGGAATCAAGGCGCTGCAGGACCTGAATGGCGGGCTCCATGCGGATGCGACGATCAAGAAGGGCACGAAGATCAAGCTGCCGACGGCGGCGGGCCGGACGGAGACGATCGAGTACAAGGTTCGGAAGGACCGGGAGACGCTTCGCAAGATTGCTGATAGCCAGCTTGTCGGCACTCTCATCCTGGCCGATCTGAACGGGATCGGCTACGTGGTGGACGACAAGAAGCTGACGATCACGCTGACGGCGACGCCGAAGAGCCAGCCCTCGGGCCTGGTTCCGGGCGCGGAGCTGGCCCTGCCGGGCGGTTCGACGTACATCGTGAAGGCTGGCGACACGGTCGCGGCGATCGCGACGAAGCATGGCATCACTCAGAGCGATGTGACGACCGGGAACGCGAACCTGGTATACAAGGACCAGGCGAAGGGTGAGGTGGATTCGGTCCGGCGGCTGAAGCTTGCGGCCAACCCGGTGTACGTGGTGAGTGCCGGGCAGACGGCGGCGATCGTGGCGGAAATCCACGGGATTACGGTTGCGGACCTCGCATCCGCGAACGGAAAGACGGTGGAGCAGCTCGCGACCATCTCGGGAGAAGTGAAGCTGCCGGCGAACGCGCAGTACTACGTGCAGACCGGTGATAGCCTGGCCGCGGTGGCGGAGGCGCACCGGCTGACGGCGGATGTGCTGGCGGGCCTGAACGGGCTGAAGGCGGGGGATATCATCACGCCGAACGTTGCCCTGGTGCTGCCGAAGGTGGAGAAGCTGCGGGTGAGCGGGCAGAGCCTTGATGACATCTCGAAGACGTTTTCGAACGTTACGGCGCTCTCCCTGGCGGAGGCGCAGAACCCGCCGTCGCAGGCGAACTCGGTGTACGCCATCGGCACGCAGCTGATTTTGCCGCACGACGCATGGGGGGCGGCGGCGCCAATCGCCAAGAACCCGGGCACGGCCTGCGTAGAGAACGCCGTTCCGGCGAGCGCCTTCGAAACGCTCATCGGGGGCGGTGGCGGTGGAGGCGCCGTCACGCCGCCGGCCACGCAGTCCCGGACGGTCCTGATCGAAGCGAACGCGAACGACTGGACGGTGACGGCGGACGGCACGAAGCAGGCGGCCAACAAGGGTGTTGTGGCCGTCGCG
>CAZQCR010000195.1:0-6032 GCA_964591745.1 uncultured Anaerolineaceae bacterium
CGAAGGACGACGGCGCGGAAGTGGCGGAAGTCCCAGGTGAAGGCCCTGGCTCCCCGGGCGTCGGTCATCGCGATCACGATGGCGTCGGGGAGATCGAGCCCGATGTCGCCGTAGCGTTCGAGGAGGTCGAGGGCGGACTCCAGTTCGGCGTCGGTGGGGGCCTCGAGACGGAAGTCGCCGCGGAGGAGCGAACGGCCGAGGCGGAGGGCGGAGAGGTGCTCGCGGCTGTGGCGAAGGAAGAGGTCGACCTCGGTGTAAACCGGCCAGGGAATAAGGATGCGGGAGGCGTTGGCTGCCAGCTGGCTCATGGCCAGTTCGTGGCGCGCGCCTTCCCTTGGAGCGGCTGCCGAGATGATCGGCCCGCTATCTGTGATGATCCATTCCGGCAAAGTGCTCCCTCAGCGTCTCCTCGATCTTCAGCGAGGCGTCGGGTTCCAGACCTGTGGCCGAGCCGAACCAGTCGGGCCGGGGGCGGGCCTGGATGGCCCGCTCGGCAATCAAGGCCGAGAGCGAGAGTTTCCGGGCGGCGGCCTCTTCACGAAGCGCTCTCATGAGGGGCGCGGGCAGCGAGATAGTCGTGCGTTCGACGGTCATACTTTGAAGTATGAAGACTGCGTACGACGGCCGCAAGAGGCCGCACTGATTGTCAATAACCGGCAGCCGCCATAAGGTTGACCTCGACAACTGAAGAGCCAGAGACCGCAGGTCCCTATGCGAACCGCCGCAAGGCGGGGGGATAAGCCGAAAGGCGCCTGCCGAGGCAGCGATACCCACGACCGCCCAGGTGGCGCGTTCGTGTCTTGTGTCCCTGCCCCGGCGGCAGGGATTTTTCGTTTCTCCGGGCTCAGACGAACCGCCCCGGCGTATGTGCCGGGCCAAGTACCGGAGGACCGCCTATGCCGACCCCACGAAAGGTCGCGATGCTGCAGGAGATCAAGGACGGGATGTCCCGTGCCGCGGTCGCCATCAGCGCTGACTATCGTGGCCTCACCGTCGCCCAGCTCACGGACCTTCGCCGCGCCCTGCGCCCGGCGAACGTTGAAGTGAAGATCGTGAAGAACACCCTGGCCGTGATGGCCGCCGAACAGGCTGGCCGGCCGGAGATGGGCCAGCTGCTGAGCGGACCGACGGCCCTGGCCTTCGGCTATGGGGACCCGGTGGCGCCGGTGAAGGCGCTGATGGAGCACCTTCGCACGCGCCGCATGCAGCTGACCATCCACGGCGGGTGGATGGAAGGCAAGGTGCTGGACCGCGCCGAAGTGGAGAGCCTCGCGACGCTTCCTTCGCGCGAACAGCTCGTCGCTAACGTTGTGGGCACGCTGCAGAGCCCGCTCTACAACTTCGCGGGGCTGCTCCAGGCGAGCATCCGCAACTTCGCCGGGCTGGTGGATTCGCGAGCCCGGCAACTCGAGGAGCAGGGCGCGGCCTGAGCCACGCACCGCACCGTAACGCACCAAACAGAGGAGAACTGACACATGAGCAAGATTGACGACGCCCTGGCCCTTATCGAAGGCATGACCCTGCTTGAACTCCGCGACCTGAACAAGGCGATCGAGGAGAAGTTCGGGATCACGGCCGCCGCTCCGATGATGATGGCGGCGCCGGCCGCTGGCGGAGCCGCCGCCGCCGAGCCCGAAGAAGAGAAGACGGAGTTCAACGTTCTCCTGAAGAGCTTCGGCGACAACAAGATCAACGTCATCAAGGCGATCCGCGAGGTTGTGAGCGGGCTCGGCCTGAAGGAAGCCAAGGACCTCGTGGAGGCCGCCCCCACGAAGGTGAAGGAAGGCATCACGAAGGACGAGGCCGAGAGCATCAAGGCGAAGCTGACGGAAGCCGGCGCCACGGTCGAAGTCGAATAGCCTCGGCCACTTGCGAGACCTTTGGGAGGGGGCTGGCGCATGCGCCAGCCCCCTCCTCGTATCTACGGCCGCAAACGGGCGTTCAGGCGGTTGACTCCGTCCTCGCGAGGGTCGATCCTCGCGTCACTTCGTCCCGCGTCCCCGAGGGGGGCGACCAAGGAGGCCGAGATGGCCAGCGAGCGTTATCCGCGCCCGGCGAAACTGAAGGACGGTACGACCGTCACACTCCGGCTGATGACGCCGGATGACGGCGCGGCGATCCGGGCCTTCGCCGCGAAGCTGGCGCCCGATGACCTGCTCTTCCTGCGCATGGATATCACGAGCAAGGCCGGCGTAGAGGAGTGGATCGCGAACCTGAAGAAGGGGAACAACCTCTCCATCCTCGCGTTCGATGGAGCCAACCTGGCCGGCTACGCCTCGGTGAACCGGAATTCCGCCGGCTGGACGCGGCGGGTTGGGGAGATCCGGATCAACATCGCGCCGGACCGGCGGGGGACGGGTCTGGGGGGAATTCTGACGTCGGAAGTCTTCGACCTCGGGCGGTCGGCAGGGCTTCGCAAGCTGACGGCGCAGATGACGCCAGACCAGGCGGGAGCGCGGGCCGTGTTCGAGCACCTGGGCTTTCAGCCGGAGGCCTTGCTGGCGGACTGGGTAGAGGACCGCAACGGACGGACGCGAGATCTACTCGTTATGTCGTACGACCTGGACGGCTTCACGGACCGCGTCGACGCGCCGCTCAAGTCCTAGCGCCGGGCAGGTTGGACGCAGAGACGCAGAGGGAGGGAGCGAGCGAACTCGACCGGGTTACTCCATCTGGCTCTTCCGCTCTGCGCCTCTGCGTCTAAACGGCCTCAGACGCCGGGTTAGTCCCGCGCGAGGAGGGGGGTGATGGCGCGGGGAACCATGCCGAAGCCCCCGGGCGGGCCGAAATAGGCGTCGTCGAAGAGGGCGGCGAAACCCCCGGCGGCGCCTACCGTCTTTCGCACATTGAGCTCGACGCGCACGGATTTCACGTTGGGCGACACGGTGCCGGTGAGCGATGTCACCTGCCAGGCGCCGAGGGTGGTCACCTCGCTGCCGAAGCTGGTGCTGATGCCGCTGACGTGCGGACACCCTGGCTCGCTGAACCCCATCACGGCGATCATCGCGCTCCCGGTCCGGGCCTGGCCGGCCGGGATGAAAGTCCGGGCGGCGGCCTGGAACTGCTCACCGGCGGTGACGCTGACGCACACGATGATGGCGGCGTTCGTCGTGATCGCCTGTTCCTGGACGTTGGTGACGCGAACTGAACCCGAGTTCGGGTCGTTGAAGGGGTCGGCGGCGTCCCAGGTGAATGTGGCGAGGTGCGACCCGGGCGAGACGGACGCGTTGGTTACCCAGCCGCTCACGTTCGTATCGAAATGAAAGTTCGTCACCTGGTTGGCGGCGAGAGCCGAGAGCGCCCATACCGTTGCCAGCATTCCGGCGGCGCCAAGGACCGCTATTCGCACTCCGCGAGCACTCGTCATCACATCGCTCCTCCGTTGCAGTCCGGAGAATACCTAGACATGCGGAGATACTCAATCGCCGCCGCCGTGTGGGTACGGCGTGCCAGTGCGGGATTGGGCGTTGCACAGCCAGCCCGGCACGGTCGATCACATGCCCGTTCAGCGTCCCTTGCGATTCCTCCGCCCGTACCAGGCGGATACGGTGCTCGATCTCGCGCGCGGGATCACTCTGCGGCCGGGTGCGACGTTCACGGTCCTTTTCCCGCGCCAGGCCGGGAAGAACGAGGTGGCGGCATCGCTGGTCGGTTCGCTCCTGAGCAAGAACTTCACGAGCGGCGGGTCGGTCATCGTGTGCGCGCCGACGTTCAGCCCGCAGGCGGAGATCAGCATCAATCGAGCCCGAAAGGCGATGGAGACGCTTCAGCGGATCTTGCCGGCGGAGCGGGCACCGCGGATTTCGGGGGCGACGATCACCGTCGGCGAGGCGACGGCGACCTTCCTGAGCGCCTCGAGGGAGGCGAACGTGGCCGGGCACACCGCGTCGTTGGCGTTGATTGCGGATGAGGCGCAAGACATCGAGGCGGAGTGGTTCGACCGCCAGTTTCGTCCAATGGCGGCTTCGACGGCGGCGCCGACGGTGCTCTTCGGCACTCCGTGGAACGGAGAGAGCCTGCTCGACCTGGCGGTGGCGGCGAACCGGCTGGCGGACGCGCGGGAGCGGCGTTGGCCGCCGCTCCACATGGAGGTGCCGTGGGCCGAAGTGGCCCTCTGCATCCCCGTGTACGGCGACTACATCCGGGCGGAGCGCGATCGCCTGGGAGCGAACCACCCGCTGTTCCTGACTCAGTACGAACTGGTCCCGGTGACGGAAGCCGGGCGCCTCTTCTCCGGAGAGGACCTGGAACTGCTGGAGGGCGCTCACCCACGGCTTCGCCTACCAGCGCCGGGAGAGCGGTACGTGGCCGGGCTGGATATCGCCGGCGAAGGCGAGGGCGCTGATACGAGTGTGCTGACCATCGGGCGCGTAGCGGGGAGTGGCTGCGAAGTGGTGGAGCATCTCAGCTGGCGGGGGGTCACGTTCGGAGAGCTGGAGGACGGCGTTGTCTCGGCGGCGCGCCGGTGGGGGCTGGGGAGGCTGGCGGTGGATGCGACGGGGATGGGTGCGCCCTTCGCCGCCCGTCTCCGCGAGCGCCTCGGTGAAGGCGTTGACCCGGTCACGTTCAGTGTCCGGACGAAATCGGAGATGGGGTTCGCGCTGCTGGCGGCGGCACGCAGCGGCCGGCTGACGCTGTACGCATCGGACCAGAGCGGGGAAGCCCGGGCCTGCCGGTTGGAACTGCGGCACTGTTCGGGGCGGTTGCTGCCAGCGGGGAAGATGCGCTGGGGCGCGGCGCCCGGCGCCCATGATGACTACGTGGCGAGTCTTGCGCTCTGTCTGCGAGCGGCCGGGGATATCCCGGGCCCTCGTCTGGCTCGCGGTCGAAGCCGCTGATCATGCCTGGGCAGGTTCGGCGCCGCTCTTGTGCAGGTAGCGGAAGTAGGCCCAGGTAGCGATGCTGAGGGCGGCAAGCACCAACGAGACGAGGACGACGGTGAGCGAGGCGGTCTGGGAGAGGGTGCTCCACGAATCGCGCTCGCGGTTGATGAGGACGTGCCAAGTGAGGAAGAGGACGGCGGCGGCGATGAGCGCCCAGGCGGCCCGGTTCCAGCGGTAGACTTTGCCGCCATCCATGACGTGGATGGGGATCATGTTGAAGAGCAGGCCGTCGATGCCGCCGATGAAGGTGATGGCCATAACGGCTTCGAGCAGGGCGAGGGCGAAGCTGCCGCCGTCTTCGTTGCCGTTTCGAACCAGGGGAAGGAAGAGCCAGCAGAGGGTGCTCACGGCCAGACAGGTGACGACGGGAACGATATTGACCTTGCCGGCCTTGCGCGGATTGATTTCGCCATCGGCTAGGACGACCGCCGAAGCGACGAAGCCGTAGACAATGCCGGGCTGGAATCCGAAGAGGCGGCAGAGGGCGACGCTGACGGCTGCGATGACGAGAACGGGGAAGTAGACACGCACGGCGGAATCGAGGCGGAAGACACGCTCGGTCCGCCAGGCTTCCAGCCCGGAGTAGATATAGGTAAGGATGCCTGTCCCGATCACGATCGAAAGGAAGAGGACGAGGCTCGGGCGATCGAGCCCGAAATCGGGATCGAGCAGGCCGTAGATCAGGCCGCTGAGCCCGAGAACGGCGACCCAGCAGGCCGTTTGCCACGATGCGCTGCCATGGAGGCGCGGATGTGAGGCAGCTCCTACGAACGATCCTAAGGGCCCGAGGAAGCGGCCAGCGGCCTGTTCAACATCGCCCCGGTACTCCTGCAACGTCTGGTTGAAGAGCGTGGCGCTAAAGAGCACGAGGAGCAGGGTGAAAGCGGCGAGGATCGCGTTGGTCGCGATTACGCCGCCTTCGCCGGAGATATCCCCAGGGCCGGCGATGCCGAGGACGAGGCTGGGCCGATAGTCCGGAGGCGGGCCGGGGTCGTCCGGGGTGGGCGTGACCGGGGCGGGAGTTGGTGTCCGCGTGGGCGTCGGTGTCGAGATCAAGGGCCAGGTCGGCGAGGCCGTATAACACGAGGTCGGAGTCATGGTTGGCGAGGGCGATCCCGTGGGCGTATTGCTTGGTGTGACCGAGGGTGT
>CAZQCR010000196.1:0-5993 GCA_964591745.1 uncultured Anaerolineaceae bacterium
TCCGCCACCGCTCCGGGAATCCTACCGGACTCCCGGAAATTCAACTTACAAGGGGTCGGGGGTGAGGGCACCTTACTGCCCGCCCAGCGGGATGCGGCTCGTCACGCCCTCCGCTTCGAACGCCGCGATCTCCTCCGCCGTCATCCCCAGCAGCGTCCCGAACACATAGTCGTTGTCCTCCGCAAACCCCGGCGCCGCCTTCTCGATCGGCACCGGCGTCCCACTCAACGTGAACGCCAGCCGCGGATAGGGCGTCCGGCCCACGCCCGGCACCTCCACGAAGTTGAACCCGTTCCGCGCCGCCACATGCGCATCATTCAGGAGTTCGAGCGCCGTCAGCGCCGCGCCAGCCGGTACCCCGGCCGCCTGGAGCATCGCCTGCGCGACGGCCGCCGGGCGTTCCCGCGTCCACGCCGCGATGGGCGCGAACAGCTCCCCCCGGTGGCTGTACCGCGCCGCCCCCGTCGCGAATCGCCGGTCGTTCGCAAGGTCCGGCCGGCCGATCGCGGCGCTCAGGGCCTGCCACTGCCCGTCGGATTCGACCCCGATAGCGACCCACGCGTCTTCGCCCGCCGCCGGGAACACATCGTGCGGCGCCATCCACGGGTGCCGGTTTCCGCAGCGCATCCGCTCGCGTCCGTTCATCGCGAAGTCGATGTAGGCGTCCCCAACCAGCTGGAACTCCCCCTCGATCATCGCCAGCTCAACGTGTTGGCCCTTCCCCGTCTCAGCCCGGTGCCAGAGCGCCACCATCGTCCCCAGCGCCGCCAGCACCCCCGCGTTCTGGTCGCAGAAGAAGTTACCCGGCTTCATCGGCGGGCCGTCCGCATACCCCGTCAGGTGCGAAAAGCCGCTCATCGCATCGATCCCCGGGCCATACGACGTCCGATTGCGATACGGCCCCGAAAGGCCGAACGCCGGCATGCTCGTCATCACTACGTCCCGGTTCACGGCCCGCACGTCGTCATACGTCAGCCGCATCGCGTCCAGCGAGCGCGGCGAAAAGTTCTGGACGAACGCATCTGAGGCCGCCACCAGCCGCAGCAGCGCCGCGTATCCCGCTGGCTTCGTGATATCCAGGGCGATGGCCCGCTTGCCGTGGTTCAGCGCGTTGTAGCTCAACACCCGGTTGTACGGCAGGTCATCGCTCCCCGCCTTCAGCGGCGCCGTTCCTACCGCTCGCAACGCCCGCGAGTTCGGCGCCTCCACCTTGATCACCTCCGCCCCGAGGTCTCCCAGGAGCATGGTCGAGATCGGTCCCGCCACCGTGTTCGTGAAATCGACGATCCGGAACCCTTCGAGCGGCCTCCGTGCCGGCCCGGCCGTTCGCCTCGCACCTGGGCGAGGCGGCGAAAGCCATCCCGGTGCCTTCGCGCCCTCTTCACCCACCATCGGCGCCGGCCGGTCGCGCCACGGCGTCTCGCTCAGCCGCATCGGCCCCGTCGGCTGCACCACCGGCCCCGCACCAGGGTGGTCGATCGTCACGAAGCTGCCCCGCGCCCGGTGGTGCTCCTCGGCCATCACTTCCCCCGGCGTGAACACCTCCGTGAACGGCAGCCGCAGCTCCTGCGCCTCCCGCACCACCTCCCGCCGGTCCCTGTCCTTCAGCCACTCATCCAGGATCGCGTCGATCTCGTCCGCGTGGCCCGTCATGTTCTTCAGCAGCTCCGGAGCCAGCAACCGCTCGTCCGGGATCAACGCCGCCAGCAGCTCACGGTAGCGGTTGTTCGAGTGCGCATGCACGAAGCCATCGCGGCATGGCCGGATCGTCGAAGGGTACGGCTGCTGCGGTGGCACCCCTACCAGGCGCGTCCCGTTCCGCCGCAGCGATTCACCGTAGAAATACGCCCGCTGCTCCACTCCCCCTAGCATGAACGTCCCCGCCTCCATCGCCGAAACGTCCACCACCTGCCCTTCACCCGTGAACCGCCGTGCGAACAGCGCAGCCATTGTCCCCAGCGCCGCGTGCCCACCCGCCTGGTACTGCAACAGCGACCCGTACGCCTTTGTAGGCGGCCGTTCCGCCGCGCCCGTCAACGACATGTAACCGCTCAGCGCGTAAACCACCAGTTCATCGCCCATGTACTCCGCATACGGACCCGTCAGCCCGAACGGCGTCACGCTCGTCACCACAAGCCGCGGGAACCGCTCCCGCAGCACCCCGAGGTCGATGCCCCGCGCAGCCAGCCCCGAAGGCCGGTCCGCCACGACCAGGACATCGGCTCCTTCGATCAACGCTTCGAATGCTTGCCCATCCGCTGGAAGATCGAGGACGACACTACGCTTCCCGGTGTTCAGGTGGAGGAAGAGCCCGGAGCGCTCAGGGTCCGGCGCATCGCCCGGGAACGGGCCATCCCGTCGCGTAGAGTCTCCGCCCGGAGGCTCCACCTTCAGCACATCCGCCCCCAGGCCCGCCAGCAGCCGCCCGCAGTACGGCCCACCCACGCCCTCGGCCAGCTCCACCACACGCAATCCAGAAAGCGGCATGCGCCGGATAGTGCGTGGACCGGCCAAGACGGTCAAACTCGGCCCGCCCCCCTCTGCCCGCCAGCGTTACCGCCCGGCGGCTACTTCTTGCACTTGCTCTGGCCCGTGCAGGCGTAGCTGAACGTGCCAACCACCTGTACGGCCTTCGGAGTCCCATCCGCCAGGATCTCCGGCTCCTTCGCGTTGAATGTGAACGTCCCCGCAATCCCGCTATCGTCCCACTTCGTGATGTTCAGCTCGCCTCGCTCCGATACGCCGAAACTGCGGTCACCAAACGTGAAGAGGACGCCGAACTCTCCGATTCCCGGGTCGCCCCCAAAAATCCCACCCGAAGCGATCGGATACCGTTTCGGCCCATACGGAATGTCCCGGTACTTCGATTCGCTGGCGGGCAGCAGGCTAACGCTCATCTCCTCGTCCCCGGCCGTCGCCACGCAGTTCACGATAAGGATGTAGAGCCGCGGGTCGTTCGTCATCTTTACGTCGACGTTCTTCTCGACCTGGTCGTCAGACAGGTTCGCATTCCCGAACTTCTCGAAGAGCTTCAGCCCCTCCCGGAGCTCCTTGTCCGTCAGCCAGTAGTCGCTTCCAACCGCGCTGCTTCCGCCGGGCCCCTTCCCCGAAGCGGTCAGGTCTCCCGTCACCTTCAGCTCGCAGCTCCCGCCACCCGCCGGGGTGTTCGAAGCCTTCGTCTCGGTCGTCGCCGACGCCTTCGCCGTACCATCGGCCGGGGCCGTCGCCGCCTCGCCCGTCGCCGAAGATCCGCTTCCACCACGGGTCGCCGTTTCTTCGGCCGTTTCCTCGCCACCCGAGCCGCCACTGCCGCACGCCGCAAAGAAAGCAGCCGAAGCCGCCAGCCCAACCACAAGAATCCGCATAGCGTTCATCGGGAACCCTCCATTGGTACGTTGATGAAGTTTTCGGCATCTCTTGTCGTTTCCTTAAGCCAGCCCCGGCAAGCCATACGTCCGGTGGAACGGTACTCTCTCGCCATGAGTGTCCTGGCCGAACTCGGACTGGCTGACGGCGTTGGCTCGCTGCTCCTTGCCGCGCCGCCCGACGGGTTGCTCGCCGAAGCCGGCCGTCTCAAGCCGCGCCCCACGTTCGCCAGCAGCCTCATGACCGCCGAACCCGCCGATCGCATCGCCTGGTGGCCCGACGCCCGCACGCTGACGGCCGGCGCCCTCGCCCGCCTCCGCTGGATGCTGGCCAGCTCGGCCGGCCAGGGCTGGCTCGTCTTCGACGCCGAGGACGCACCGCCCGACCGTGCCGTCTTCGAAGCGCTACTCACGGTCGCGGGTCTCGCCCTCATCGAGCTCCGGGCGCTCTCCACCGGGGACACCGCCTTCCATGTCCGGCCCCTCCCGTGAGCATCCGGGCCGTGCTCTTCGACGTTGGTGGGCCGCTCGATACCGAGATCGAGCACGAACGCCTGGTCGACGACGCCCTCCTGGCCAGCCTCCGCGCGGAAGGCCTGCTTCTCAGCCCGGAGGCACTCCAGGCGGCCAGCGACTGGGCCGTCTCCGTCTTCGCCCCCAACGCTTACGCCGCGATGGCCTGGCGGCTCACCGGCGGCAACGCGGCGAAGACTGAGCGCGTCATGGTAGCCCTCGCCGCTTCCGGACCGGCGCGGCTCGCCTCCCGTGGTGGTATCGAACTGCGGCCCGCCATCGAAGGCGTCCTCCGCGAACTCCACCATCGCGGCCTCCTCCTCGGCTTGGCCGCCAACCAGCCCGCCGCGATTGTCGGCGAACTCGACCGTCTCGGCCTCGGCGGCCTCTTCGCCCACCGCCAGGTCTCGGGCCATCACGGCTACCGCAAGCCCGACGTTCGCCTCTTCCTCCGCGCCTGTGAAGACCTGGAAGTCGAGCCCCATGAATGCATCATGGTCGGCGACCGGATCGATAACGACATCGCGCCTGCCCGGCTCCTCGGCATGCGAACCGTCCTCTTCCGCACCGGCCGCCACATCGCCCAGCAGCCTCGCTCGCCCGAAGACCTGCCGGACGCCGAGGTCACGACCGTCGAGGGCCTCACCGCCGCCATCAAGTCTCTCGTCTATCGTCTCTCCTCTACCGAGTAGTCCCAGCTCAGGTAGTTCACGGGCACAACCCGGATGTAGGCGGCGCCCGGACGCGGTTCCGTCGGCAGTTCGCCGTCCTGCACGCCCCGCAGCCGCGCCGCCTCCCGCGCCAGGCGAAGCAGGTCCGCCGGCGCCGTGAGTACCGTCGCCTCACCCTGGATCACGGCGCCCTTGATGTCTTGCATCGTCTTGCCGCTCTCGATCATCAGGCTGACCTTCGGGTTGCGTTCGATGTTCTTCAGCTTCTGGGTGCCCGCCCGGCAGCCGATGTACACCTCGTCGCCCAGGCGGAAGTAGCCGATCGGCACCGTATGCGGGTAGCCGTCCTTGCCGAGGGTGGTGAGGGCAATCCAGCCGGGGCGGCTATCGAGGAAAGCGTTGACTTCGTCTTTGCTGAGCTTGACGGGCATATGCGGGTTCTCCTGAGCGGAATACGGATGCGAATGAGCGTGAGGGATGAACCACCAAGACACCAAGGGCCGATTGACGAATTCCGCAGCCCGACAGCCATGGAGGGCTAACCGCCCGCCGAGGACACCCCAGGCCGCCCGAGCCACACCATAGCGAACACGCAGCATATTGGGCCACGCAGGACGGCTTGTAGAGCCTCCGCCGCGTACACTCTGCCCGTCTTTCCGGATGCAACGAGTCCCTGGAGGTGGGTGATGGCGATCTACGTTCGATTTCAGCGCGGCGACGGCAGCACCGGCGCGGGCCTGCTCGAAGACGGCCGGGTCGCGGCGATCCGGGAGCCGTTCTGGGAGCGGACGGAGCGCACGGGCGAAACCCTGGACGCCTCGGCCGTGCGGTTGCTGGCGCCGACCGAGCCGCGTTCGGTGGTCTGCGTAGGCCTCAACTACGCCAGTCACCTCAACGGACGGCCGATACCGGACCCGCCGACCCTCTTCTTCAAGCCGCTTTCCAGCCTCGCCGGCCCCGGTGAGGCGATCGTCTTGCCGCCTGGCGCCGGCCGCATAGACCCCGAGGGCGAGATCGTCATCGTCATCGGCCGCACCCTCAAGGGTGCCAGCCGCGAGGAAGCGCTCGCCGGCATCTTCGGCTACACCGCCGGCAACGACGTCTCGGCGCGCGAATGGCAACGCGCCGACGGCCAGTGGTGGCGGGCCAAGGGCAGCGACACCTTCGGCCTCTTCGGCCCCGGCATCGTCACCGGCCTCGCCCACGAGGCCATCGAGCTGCGCACCCGCGTCAACGGCGGCGATGTCCAGCACGCCTGGTCGAACGAACTGATCCGCGACATCCCCGAGATCGTCCGCTACGTCAGCGCCGTCATGACCCTCCTCCCCGGCGACATCATCTACACCGGCACGCCCGGCGAACCCCAGCCCCTGAACCCCGGCGACATCGTCGAAGTAGAGATTACCGGCCTCGCCCCGCTGCGAAACGGGGTCGCGGGGTAGCA
>CAZQCR010000197.1:0-5961 GCA_964591745.1 uncultured Anaerolineaceae bacterium
CCCGCGCAGAAGAAGGTTCTTCTCGCCTGGGCGGGCCAGCGCATCATCCTCGAACACGACTGGCGCATTCCGCCCGGCGACGACATCGACCTCAACCCGGCAGCGGGCGAGAACGGCATCTGCCTGGCGAGTGACTTCGGCAACGGCGTCATCTACACCAAGGGCGGCGGCCCCGGCAACTTCGTACCGGGCCTCGGGGCGATCATTGATCTCCCAAGCACCGCCTTCGTGGGCATCAGCACCCTCGGCCCCCAGGCGATCGGGGTCCTCAACCACGGCAACTCTGACACGAGCCAGGAAGGCGACGTGGAAGCGCAGAACCCGAACGGGGCCTGCATCAGCCGCGTGATGTACGAATCGGAGCAGCCTGGCCAGGTGGACATCGAAGCGTTCGTGGCGTTCTGCCCGAACCAGGTCCCCTGTGTCCAGGGTCCGATCATCAGCTCCTCGAAGGTAGCGTTCGTGGTCTTCTACATGAAGATCAACGACGTGGCGGTCTCGATCGTCGATGACGTATCGAAGCCGGACCACAACGCCAGTCCTGAGGATGGCGACCTTGCCGCGGTCCTCGGTGCGGTCTTCACGGGTGGCGCTGCTGGCAAGGGCGACTGGTCCCCGGGCAACCCGTGGGATGCGAGCAAGGATGTCACGACGTTCGATTCGAACGTCTCCAAGGATGTCCTGATCCGTGTCCGCGTCCGTGGCTGGTTCGTCAATGAGAACCCGTCCGGCCGCCCACAGGAGACCATCAACGGCGTCGTCCTCCCGGCCAACCGCTGGGTGATGCCGACAGACTGGCCGAAGCTCGCGGATGAAACCGCGACGGCGGAAGGCCCGAACGGCTCGGCGGCGATCAACCGTCCCGAGTTCGACATCCTCTTCGCCCCGAACATCCTCGTCTGCCTCGGGCATCCGTTCGGCATCGTGTTCGAGAACCCGTGCAACGGGACGACGGACACGCCGACAGGCACGACGATCGTCTTGAACAACGCAGCGGTCATCGGGCCGTACAGCACGATCGACCTTGCCGACCGGATCGCTCCGGTGATCGTGATCGACTCGGTCCCGGGCGCGGCCCTCTGCCTCGGCCTCGTAGGCAACTGGACCGTCTGTGACTCCGTCATCAAGGATGGCGACGTAGACTGGTGGGACGCTCCAATGCCTCCTTCCCGTGTCATCGTCACCACCCGCGGCGCCGGCTTCATCAAGCAGGTCCTGAAGTGGGACGTCTACTACACGGGCACGGCGAACACCACCTGGACAGCCCAGGACTTCCCGAACCCGTACTACGCCCAGAACGTGCCCGCGAGCCCGTACATCGCGCCGATCGCCACGGGCGGCGGCTACAACTGGGACTCGTTCGGGCCCTTCAGCATCTTCAGCAACTCCCGCCCGTATGTGTTCTGGGAGCCGATTGTGGCCCCTGGCACGCACCCGGAGACGGGTCTGACGATCGACACGACCGGCGCGGCTGAGCTCGCTCAGATTCGCACCGCCTATGGCGATCCGACCATCAGCCGTGACCTCACGGTCTACACCGACAACCACGGCGAAGCCATGGTTGCGGCGAACGGCGACTTCAACCTCAACCTCACGGCCTGCGCCACCAACACCCTTGGCGGCGGCAAGCACTGCAAGGTCGGGGACGCCGTTGGCACCTCGACGATCAACGCCATCGCCGACTACCCCGACTTCCGTGGTAAGCACCCGATCGTTCACTCGAACGACGTGACCGTGAACTGGAAGTGGGGCGGCTACAAGCAGCTCACGATCGAAGACGACCCGGCTGGTAACAACCAGTTCAAGTACATCGTCTTCCGCGCACTTGACCGGGACGGCTTCTGCAACCCGATCACGAACGCCGTGAGCCTCCACCCCGTCCTCTCATCGGTCGACGACGACTTCGTTGTCGGCGCGAACGACCCGATCGAGAACGTCGACTTCATGATCGACGCCGGCGAAGGGATCATCCTCGCCCGCTCCGATGCTGGCTCGCTCACGGGCGGGAACAACCAGTTCGCGAACGGCGTGCTGACCTACTCGACCGCCCTCCGGACGGTTGGCGTCGAATTCGCCCCGCTGAACGGCGCGCTCGATGAGTGCCAGGCGTGGGTCAAGGTCTCGAACAGCCTTCTCGGCATCCTCAACGTCCTCGTCATCGCTCATGACGACGAAGGGGACATCGGCTTCGACGCCATCGTCGACTTCTCGTCGACGAAGAACTACACCCTCACCTTCAAGTGGAGCCTGATCACCTGGCTGGGCAAGGACGGCATCACGCCGGTCGACGCCCTCAAGGGGATCGGGTCGAACGAAAAGGGCAACGACATCTTCGACCAGGTAACGGCTGTCTACGGTTGGCAGGCGGACGCCCAGGATTGGCTCGGCTTCTTCCCGGATGGCGTAGCTGTTCCTGGCGCGAACGACCTGGTAGCCCTCGAGGAAGGCCAGGCGTACTGGGTGGCCATCAAGGCCCCCGGCCCAGTGACCTGGACTGTCCAGACCGACGTGGACCAGTAAGCTCGAACCCGCACGGTGGTTGCCGCCCTTCTTCGGAGGGGCGGCAAACCATCAAAGGTAAGAGGCTTCCACAAGGCCAAAGGACAGTGAAGAAATGGAGCTGAAAAGCATGACCAGGGTAATGAGGACGCTCGTCGGTAGCGGTCTTGCCGTGGTGCTCGGAATGGTGCTCTTCGGCGCGGGAGTCTTCTCGACTTCCAGTGCGCACGCGGAATCACCGCCGAACCCTCCGTCAAGATTCGCCGGCACGGTGTCCATCGATGGCAAGCCGGTAACACCGGGAACGGCCATCATCGTCAAGATTGGCGCCGCGACGTGTGGAACGACCTCGGTGACGGGCGATAGCCGCTACGTCGTCGATGTGTCGGCCCTCGACCCGGGCGCAACCCCGAACTGTGGCGCCGATGGATCGCCAGTCACCTTCTGGATCGGTGACAAGCAGGCGGCGGAAACAGGCAGTTGGGACAACGGCAGGCTTGGGCTGGTGAACCTTACGTACACCACGCCTACGCCGACCGCGACCCCGACCGGGACAGGCACCGTGCCAACAACGCCCAAGGCCCCGGTAACGGGGACAGGGACGGCGACCGGAAGCGAAAGCAGCCTCTGGCTGTTGATCGCCCTCGGCGCTGGCGTAATGGCCCTCGGCTTCGGCGGCACTCTCGCCGTACGCCGCAGCCGCTAACCCGGCCAACCCAACAACACCAGAGAAGCCCCGGGCAACCGGGGCTTCTCTGTGTCTTCCCCCTCGGCCGCCCCTCTACCGCCTATGGCGTCCCGCCTACGGGCTACCCCGCCTATGGCCTACCGCCCACCCCCTGTAGGCTACGTGCCGTGCACTTCCTCGCGCTCCCGTTTCTCGCGATCGATATCAACATCGACCCCGTCATGTTCGATGTCGGCCCGTTCACCCTCACGTGGCACGGCCTTTTCACGGCCCTCGGCATCATTGGCGGCGTCTGGCTCTCCGTCTATCTCTGTAAGCGCGATGGCATCCCCAGCGAAATCGCCCAGGAGATAGCCCTCGTCGCCGTCCCCTGCGCCATCGTCGGCGCCCGGCTCTTCTACGTCTTCGAACACTGGGACCGCTTCAGCGATGGGCCCCAGCGCATCATCACCGATATCACGGAGGGCGGGATCACGCTCTACGGCGGCCTCATCGGCGGTGTCCTCGGCGGGCTCGTCTACGCGCTGATTCGGAAGTGGCCGATTGCTATCACCCTCGACGCCGCCGCCCCCGGCATGATTCTCGGTCAGGCCATCGGCCGTATCGGTGACCTCATCAACGGCGAGCACCGCGCCGACGAAAGCGGCCTCCCCTGGGCCTTCCGCTACACCCACCCGAACACCCTGGGCGAGATCGGGAAGGCCGTCCACCCAACCGCCGGCGGCTACGAACTCCTCGGCGACCTGATCATCCTTGCCCTGCTCCTCTTCGTCTTCCGCCGGATCGTGAAGACACCCGGCTGGGTCTTCTGCCTCTACGTCGGCCTGTACGGGCTGATGCGCTTCGCCCTCTCGTACACTCGCACCGACGAACAGACGATCGCCGACATTCCCGTTCCCCAGCTCGTTGCGGGGATCACCGTCGGGCTCGCCGTTGTGACCGCCAGTATCCTGATGCGCTGGCCCGGCCCCATCACGCGGGAGTACGCCAATCGCGTCTGGGGCGATATCCCGGAGTCTGGTGACCATCCCCCCGGCGGCCGCGGACCTCGCGGCAAAGCCAGGGTCTGAGCCTCACCCCGATGCCCGTCGTCACGCTCTACGTTGGGGAACATTGCGGTCTCTGTTTCGAAGCGCGCGAGCTTCTCGATGGCTTCGCCGCGGTCATGGGATTCACGATCGAAACCGTCGACATCGCCAGCGACCGGACGCTTGAGTTCGAATACCGCTGGGCCGTCCCCGTCGTCATGTTCGAAGGCCGCCAACTCGCTCGCGCTCCCATCCGCGCCGCCCGGCTAGAGGACGCCCTGCGCGCGGCACTCGGGCTCGCCCAGGCCTGATGCGCGGCGCGCCCGCGATGCCCCCCTGCCCCGTTACACTCGCCCCGTGCACACGTACGAATCGGTCATGGCCCTCGTCGGCGATACCCCGCTCGTCGAACTCAAGAGCCTCTCACCCGCGGCCGGCATTCGCATCTTCGCCAAGCTCGAGGGCCAGAACCCCACCGGCAGCATCAAGGACCGCATCGTCCTCCGCATCCTCACCGAGGCCCGCCGCTCCGGCGCCCTCGCCCCCGGCCAGCGCATCGTCGAGGCCTCGACCGGCAACACTGGCGTCGCCCTCGCCCTCTTCGGCCGGCTCCTCGGCCACCCCGTGGATGTCTGCGTCCCCGAAAGCGTCTACCCGGAAATCGAAGAACTTCTCGCGGCTTATGGCGCGCGCGTCCGTCGCGTTCCTCGCCAGGCGGGGATAAAGTCCGCGATCGAAGTGGCGAACGCCGTGGCCGCCAGCGAAGGCGCCTACCTCCTGAACCAGTTCGGCAGCGAAGAGAACGTCCGCGCCCACTACGAAGGCACCGGCGCCGAGATCCTCGCCGACCTCGACCACGTCGACGTCTTCGTCGCCGGCATGGGTACGGGCGGCACCATCTCCGGCGCTGGCCGCCGTATCAAAGAGGCGAACCCCGGCTGCAAGGTCTTCGGCGTCGAACCCCGCCTCGGCGTCCACGTCCAGGGCCTCAAATCGCTCGAAGACGGCTTCATCCCGCCCGTCCTCGATGAGTCCGTTCTCGATGGCAAGATTCTCGTCGGCAACCGTCACGCCTTCTCCCACGCCCGCCGCGCCATGCTCGCCGAGGGCATCTTCGGTGGGATCAGCAGCGGCGCCGTGCTCCACGCCGCCATGCGCGTCGCGAGCCGCATCGAGCGCGGCAACATCGTCATGATCTTCGCCGACGCTGGCTGGAAGTACCTCGGCACGGACCTCTGGTCCATCGATCACGATGAAGAGGTTGATACGGCCGAAGACCCGGTCGACGACATCCTTTGGTGGTAGGCGAAGGGCGCGTGCTTCCCGGTTCCTCGTGGCTCCACGCGCCGCCATCGACCGCGGCGCTCGGCAGTTCGCCCCGGCCGTTCCAGGACAAGCAGCAACGTCCGTCGGAGCACCTTCGAGCGCCGTGTCCCACCCCGCGAGGACACTCACTCTGCGTTCGGAGGCGACGCCGGCAACAGGTATTGCCGGGCGATGCCCATCACTCGCCGTCCGTGTCCTTAGCCTGGAACCGGTTGAACAACGAGGTGGCCTTCGACGTGTCTTCGTCCGCTTCCTCCTCTGGTGGGGGGAAACCGACAAGCGGGTCGGAACCGACGTTGAAGTTGGGCTCGTCTTCGGAGCGCGTGCCGCCCGTGAAGGGGTTGCCGTCCTCGACCTGGATCTCTGTACCATCCGGGCCGAGGGACGGGGCGCCTACGCCGGAGGGGGCGGGAGCAACCC
>CAZQCR010000198.1:0-5959 GCA_964591745.1 uncultured Anaerolineaceae bacterium
GTCATCGTAGCAAGGATGGTGCGTTTGGGCTTGCCTCAGGGACGGGGCTTACGGCGGTACTTTGTCTTGTCGTCGTAGCGGCGCCAGGCTTTGTCCTGGGCGTCTTTGGCGCCCTTTCGGCCCTCGTCGAGGGCGTCGCGGAGGGTATCGCGGAGGCCGAAGACGACGGCGCGTGCCCAGCCGATAGCTTCATCCACGGGCGTGGATGGCGAGGAGGCCGGGGGACGTTCGCGGCGGATGATTGCCGGCCTGACGCCGATGACCTCGGGCTCGTCGCTCACTTCTTGCGGCCTTTCTTCTGCTGGCGCTTGATCCGGTTGGGCAGGTTTGTCACGGCGCCGAGGCCGGAGCGCACGCCCTTGACGATGGAGTAGACGCGGATGAAGGGCGAGATGACGGTCTCGCTGGCCATCTCCGTGGTGCCGCGCACGTGGTCGAGGGAGTCGCGCAGGGAATCGACAGCGGGCGCGACGTTTTCGCTGACGAGCTTGCGAATCTGGAGGGCGAGAAAGATGAGGACGGCGAGGAGGGCGAGCATGAGCAAGCCGGAGAGCAGCCAGAAGCCAGCGGTGAAGACAATGACGATATCCCGCCATTCGCTCCAGCTATCGGGCGCGGACCATGCGCCCTGGGTGGAGAAGATCCACATGTTCCCGCCGAAGTAGCCATCGACGAGGACGCTGAGTGTGACATAGACAAGGAAGATGAGGATCGCGGCCCCGAGGATGATGCCGAAGGTGCGCATGCCAGACCCCCCTGGGAGATTCGATGTTAGGTGTGACGGTAAACTGGAGCAAACGGACCGCTCCGTGACCATCCGATGATAGGGTATCTCCCTATCCAGCACCCCGGCGCGGTAGCCGACAATGCAGGGGCAGAGGACCGCTACCGCAGGGCGGTGTGGCCTCACCGTACCGTCCCACGCGGGACGCGATGCACATCCGCGGAGAGGCCGGAGGGGACCAGGGTCTGATGGCTAACGTTATCCTCGTGGTCGATGACGACGACCCCGTGCGCCTCATGATCTCGCGGCTACTCCGCACCCAGGGGTACACGGTGGTACAGGCGGAAAACGCGCGGGCGGCGCAGGCGGCCATCGAGAAGCTCGTGCCGGACCTGGTGATCAGCGACATTGTGATGCCGGGCGAATCGGGCATTGAGTTGCGACGCGTAATCAGCGACCGCTGGCCTTCGCTCCCGGTCATCCTGATCAGCGGCTACAGCGCCGAGGGGCCGGCCGAGTTTGCGGCACGCACTCCGCTGACGCTCTTCGTCCAAAAGCCGTTCGCGGCGGAGGAGTTCATCTCGCTGGTGGAAACGACGCTGAAGCCGGGTCCAGCGGTCACGGATGCACCGGGACTAGCCTGAACGCTTCGATGAGGGCGATGAGGGCGCGAGGGTCCAGGGCGAAGCCAAGAAGCTGATCGAGGTAGCGGACGTCGAACACGTCGCCGGACTGCTGTCCGGTGGCTTCGGCGATGGCGTCGGCGTAGAGCTGGGCGAGTGGTTCGGGCGGTGACGTGACTTCGATGTCTCCATAGGCGGCCGAGATGAAATCGGCGAAGGACCGGGCGTTGCTTCGACCGGGCGGGAAGAAGGGAGCGTCCGACGGGCTTGTGAGGAGGCCGACCGATTCGGGGAGGGCGCGGCCGCTGTTGATCATGGCGATGGCGTCGGCGTTGAGGTCACGAGCGAGGATGGTGCCGGCAGCGATGATCCCGGGTGAATTGGTGACGAGCGTGAGGTAGAGGAACGAATCGAAGGCGGTGGCGATGACTTCTTCGAGCAGGCTCCCTTCGGGATCGCAGTGGATAGCTTCGTGGGCGAGGATCGGCATCAGGTGATCGATCGTCTCGCCCTCGGTGAGGGGATTGAGGGAGACTTTGCGGCGGCCATCGGGAAGGTGGGTGACCTGGCCAAGGAGGCCGGGATCGCCTGGTGGCGGTTCAAAGGCGATGCTGGCGACGGGCCGGCCGGTGCAGTTTTCGCCGGTGAGGAGCGCATCGATGGCCGGTTCGGCGAACGTGCCTGTGAGGGCGGCGAGCGCGGCGCGGGCCTTGGGGGCGGGAACGATATCCGTGGGGATGGCGTCGTAGCGGGCGAGGGCACGCGAGGCCGTCGCCGCGGAAACGCCACGGCGGGCGAGATGGTCGGTGAGGGCGAGGCGGACGGCGACGGGGTCGCGATCGGCGGCGGTTGGGGCGGGGGTATTCGTGACCTGGATGATCGAGACATCGTCTGGAATGAGGACAACTGAGGCGAGCAGGGCCTGGAGTGGCGAGACATCGCTTTCAACCGTTGCGGTGAGCTCGCCTTCGGCCTTCGCGATAAAGGCACGCTTCACGACCTTGACGGTGGCGCCGGAGGGGATGAGCCGTTGGACCTGGAGGAGAACTTCGCGGCCGTTGCTCCTGGTCTCGGCGGAATCGACGAAGACGCGCTGAGCTTCGCCATTCTCGTCTTCTACGGCGAATTCGAAGAGGGATTCGAGCGGCACCTTGCGTGGGGCGAAGGTGAGCGGGCGATCGAAGCGGAGACGGACGGAGCTGGAGAGGACGGGGGCGCCGTCTACGATATCGCGCTCCGCCTGGGCTGAGCTGATGGCGGGCAGGGTGGCCGGGCTGGAGCCACCGCTACAGGCCGAGGCGGCCAGCCAGGCGAGGGCGACTACCAGGACGGGTGTGACGGAGCGCCAGCGAACCGTCACGTCAACGGCCGTGATACTGAGGCTTGCGTTTTTCAGCGAAGGCGAGCGGGCCTTCCTTCGCGTCCTCGGTGGCCATGAGGCGCCCAAGAAGGACCTCTTCGTAGGCGAGGCCGTTTTCGAGGGGCATATCCTGGCCGCGGAGGATGGCTTCCTTCGCGGTTCGCACGGCGAGGGGACCACGTTCGCAGATGATGTTCGCGATCTGATGGGCGCGGTCCATTAGCTCCTCCCGGGGGACGATGTGGGAGACGAGGCCGATGGCGGAGGCGGTGGTGGCGTCGATCTGTTCGCCGGTGAGGACCATGTAGTTGGCCCAGGCCTGGGGAATGGCACGGGGGAGGCGCTGGGTACCACCGGCGCCGGGCATTATCGCCCAGCGAACCTCGGGGAGGCCGAAGCGGGCCTCCGGGGTGCAGATCCTGATATCGGCGGCGAGGGCGAGTTCCAGGCCCCCGGCGAGGCAGTAGCCGTTGATCGCGGCGATGATCGGCTTGTAGATGGGCATGCGCCGGGTGAAGCCGCCGAAGGGCGCTGGGGTGCCGGCGAACTGGTTCTCACCCTGGGATGTGGCGACGAGGTCCATGCCGGTGGAGAAGGCTTTTTCGCCGACGCCGGTAAGGATGGCGACGCGGAGCTCCGGGTCGTCTCGGAAGTCCTCCCAGGCGCGTTGCATTTCGCGCGAGGTTAGGGCGTTGATGGAGTTGAGCTGCTTTTCGCGGTTGATGGTGAGGACCGCGACGGGACCCTGCTTTTCGTAGATGATGGTCTCGAAGTCCATGCGGTGACCTGCCCCCGGGAGATTCAAGCGTGAGCCGTCAGCATACGCCCCGGCCCGATGGGGGTGCGACTCGCCAGCTGGTGACTGAGCGGAAGATCAAGGCGGATGGGACGACGCGGGAGTATCCCGTGGAGCTGCTCCATGCTTCGCCGGGCATGGTGGTGGTGCGGTTCGCGATGACGCGAGGCGGCACGCAGGCGGAGGGGCGGATCGTCATCCCCGCGGGGTCGATTTCGGACGGATACTTTTGGCTGAAGCGGCCCTACAACCTGTACCGGATGAAGCAGGCGGACGGGACGATCATCGCGCACCGGTTCGACGCGGTGACGGCCGTGTCGTTCGACGGGGCCACGGTCGCCTACCGGGACCTTATCCTCGATTGGTGGGCGCTGCCCGGCGACGAGCTAATCGAGGAGGACCGGGAGGAGTACGAGGCAGCGATGGCCAGCGGCTCGGTCTCCCGGGAAGACGCGGCGAAGACGGACGAGGCGGCCCGCCAGGTTATCGGGCGGTACCGGCACATCATCGATGAGGTGGAGGCGTTCGAGGGGCGTCACGGGCTCGAAAGATGAACCACCTGAGCCTTTACAGGCGGGAGCGGGCGGGGAATACTGCCGGGCATGGGCAGGTTCTTCCGCAGGCAGCTTACCTATTTCCTGATCGGCTTCGTGATCGCGTTCGTTATCTACCTGTTCGTTCGGTTCAACGCGGACCAGATCATCCTCGGGGTAGTGATCGGGGCGGGGGCGGGAGTCGGCCTGTGCGTGGGGATAGCGCTGTTGGAGCGTCGTTTCCAGGACTCGGCGAAGCCGGCCGTGGGCGAGCGAACGCGCGACTAGTGTCGTCCGGCTTCGGGCGGGTATCGGCGTTCCGCAATGGCGGCTTGCAACCGTGAGCGATGGGCCACGATCGGCGATTCGAACGCGGTTCGCGGCGCTCCCGGACCACCGACAGGGGCTGATCGCCGTGGCGGCGGCGGCGATGCTGTGGAGCACGGGCGGGCTGTTCATCAAGTGGGTCTCGCTCGATGCGCTCGGGGTGACGCTGTGGCGGTCGCTGTTCGCGGGCGTGACGATGATGGTGATCACGCGGACGGGGTTACCGCGGCTGCGCTGTGGCTGGGTGACGTGGGCGTTGGCCGTGAGCTACGCGGTGAACCTGCTGCTTTTCGTTGGCGCGACGAAGTTGACGACGGCGGCGAACGCGATCTTCTTGCAGTACACGGCGCCGTTGTACGTGCTGCTGCTCGTGCGATTCGTGGTGAACGAGCGGCCAACGCGGGTGGACCTGGTCTGTTCGCTGGTAGCGTTCGCGGGGATGGGGCTGTTCTTCGTGGGGCGGTTCGAAGGCAACAGCATGACGGGCAACCTGCTCGGCGCCTGTGCGGGGGTGGCGTTCGCGGTGTTTCTGACGCTGCTGCGGTGGCCGGGAATGGCTCCAGCAACGCGACCGCAGGCGGTGACGCTGGGCAACGCGTTGCTGGTTGTTGGGCTCGTCCCGGCGATCCTGGTGCGGGGTGATGGGGGAATGCTGACGCCTGGCCCGGGTGACCTGGCCGGACTGCTGGTCCTTGGGGTGGGCCAAATTGGCATCGCCTATGCGCTGTTTGGCTGGGGGATCGTGCGGGTGCAGGCGCTGGAGGCCTCGCTGCTGGCGATGCTGGAGCCGGTGTTCAACCCGGTGTGGGTGTTCCTCTTCCTCGGCGAGCGGCCGGGTTGGTGGGCGGTGGCCGGAGGGGCGGTAATCGTCGGGGCGGTGGCAACGCGAACGGTGGTGGCGGAACGGCGGCGCGGACGAATCCCTTCCCATGCGTTCGCCGGAGGGTGAGAATCGGGGGATGGCGCTCGTACTCTTCGACCTGGATAGCCGCGGGGTGGCAACGATCACGCTCAACCGGCCGGAGCGGCTGAACGCTATCAACCTGGAGATGCGTGACCTGCTCTGGCAGTACCTGGAGGCCTGCCGGGATATCCCGGAGGTGCGTGTCATCGTCTTCCGGGGTGAAGGGCGGGCGTTCTCCGCGGGCGCGGACATCGCCGAGTTTGGGACGGCGCCATCGATTGTTGAAGCGCGGCGAGCGCGCTATGAGCGGGACGTTTGGGCGCTGTTGCTCGGCCATCGCTGCCTGACGGTGGCCCGGATGCACGGGTTCTGCTTCGGGGCGGGCCTGGAGCTGCCGCTCTGCTGCGACCACCGGGTGGCCGCCACGGGGGCAACGTTCGCCCTGCCGGAGGTGACGCTGGGGTACATCCCCAGTGCCGGGGGAACACAGACGCTGCCGCGCACGGTGCTCCCGGGAGTGGCGGCGCAGATGGTGCTTGCCGGGGAGCCGATCGGGACGGCGGAGGCGCTGCGCTGGGGCCTGGTGGACTCTGTTGTGGTTGAGGAGGGGCTGGATGCGGCGGTGGAGGAGCTGCTGGAGGAGATGCTGAGCGACCCGGGGCGGCATCGGCGAAGGCCGAGGTAGGCGGGAA
>CAZQCR010000199.1:0-5876 GCA_964591745.1 uncultured Anaerolineaceae bacterium
GTGCGAAGCGTCCGCCCGGACGATCGGACTGCCGGTGGTGATTCGGCCGGCCTATACGCTCAGGGGGCACCGGCGGGGGGATGGCGTATACCTGGGAGCAGCTGAGAACCATCGCGCGGACCGGCCTGGAGGCGAGCCCGATCACGCAGGTGTTGATCGAGAAGAATCTGCTGGGCTGGAAGGAGATCGAGTACGAGGTGATGCGCGATGGGGCGGGGAACTGCATCACGATCTGCAACATGGAGAACCTGGACCCGATGGGGGTGCACACCGGGGACTCGATCGTGGTGGCGCCATCGCAGACGTTGAGCGACAAGGACTACCAGATGCTGCGAACGGCCGCGCTGCGGATCATCACGGAGCTGAGGATTGAGGGCGGATGCAACGTCCAGTTTTCGCTCGCCCCACGTAAGGACGTTCGCGACTGGGAGGGCGATCCGGCGGCCCCGCTCCCGTATTATGTCATCGAGGTGAACCCCCGGGTGTCGCGGTCCTCGGCGCTGGCATCGAAGGCCACGGGCTACCCAATCGCGCGGGTGGCGGCGAAAATCGCCTGCGGTAAGACGCTCGATCAGATCCCGAACGCGGTGACGCAGCGGACGACGGCGGCGTTCGAGCCGGCGCTGGACTACTGCGTGGTGAAGATCCCGCGTTGGCCGTTCGACAAGTTCGCGCTGGGCGACCGTAGCCTGGGCACGCAGATGAAGGCGACGGGCGAAGTGATGGCGATCGACCGGAGCTTCGAGGCGGCCCTGAACAAGGCAGTGCGGTCGCTGGAGGTTGGCGGGCGCTCGCTGCTGTGGGAGCGGCCAGAGTGGAAGAACGGCGCGGAGTTTTCGCTGGCGGCGACGGACGATCGGCTGTGGGCGCTGATGGCGGCTTTGAGGCGAGGCCAGACGACGATGGATGTGGCGCGGACGACGGGCGTCGACCCGTGGTTCCTGGAGCGGCTTCAGAACATCGTGGCGATGGAGAAGCGACTGCTCGCGGAGCCGCTGCATCCCGGCCTGCTGCGCGACGCGAAGCGGCTGGGGTTCAGCGATGAGATGGTCGGACAACTAGCGGACCGGTTGCCGGAGCAGATCCGGGCGACGCGCCACGAGTGGGACATTCGGCCGGTGTACAAGATGGTGGACACGTGCGCGGCCGAGTTCGACGCGGTCACGCCTTACTTCTACAGCACATACGAAGTGGAAAACGAAGCGCTGCCGGAGCCGGGAAACGCGGCTTTGGTGATCGGGAGTGGGCCGATCCGGATCGGCCAGGGGATCGAGTTCGACTACGCGAGCGTGCACGCGGCCTGGGCGCTGCAGAAGGCGGGCTACCGGGCGATCATGGCGAACTCGAACCCGGAGACGGTCTCGACGGACTTCGATACGAGCGACCGCCTCTACTTCGAGCCGCTTGATGAGGAGGGCGTGCGCGACATCCTGGAGAACGAGGCGGGGAGCGGCGCGGCGCCGCCAAGCATCGTCCAGTTCGGGGGCCAGACGGCGATCAACCTCGCCGGGCCTTTGCGGCGCGCGGGCCTGCCGATCATCGGGTCTGGCGCGGAGACGATCGATACCGCGGAGGACCGCCGGCTGTTCGAGCGATTCCTCCAGGACCTGGGCATCCCGCAACCACCGGGGGCGGCCATCTTCACGCTCGAAGAGGCGCTGAAGACGGCGCAGCAGATCGGCTACCCGGTGCTGGTGCGGCCTTCGTACGTGCTCGGCGGGCGGGCGATGGAGATTGTACAGAACGCCAGCGAGATGGTCGGTTTCCTCGCCCAGGCGGTGGAGGCGGCCCAGGGCAAGGCGGTGCTTATCGACAAGTTCCTGGAGGCGCGGGAGGTTGAGGTCGACGCGATTTGCGACGGTGAGCAGGTGCTCATCCCGGGGATCATGGAGCACATCGAGCGGGCGGGGGTGCACTCCGGCGATTCGATGGCGGTCTACCCGCCGCGCAGCCTGGACGCCGAGGAGATCGCGACGCTGGCCGACTACACGGAGCGAATCGTCCTCAACCTGGGGGCGATTGGCCTGACGAACATCCAGTACGCGGTGATGCCACGGATCGAGAACGAGCCGCCGCGTGTGTTCGTCATCGAAGTGAACCCGCGAGCGAGCCGGACGGTGCCGTTCCTTTCGAAGGTGACGGGCGTGCCGATGGTGCAGCTCGCCGTATCGGCGATGCTCGGGCAGACGCTCGCCTCCCAGGGCTGGCCGGCAGGGCTATGGCCGGCGCGGAATCTCGTTGCGATCAAGGCGCCGGTGTTCTCGATGTCGAAGCTGGTTGGCGTGGATACACACCTTGGCCCGGAGATGAAGAGCACGGGCGAGGTGATGGGCATCGATCGCACGTTCGAGGCGGCGCTAACGAAGGCGTTGATGTCCTCTGACCTGGCCCTGACGAAGGACTCCGCGGTTCTCTTGAGTATCAGCGACCAGACGAAGGCCGACGCCCTGCCCCTTATCCGCCAGCTCGCGGACGCCGGGTACACGCTTTACGCCACAGAAGGCACAGCGGCGGTGATCGCGGGCCTCGGGCTGGAGGTGACGGCGGTGACCAAGGTGTTGAGCGGCGACCACCCGAACGTCGTGGACGTGGTGAACGACGGGACGGTGCAGTGCGTGATCAACACGCCGGAAGGGCGGCTGACGGGGTCGCTGCGCGATGGTTTCCACATCCGGCGAGCGGCGGCGGAGAAGCGGATCCCGTGTTTCACCTCGATCGACACGGCCCGGGCCGCTATTGACGCGCTGACGCGCGGCGCGGAATACGAGATCGCGACGCTCCGGGAGTACCTGGAGGGATGATCATCGAGGACGCCACCATCCTTTCCACGGAACCAGCGTATGAAGGCGCGTTCGTGACCTGGTTTCACGCGCCGGGCCTTTCGCGCGGTGTGGAAGCGGGCCAGTTTGTGATGGTGCACTGTAGCCACGAAGGCAGAGAGCCCATGTTCGCGCGGGCCTTCAGCTACCACCGCGTGGATGGCGACCGGTTCGCAATCCTCTACAACGTCGTTGGGCGGGGGACCGGCTGGCTGGCGGCGCAGCCGCGCGGGACCACGGTGCGAGCGTATGGGCCACTGGGGAAGGGGTTCCGCTTCCCGGAGGACCGGGGGAACCTGCTCCTCATCGGTGGCGGCGTTGGGATCGCGCCGATGGTGGACACGGCGGAACGCGCGCTGGCGGCGGGCCACCAGGTGGTGGCGATGATGGGCGCGCGCACGGCCGCACACCTGCTACCGGGGATCGCCTGGCCGCGGGAGGTCGAGTACGTGACGGTGACGGAGGACGGTTCTGCCGGGCCGAAAGGGTTCGTGACGCAGCACCTTGGCTCGTACCAGGAGTGGGCGAGCCGAATCTACGCCTGCGGTCCGAACCTGATGTTCCAGTCGCTGGCGGACGTGTTGCGCTTCAACGGGCGGCGCCAGCAGCCGGAGATCCTGATGGAGGAGAACATGCCGTGCGGCTGGGGGATGTGCTACGGCTGCGCGATCTTCACGAAGCACGGGGTGCGGCTGTGCTGCAAGGATGGGCCGCGGTTCAACCTGTTCGATGTGTATTAGGGGCGAGGTCCGAGGTCCGAGGTCCGAGGTCCGAGGCGAGTGGGCCCGAATCGATCGACGGCATGCGGCCGCGTGAACCAGGCGCACCCGCGCCCAGCCGCGGACACGCGAGCGGCGTATACTGGTCGCGTGAGGATTTCGCCATGACCGCCGTTGCCGTCTCCGAGCGCCTCCTGACGCCCGAGGAGTTCTATGAGCTGGAGGACAGCGTTGCCTACGAACTGGACGATGGCATGGTGGAGGAGCGCGCCGTGAGCGTCGATTCCAGCGAGGTTGGGGCGACATTCGTTGCCGAAATCCGGAGTTTCGCGCGCGACCAGAACCTCGGGAAGGCCTACGGCGCCGATCTTGGCTTACAAATCTTCGGCGGTCGGCCCCGGCGAATCCCTCGCGCCGACTGCGTCTTCGTCTCACATGACCGGTTGACCGGGGTCGCGCCGGGAGCTCCGTACCTCACGGTGGCACCCAACCTCCTCGTTGAAGTCGTGTCGCCTTCGGAACGGGCGGCGAAGACGGACCGCAAAGTCCAGGAGTACATCGAGGCTGGCGTCAGGCTCGTGTGGGTGGTTTATCCGGAGACGCAGCGGGTCATGGTCTATCGCGCGGATGGCAGTACGCAGCTGGTGCCTTTCGAGAGCGCGCTCGACGGCGAGGACGTGCTCCCGGGCTTCCGCCTGCCGCTCGGCGAACTCTTCCCGGCCACAACGAGCGGCGCTCGCGTTCCGGAGTAAGGCCGAACGGGCTTCCGCACTCCGCGGCCGGTGGCGGACGGCGGCTCTCTCACGGTGAACACAATCCGTTAAACCTCCGTTCACGTCGTTGGCGAATGATGCCGCCAGCCACATCGGCGGAGGATTCCATGCGCAATATCGTCAGATCGCTCATCGCGGCAGGGTTGCTCGCGGCCACGGGCCTGTTCCTGAGCAACGGTTCAGCATCGGAGCCGGCGACGTTCTCAGTTCTCACAACGTACGCGAGCCCGGCTGGTGACGCCGAGATCGCGGCGGCGACGCCAGACGGCCGCTATGTAGCGGTGACGGCGGCGACAACGAAGGCGGTGTCGCTCCTCGACATTGCGGACCCGGCAGCGCCAACGGAGACCTGCCGGATGAGCGTCGCGCCGGGCGAACCGACCTCGGTCGCGATTCACCCGTCGGGCGATTGGGGGCTGATCGCGGTGAAGAATGCGGGTGCCGCGACCGGCTACGTGCAGGCCTTCGAGATCCCGTCCTGCGAGTTGACGTGGACCGCCGCCGTTGGCATCGGGCCTGACGCGGTGGTGATGACGCCAAGCGGGAAGTACGCGCTCGTGGCTATCGAAGACGAGGAGACGGAGCTTGGGCTCCCGGGGATCTGCCCGAACGTACGTCCCGGTCGAGTCGACATCGTGGACACTGACGACCACGCCGTTACGGCCGTACCGATCGACCTGACGGGGCTGGTTGGCGCCAACTGCCCGGACGACCCGCAGCCGGAGTACATCGCGGTGGATAAGGACAACCGGACGGCGTACGTCACGTTGCAGGAGAACAACGTCGTCGTACGGATCGACATCAAGCGTGGCGAAGTCGAGGCCCGAACCGTGCTAGGAACCACGACACACCTCGCGGACACGACGAACGACGGGATCGCGCAGGTGGACGACCCGTTCACCGGCCGACGCGAGTCGGACGGGATCGCGCGCAATCACAATGGAAAGTATCTCTTCACGGCGGACGAAGGCGACACGTCGCGCGTACCCGGGCCGCCTGAGGTGTTCAGCGGAGGCCGGACGATGACCGTCCTCAACGCGCGGACGCTGGCGGTTGTCGCGGACACGGGTTCGAAGATCGAGGACGCTGCCGCCGCTGCTGGCACACTGCCGACGGGCCGGACGCGGAACCGCGGCCCGGAGCCGGAGGGCATTGTGGTCTTCAAGCTCGAAGGGCGGGAATACGCGGCGGTCACGCTCGAGCGTTCGAACGCGCTGATCGTGTTCGACGTGAGCAACCCGCTCGACCCGCAGACGGTCACGTTCCTGCTGACCGGGGGCGGAGCGCCGGAGGGGGTGACCTTCATCAAGTCTCGGAACCTGATCATCGTGGCGAACGAGACGCTACCTGGGGCGATAACGATCATCTGCGCCGATACGGGCGATGGATGCGAGCCGCTGGACTGACCGCTGCCCGACACCCTGAACGTTGATACGATGCCGCCAGGTTCGCCTGGCGGCATCGTTGATTACGGCTCGTACTCAGTTGAGAGACCTGGCGTTCGGCGTCGCGGCGGCTTTCCCTCACCCCCCGGCCCCCTTCTCCCTCTGCGGAGGGCGAGGGGG
>CAZQCR010000200.1:0-5857 GCA_964591745.1 uncultured Anaerolineaceae bacterium
GAACGACTGGACGGTGACGGCGGACGGCACGAAGCAGGCGGCCAACAAGGGTGTCGTGGCCGTCGCGAAGGGTACGTCGATCAAGTTCACCAACGTGGTGGGTGTCCATACGATCACCCTGTCGCCCGGGGGGCTGAAGGACAGCGCGTTCACGGGAGTGAAGTCCACGGATATCCCGTTCAACGATGTAGGGACGTTCAAGATCCTCTGCGACATCCACCCGGCGATGCTGGCGACGGTGTTCGTGCAGTAGCACAGTTCAGGCGACTTTGCGGGGGCTCGCGGGCCCCCGTTTTGGTTTGACCGGCACGAACGGGATGATAGGATCCTGTTCGCAACCGACACGGCCCGACCGCCATGGAGCGGCGCGCGGCCGGCAAAACGGAGAAGAGGGGAACGAATGGCGGCACTAACGGGTAAGCGCTACACCTGCCCGAAATGCGGGTCTGAATTCATCGTCACGAAGGGTGGCGAGGGCGAGATCATGTGCGGTGAGACGCCGCTCGAACTGAAGAAGTAGAGGCGAGACGCGATGGCAGTACAGCTTGGCAAGCGCTACAAGGACGAAGAGACGGGCATCGAGCTCCTGGTGATCAAGCCCGGCGCCTGTGAACTGGCGGTTGGCGGCCGCGTGATGGAGCTGCTCCAGCCGAAGGTTCTGCCTTCGGCGGACTGATCCGCGGGGCACCTTGTACGACACGAAATGGGACGAGGGCCGGTATGGCCTTCGTTCCATTTTCCGTTAGGATCGTGCGCGTGAGCTTCGAAAAACTGATTGAATCGCGGATCCAGGAGGCGATGGCGGCGGGCGCGTTCGACCAGCTGAAGGGCGCGGGCGAACGGCTGGAGCGGACGAGCGCCGAAGAGCTGGCGGGCGACATGTGGATGGGCTACAAGGTGCTTCAGAACGGCGGCATGCTCCCGGCGTGGCTCCTGCTGGCGAAGGAGATCGAAGTCGACGGCGAAGCGCTGACGAAGATCGAGGCGCGGTTCCGGGAGTGGGTAGACCTGGCGGCGGCCGGTGACGCGTGGAAGAGGCATCGGGCGGCGCTGCGGAAGCTCCACGGGGCGTTTGCGGAGGCGGCGCGACGTTTGCGGGTGAAGCAGGACCAGTTTAACTACGATGCGCCGGTGCTTTCGCTGGAGCGGCCGGGGATCTGGGTGGAGTACCGGTTGGGACGCCTGGAGGCGTACGCGATGGAGCGGGGTGGGCCGGAGGGGCTGTTTCGGCGGGTTTAGGCATGGGTGCCGGTTGAATGCGCCGGCCCCGGGCAGCTTGAGCGTTGGCGGGACGGGGGGGCGGCACGGTACAGTCCGTGGAGGACGTAACGCGCGAAGCGACTGGCGTCCGCGATGGAGGAAGCTGTGGCGACACTCAAGGAACGCATCGGGCAGGACCTTACGGCGGCGATGCGGGCGAAGGACGAGTTGCGGAAGAGCACGTTGCGGATGTTGATTTCGGCGGTTCGGAACGCGGAGATTCCGCCGGAGGGGACGACCGAGTCGGCTGCTATCTCCTTGGACGACGCGGCCGTGACGGAGATCGTGCTCCGCCAGGTGAAGCAGCGGCGGGACAGCATCGACCAGTTCCGGAAGGCGAAGCGCGAGGACCTGGCGGGCAAAGAGGAGGCTGAGCTGGTGATTCTGCTGGAGTACGGCCCACGCCAGGCGACGCGGGAGGAGGTGGAGGCGGTGGCCCGCCGGGTGTTGGCGGAGACGGGGGCGACCACTGCCAAGGAGATCGGCAAGGTGATGCCGGTGATGACGAAGGAGTTCGCGGGGCGGGCCGATGGCCGGATGATCAACGAGGTGGTTCGGGCGTTGCTGGGCGCCTGAACCAGGCTGGGTGAATAAAGGGGCGGGATACCGGCGTGCGCCGGGTCTGGTATCGTCGGGCATTGATGATAGCGCCGGAATCTTCAGCTCCTTCGACGCGCGACGCGCTGTACATGCTTGTGGCGCTGGCGTTGGCGCTGTTCGCGGTGATGGCGCCGGTGGGCTTTGGGGGCGAAAGCCTGCAGCCGGGGGACCGGGCGCCGCAATCGCTTTCGGCCGCGAGAAACGCCCAGTACGAATCGGCGGTCCTGACCTCGCAGGCGCGCGATCAAGCGGCGGTGCGGGTGGAGCCGGAGTATTTCCCACCAGACCCGGCGATCCAGCGCGAACAAGGAGAGAAGCTGTCGGCTTTGTTCGATAGCTACCGGGCGATACGGCTGCGGACGGATCTGAGCGACGCGCGAAAGCTCGAAGAGGCCGCGAAGATCCCGGCGGCGCCGGCGTTGCCGGGTGCGACACAGCTGCGGCTGTTGCAATACACGCCGGCGCAATTCGAGAGCATTCGGCAGGCGGCTTCTGCGCGCCTGGCGGAGGCCCTGCGGGCGTCGGTGCGGCGGGAGAAGCTGGCGGAGGCGGTAAAGGAGCAGACGGACGCCCTGGAGCGCGCGCCTCTCGATACCCGGCTGGACGCGGAGTCGATCGGGAGCGTGCGGGAGCTGCTGCGGGCGTTTGTGGTGGAGAACGTGAAGGTGGACGCAGAGGCGACGGAACGTCGGCGAAGCGAGGCGCGCGACGCGCAGGCGCCGGTGATCGTCACGTATGTGAAGGGGCAGGTGATCACGCCGGAGGGTGACTCGGTGGATGCAGCGGAGATTGAGGCGCTGCGGAAGACGGGGGTGCTGGACGGCGCCGTCGACCTGCTGAAGCTAGCGGGCACGGGAGTGGCGGCCCTGGGAGCGGCGGTGTTCGTGTTGCTCTTCCTGGCGGGGCCGCGGCCGTTCCGGGGCGCGGGCGGAAGGGTGTCGTTCGTGCTGGTGTGCGGGGGACTGGTGGTGGCGACGGCTGTGGCGCGCCTCGCGATGCCGGCGCTGATGCCGGACGCGGACCATCGATTCTTCGCTTTCGCCCTGCCGCTACCGGCGGCGGCGCTGATCGCGGCGGCGCTGGGGGGGCGCATGGCGGGGCTTGTTGTTGCGGTGGCGGTGGGGGCACTGGCGGCTTTTGTGGCGGCGATCGAGCCGGATATCGCGGGATCCTCGTTTGTCGGTTCGCTTGAGGCGCTTGAACTGGCGGTGGCGGTCTCGGCGGGCGGGATGGCGGCGGCGCCGGTGATGGCGCGCTGGCGGAACGCGCTCGGGTTTGGAGTTGCCGGGATCGCGGCGGGAGTTGGGGTTGGCGGGACGGTGGCGATGTTCTGGCTGGTGAGCGAGCCGCGCGACAACGGCAGCCTGGCGGATATCCTGGTTGCGGGGGCCGTTTGTGGGGTGGGTTCGGCGGCGGCGGCGGCGCTGGCGCTGGTGGCCACGGCCGGCCGGACGCGCGTGTTCGACAGGAGGTTGATCGCGCGGCTGGTGAACACGCGGCATCCACTTCAACGCCGCTTGCAGGCTGAAGCCCCGGGCACGTATCACCACAGCCTGGTGGTGGCGACGCTGGCGGAGCAGGCGGCGGAACGGATTGGGGCGGACGCGCTTCTTGCGCGGGCGGGCGCGCTCTACCACGACATCGGCAAGTTGGGGCGGCCGGGGTACTTCATCGAGAACACGATCGAAGCGGGAAAAACGCCACACAGCGAACTAGGCCCGGAAGCGAGCGCGGCGATTATCCGGGAACACGTCTCGCTGGGGCTGGCGATCGCGGAGGCGGAGGGCCTGCCGCCGGCGGTCCGGGACTTCATCGCGCAGCACCATGGGACACGGCTGGTTTCGTACTTCTACCGGCGAGCGGTGCAGGAGGATCGCGAGGTGGAGGTGGGGGACTTCCGTTACGGGGGACCACGGCCGCAGAGCCGAGAGACGGCGATCGTGATGCTCGCGGATTCTTGTGAGGCGGCGGTCCGGGCGAACCAAGACCGGGAGCGGCCGGGGATCGAGCATATTGTGGATAGCGTGTTCGCCGAGCGGGTGGCGGAAGGGCAGTTTGACGAGTGCGGGATCACGATGCGGGATCTGCGGGTGGTGGCGGAGACGTTGAAGGAGCAGTTGCGGGCGGTCTATCACCCGCGCATCGCCTACCCGGAAGCTGTACCGGAGGAGCTAGCGCGGCTGGCGCAGACATAGCCTCGTCTCCCGGACTTCGCGCGTCATCGACCTTCGGGTCCGGCCGGGCACGTGGACGCGGAGATATGGCGAGGGGCACGCACGCCGGCTGGTGCGCTACACGGCGAGCACGCCATCGACGACGAGGGCGACGGCGAGGACGACGAGGAGCGCGCCGGTGAGACGGGCGATGGCGTCGGTGGCGACGCGCCCTCTCTCCCTGGGGATGAGGATGGCGGCGGCCGCGGCGAGGGCGAGGACCAGGAGGCCGGCGATGATTGCGGTGCCCGTGCCTTCATCCGTGCCGTAGCTGATGGCGGCGACGAGCGCGGCCGGGCTGAGAAACGAAGGGATGCCTATCGGGAAGATGGCGGCGGAGCGCCCGGCCGGGGAAGATGGGAGAAGGGTCCCGGGGCGCAGGGTAACGTAGACTCCGGTGGTGGCCATGACCGTGCCTGCGGCGATCCGGAAGGACTCGGGCTCGATCTCCAGGGCGTCCAGGATCCGGTCGGCGGCGAGGGCGGCGATGATGAGGAGCGCGCCCGCGAGCAGTGCGCCGATGGCGACCGCGGCGCGGCGCGCACCGTCGTTGGGGAACCGGGGGGTGGCGGCGGCGAGTACGACGCCGGCCGGGTTGACGACGGCGAAGAAGGCGATGGCGACGCGGAGGAAGTCGCTCACCTGGCGGCCTCAGCGATGATCTGGCGGGCGCGAATAAGGCCGGAGATTGCGTGTTGCTGGTCGTCCATGCGTGTTTTGCCTTCCGTGAACCAGGCGCCCTGGGCGACGCCGGGATTCGAATAGTTCGATGCTTCGTGAGGCGCGACCTGGCGATCGAGGAGCATGCCGGCGCCGCAGATGGCGCGTTCGGCGAGCTTCGGGCGGAGGTCGGCGAGGCGGGGCTCGATGCTGGCGAGCAGCCAGAGGGAATCGAGGGCTTCGACCCAGGTCCCCATACCGGCGGCGCGGGCGCGGCGGCCGTGGACGAAGTCGGAGAATCGGCTATCGCGGCGTTGTGCTTCGGTACGAACGAGGAAGCCGAAGCGTTCGGAGAGGCGGCGGGCGTAGCGCACGTTGTCGTCGTTGAGGGGCCAGGAGGCCATTTCGGAGAGACCGTAGGCCGCCCACTGGTCGGCCCAGGGCGGGAAGCGGAGACCTTCGACATCGTCGCGGTAGAGGGAGAGGTAGTCGGCGACGGCGCGGGCTGGCCTGTCCCAGCCTTCGGTGGGGAAGAAGCGGTGCATGAGGGTGAGGGACCAGAAGGCCTCGCCGGTGGCGTAAAGGCTGCGCTGGTTGGGATCGGGTTCGCCGGTTTCGGGGAGCCAGCGGAGGAGGAAGCTGCCATCGGCCTGCTGCATGGCGACGAGGTAGCGGGAGAGGCCGCGCATGAGGGCGTCGTACTGGCCGTCGTTGGTGGCGATCCGGCGCTGGGCGAGGCCGGCGAGCATGAGAGCCGAGGCGCCGACTTCGATGCCGCCATCGGAGGGGTCGATGAAGGCCTGCCAGCCTTCGTACTCGACGATGTTGGCGAGCATGTAGGCGAGGCCGCGGTCGGCCGCGGGGAGTGTGGCATCGCCGTGCCCTTCGGCGGCGAGCTGGTAGAGCGACATGGTGACGCCGGCGTGGCGGACGACGTTGTAGCCGGGGACTTCGCGGTTGGCTTCGATGTCGTATTCGTAGAGGTAGGTGCCGGCGGGGGCCTGGACGCGCGCTATCCAATCGGCTGCCAGGCGGGCGCTCCCGATGGCTTCTTCCGCGGTAAAATTCTGCACGCCTCACGCGTCCAGCAAGAGACCTTTTCCCGCGTGACGTCCGCGCTCGCC
>CAZQCR010000201.1:0-5846 GCA_964591745.1 uncultured Anaerolineaceae bacterium
GAGCGTCAGCAGGCTCAGCCAGAGGAGCTGGTAACCGAACTTCGCCCCCGCGACCGTGTAGGTTGAGATGCCCGAAGGATCGTCGTCGGCGACACCGGTGATGAGACCGGGGCCGAGGCCGCCGACGCCCTTGCGCGCCCGCCGCGATGCCCGGATAACACTCAGGTCGAACCGCGCAATCAGCCGGTTCATCGGCGCTAGAGCAGTACCAGATTGTCGCGGTGGATGGCTTCATCGCCGAACGAATAGCCGAGTGTCTCAGTGATGCGGTCACTGCGAAGGCCACGAATTCGGCCGAGGTCGGCGCTGTCGTAGTTGCTGATGCCGGCAGCGACGCGAGCTCCATCGGCATCCCGCACCTCCACCGTTTCGCCCCGCCCAAACGACCCTTCCAGCCGGGCGATACCCGCCGGCAAGAGGCTCCGCCCCTGGCCCCGCAGCGCCGTCACCGCGCCCGCGTCGACAACGATGTGGCCCGAACGGCTGACGCTTCCGAGGATCCAGCGCTTGCGGCCTTCGAGCCGGTCAGCGACGGGCGTGAAGTGCGTGCCCCGGGATTCGCCGGCTACAACCGCCGCCAGCGCGCCATGCTCTCGCCCGTTGGCGATGATCACCTCGATCCCGGCCTGGGTGGCGATGCGCGCGGCGTTCAGCTTCGTTCGCATGCCACCGGTCCCCGGGCCGTTGGCGTCACCTGCCACGGCCTCAGTCGCGGCGTCGATGTGCGAAACCTCGCGCAGGAGGGTCGCGTCCGGGCTGCTCCGCGGGTCGGCGTCATAGAGCCCGTCGACATCGGTGAGGATGACGAGCAGGTCGGCTTCGATCAGATTCGCGACGTGCGCGGAGAGCGTGTCGTTCTCACCGATGCGCGTAGCCAACACCTCGTCCAGGGCGACGGCGTCGTTCTCATTAACGATTGGGACGGTGCCGCACTCGAGCAGATCACGGAGGGTGTTCCGTGCGTTCAGATAGCCGAGGCGGTCGCTCAGGTCTCGGCGTGTGAGGAGCACCTGGGCAACGATCGTATCGTGCCAATCGAAGAGTTCGTCCCAGCTTTGCATCAGGTGGCTCTGGCCCACGCTCGCATACGCCTGGCGGCTGAGGCTGTGGCCGGGAGCGAGGCGGCCCTTCAGCCGGTGCATGCCGGCCGCCCGCGCGCCGCTGGAGACGACGACGACCTGGCAGCCCTGCTCGCGCAGACGCACAACCTGGCCGACGAGGCGCGACATCGACTCGAGGTCGAGCCGATCCGAACCGGCGGTCAGGAGACTCGTACCGAACTTGGCGACGACCCGGCGGTAACGCATAGAACGATGATACAGACGCGGCGCGATACGGTTGCGCCACTGCGGGCTGGCATCGCGGTACACTTCCGACGATGGACGTCCTTGAGCCGCCGATCGTCGCTGCCCTGTTCACGGCTGTGTCCGCCGGGTGTCCGATGACGCGCCACGATTCGTTCGAGGTGGTTCCCGGCCTGGGCATACCGGGAGACCGTTACGCGACGCGGCTTGGGCACTGGAGCGACCCGCAATGGCGCGACCAGCAGCTCACGCTGGTGAGCACGGAACTGCTAATCGACCTCGGGCTTGCCGAAGACGCGCTGCGCCGGAACATCGTTACAAGCGGCATCGACCTCGATATCCTGGTCGGCCTGCAGTTCGGGATAGGCACGGCGGTCCTCGAAGGGCGGCGGCTGTGCGCGCCCTGTGCGTATATCGGACGTTTGAACGGCCGGCCGGGGCTGTTCAAGACGCTCGACGGGCGCGGCGGTATCCGTGTAGCGATCGTCGAAGGCGGCCGGATCAGCCTGGGCGACGAGGTCCGGATCCTCGGCGCCGCGGACCACGTGTTCGACGAAGCCTGAGCGGTCCTTGCTCTCGGGGCGGAGAGCAAGGAGGCCTCGCGCGCATGGGCGACTGGCGCGATGATTCGTATCGACCTACTGATCGGTAGGGCTGTGGGGATCCGATGCCGCAACCGCTCCTCTTCCCGCGCCGCATGACGCGGACCTTCCGCGTCGGGAAGGCCGGCGCGCGAATCTACCTCCGCTACCGGCGGACCCAGAAGCGGGCCCTTCGCCAGGAACCGGCCGCCGCCCGGGCGGCGTGGGACGCTGCCCACGAACACTCAGCCGAGGAGCTTTACCAGCTGGCGATCTCGCTGCGCGGCCTGCTCGTGAAGGTCGGCCAGTTCGCCGGTACGCGGAGCGATATCGTGCCCCCGCAGTACGTTGCCTCGCTTTCACGACTGCAGGATTCGGTCCCCGCGCATCCGCTGGCCGAAGTCCAGGGAACGATCCGGCGGGAGCTTGGCGATCCGGAGCGGCTGTTTGCGCGCTTCGACGCGGCCCCGATCGCCGCCGCCAGCCTGGCCCAGGTCCACCGGGCGAGGTTGCATGACGGCCGCGAAGTCGTCGTGAAGGTCCAGCACCCGGAGGTTGAGGCGCTGGTACCGCTCGACCTGCGCAATGTGGGGATGATCCTCGGCATAGTCGCCCGGCGGCGGCCGCAGTTCGATTTTCGCGCAGTCGTCCGGGAGGTCGGGCAGCAGGTCCCGCTCGAACTCGACTTTGTGCGGGAGGCGGAGATGACGCGACGGGTCGCGGCGAACCTCGCGTCACATCCCGGCATCGTTCTGCCAACGGTGGTCGATGAGATGGTGACGAATCGGGTGCTCGTCCTGGAATTCCTTGAGGGAGCACGGCTGCTTGCCGAGGACCGCAGCAAGCTGGATGGCCCGCGAGTCGCGAAGATGATCACGGAGGCTTACGGCCATCAGATCCTTATCGATGGGCTCTTCCAGGCTGACCCCCACCCGGGCAACATTCTCGTCCTGCCGGATGGTCGCGTGGCCTTACTTGACTTCGGCCTCACTAAAGAGATGCCACGAGAGGCCCGGCTGGGGTTCGCAGCGCTGGTGCTGGGCGCGGCGAACCGTGACATGGCGATGGTCGAGCAGGGTTGGCGCGACCTCGGACTGAAGTCACAGGACGAGCGTCCGGAGGCGATGCTGGAACTCCTCCAGCTGATCTTCGGCCCACGTGAGGTGGCGGGGGCTTCGGCCACAAGGGCGGCGCTCAATCGCAACCCGGTGGAAGCTATCCCGTCCGACCTGGTCCTCCTGGGCCGCGTGATCGGCCTGCTGCGCGGCGTCTGCGCCTCGCTGGGCAGCCCGCTCACACCGATAGAGATGTTCCGGCCATTCGCCGAACGGGCGCTGGCGGCGAAGAAAACCACGTCAGCGCCACTGGTCTGAACAGACGCGGAGGCGCAGAGGTGAGGAGCCACAGTCGGCAGACGCCGGGCGGCCCTATGGTCACCTCAGATTCCAGTCGCCATGCCTCAGCCAGCTTGCGGCCAGTACTCCACGTCGCCATCCCGCAGGAGGGCGGCGGCCCGGCCGCGGACGAGGTCGCCCATCTCGGGCCCGACCTCCGTGGTGGCGACCACCGGCCAGCATGGCGTGCCCGTCCGGGCGATGACGGCGGCCCGGCGGACCGCTCGCTCGAGGTCGCCGGCATCAGCCCGGAAGGAGATCTCCACCGCCGCCCGATGGCGGTTTCCGGCGTCGTCGATGCCCTCGATAAGCAGGTCGAGCCTGCGAATGTCGCGCCACTCCTCTTCGCTGATGACGCCGTCCTTCCAGAAGGATCGCAGGTCGCCAGGAGAGATGATCTTCGCTTTGTCGAGGACGTGACCGAAAACGGCCGTCGCCCGGTCGCGGTACCAGGCTTCCAGGCGCTGGTCCATCCGCTCGAACATGTACTTCGACCAGGAGACGAAGGACGAGACCGTCTCTTCGAGGTTCTTCACGGTCCCGGCTAGTTGTTCCACCGTCCCGTCGAGGCGCTCGAGCGACCGATTGATCGCCGCCAGCTCTTCGGCAACGAGGAGGTGGCGCAGCTCCGCCTGCCACTCGGGTTTCGCCCGGAGGACCGCCATGAAGTCATCGAAATCGGTGACGGTGAAGGCCATGTGGATATGCTACCACCGTCGCTCAGCCGCCAGCAGCACCGACGCCCGTTCCGCTGTATAGTTCCGCCCTACCACACAACCGATCGGAGTGACCCACGCATGGGACAGATCACCGGCGCGGAAATCGTCGTCAAGGCCCTCAAGCAGCAGGGCGTCGAATACATGTTCGGGATCATCGGCTTCCCCGTGATCCCGATCGGCATCCACGCCCAACGCCAGGGCATTCGCTACACCAACATGCGCAACGAACAGTCGGCCAGCTACGCCGCCGCCGCCGTGGGCTACCTCACCGGCCGCCCCGGCGTCTGCCTCGCCGTCTCCGGCCCGGGCATGATCCACGGCATCGCCGGCATGGCCAACGCCTGGTCCAACTGCTGGCCGATGATCCTCATCGGCGGCGCGAACGACAGCTACCAGAACGGCCAGGGCGCCTTCCAGGAAGCCCCACAGGTCGAGACGGCTCGGCCGTACGCGAAGTACGCCGCCCGCGTCGATAGCATCCCTCGCATCCCGTACTACATCGAGCAGGCCGTCCGTTCGACGATCAACGGCCGCCCCGGCGCCGCCTACCTCGACCTCTCCGGCGATGTCATCTCCGGCTCCGTCGATGAAGAGACACTGACCTGGCCGATCCGCTGCCCCGACCCGGCCCGCACGACCACCACAGCGGAGAACATCGACGCCGCCCTCGCCGCCCTCAAAAGCGCCGAGAAGCCCCTCGTCATCGTCGGCAAGGGCATGGCCTACGCCCGCGCCGAAGACGAAGTGCGCGACTTCATCGAACGCACCCAGCTCCCCTATCTCGCGACGCCGATGGGCAAGGGCGTCATCCCCGACGACCATCCGAACAGCGTCGCCGGTGCGCGGACCCTCGCCCTCCAGCAGGCCGATGTCGTCTTCCTGATGGGCGCTCGCCTGAACTGGATCCTCCACTTCGGCGCACCGCCACGCTTCAACCCCAACGTCCGCATCATCCAGCTGGATATCAACGCCGAGGAGATGAGCACCAACGTCCCGACCGAAGTCGCCCTCGTCGGCGATGGCAAGGCGATCACGGGCCAGCTCAACACCCGCCTGAAGGAGCAGCCCTGGGAGTACCCGGGCGAGACCACCTGGTGGAACGCGCTGAAGACGAAGGTCGAAGAGAACGCCGCCGCGACCGCGCCGCAGATGAACGACGACTCCTCGCCGTTGAACTACTACCGCGTCTACAAGACGATTCGCGAACTCATCCCGCGCGACGCCATCATCCAGAACGAAGGCGCGAACACGATGGACATCGGCCGCACCCAGATGCCGAACTTCTTCGCTCGCCACCGTCTCGATGCGGGCACCTTCGGCACGATGGGTGTGGGCATGGGCCAGGCGATCGCCGCCGCCGTCGTCCACCCCGATAAGAAGGTCGTGAACGTCGAGGGCGACTCCGCCTTCGGCTTCAGCGGTATGGAGATCGAGACGATGTGCCGCTACCGTCTGCCGATCACCAACATCATCATCAACAACAACGGCATCGGCGGCGGCCCGGACGAGATCATGCCTCCGGAGAAGATGCCACCCGGCGCCTACATCCCCAACGCCCGGTACGACAAGATGGCCGACGCCTTCGGTGGCAAGGGCTTCTTCGTGACGAAGGCCGAAGAACTCGAACCGGCGATCAAGGCGGCGCTGGCCTACGACGGCCCGACGATTGTGAACGTCATGATCGACCCGCGCGCCAACCGCAAGCAGCAGCAGTTCGCCTGGCTGACGCGCTAAACGCGGAGGGGCCAGTCGCACGGTTCAAGAGGGGAGGCCGAAAGGCCTCCCCTCTTGTGTTTCAGGGACCAGTTCCGCTGGCGCCGCGAGATGACGGGCCAGGCGACCTCGAAG
>CAZQCR010000202.1:0-5794 GCA_964591745.1 uncultured Anaerolineaceae bacterium
CCTGGCCCCCGCCGATGCAGAGGCTGACGATGCCGTAGCGGCCGCCGGTGCGCTCAAGCTCGTGCATGAGCTTAACGACGAGGATGGAGCCGGTGGCGCCGACCGGGTGGCCGAGGGCGATCGCGCCGCCGTTCGGGTTCGTCTTCGCCGCATCGAGCGAGAGCTCCTGGGAGCAGGCGCAGGCGACGCTGGCGAAGGCTTCGTTCAGCTCGATGACGTCGATCTGGTCGATCGTCATGTTCGCCTTCTCGAGCGCCTTCCGGACAGCGGGAATCGGCCCTTCGCCCATGATGCTGGGGTCGACGCCGGCCTCGGCGCGGGCAACCATGCGCAGGCGAGGGGTGACACCGAGCTCGCGGGCCTTCGTCGCGCTCATGACGACGAGAGCGGCGGCGCCATCGTTGATCCCGCTGGCGTTACCGGCCGTGACCATGCCGCCATCCTTGAAAGCTGCGCGCATCTTGGCCAGGGCCTCGGCCGTGGTCGCACGGGGGTGCTCGTCGGTATCGAAGAGCTTCTCCTCGCGGCCGACCTTAATCGGAATCGGGAGGATCTGCTCCTTGAAGCGTCCCGCTTCGATGGCGCTGAGGGCGCGGCGCTGGCTTTCCGCGGCGAACTCGTCCTGGGCACTGCGCGTCACCTCGTACATCTCCGCCAGCTTTTCGGCGGTGAGGCCCATGTGCTGGTTGCTGAAAGGGTCGCTGAGGATGCGAATCATGCTGTCTTCGACGACGCCATGGCCCATGCGGTAGCCGTTGCGGCCGTTGGGCAACAGGTAGGGGAGGCGCGTCATGTTCTCAGCGCCGCCAGCTACGACAACTTCGGCGTCGCCGGTCTGGATGTAGCGGGCGGCGCTGTGGATCGCTTCGAGGCCGCTGCCGCAGAGGCGGTTCACGTTCATCGCGGGGACGCCGTAGGGCAGGCCGCCCTTCACCGCGGCGAAGCGGGAGAGGTAGGTGTCCTCACCGATCTGTCCGCAGATGCCCATGATCACGGTATCAACGTGGTCAGCGCCCACGTGGGAGCGTTCCAGCGTCTCCTTGATGACGGCGGCGCCGAGGTCCGAGGCGGATACGTCGGTGAGGGAGCCCTGGAAGCGGCCGATGGCCGTCCGTACGCCGCTAACGATGACAACGTCTTCCATGTCGAAGGTCCGAGTGCCGAGTTACGAGGTCCGAGCCCCCGCATGCACGAATGGGGTCGATTGTACGCGGGCGCGGGGTGCCCGCCATGCGCGACGGCGAATGGGTGCGCGCGAAGGCATCGGGGGCGGCTATCGAGGAGTGGGGTGGAACGTGGCTGAAGTGGAAAAAGGTGCAGTGACGGTGCAGTGAGCGCGTGTGCCGGGTGCGGTGGCGTGTTGCCATCGCAGGGCGGCGGGAACGTTCGAGATGCCTGCCGACGCGCATATCCAAACGGAAGCATGAACTGGCTCGGCGTCCTCACCGGACGATCGTTGCGGCAGGAAGGTTTAGGTCCGAGCGAGCAGCGTCACTGAGGGAGCGTCCTAGCCCGTGCCTTTGCGCTGGTTCTGGAAGTACATCATCAGGAAGAAGCTGAAGACGCCGAAGAGGACGAGGACGACGGCGCCGCCGATGATGCCGATGGTGGTGCCGCTGAGGCTGCCGCCATCGTCGCCGCCGCTGCCGGTCTCGCGCAGGGAGACGGGCGCTTTGGTGGGTGCGCTGGTGGCCTGCTGCGCGGGGCGCTGCGTCGGCACGGCTGTGGCCTGCTGAGCCGGCCGCTGCGTTGGGGCGACGGTGGGCGGGCGGCCAGAGCCGACGGACGCGAGGAACTCCTGCTCGAATTCGTCGAGCGTGAAGCCGTAGATCGTCTTCAACGCGGTGTCGTACCGGGCGCCCTTCTTGATCGTGGCGAAGTACTCGGCGTACTTCGCGGGGCCGGCCTTGTCGATGAGGTACTTCACCATGAAGTAGGCCTGGCCGTAGAAGACGCCGACGAGACGCGAGTCGTTCGTCGGCGAAACCATCTGGCCGAAGGGGATAAGGATGTTGGCGCGGGCGCCGGCCTGAAACGAGGTGATGTAGTCGCCCGCGGAGCTCTGGGCGTAGACGGCGGTTCCTTCATCGAGCCAGGAGGGGAGCTTGCCGAGGGCGCTTTCGGCGGCGGCTTCGTTGATGATGTGGCCGAATTCGTGGCGAAGGGTGTCCGTGCGGTCGGCGCTGCCACAGGCGGCGGCGATCACGAAAACGATGTTCGAAGCGACCTTCGTACCACAGGTGAGCGTGGCCGCGTCAAACGTCGAGCCGCGGCCGGCCTGGGCTTCGATTAGCTCCTTCTCGCTATCGAAGAGGATGACCCGGACAGGTGTCTGCTTGAGCTTCGTGTTGAGGAGAGCGACGCCGACTTTCTGCCAGGTATCGAGGCCGGCCTTGAGGTAGGCGTTGGCGAGCACTTCGCGGTCACCGAGGAAGTAGACGGTCATGAATTCGCCCTGGACGGTCTTCCACTCCTGGCCGGGCGGGAGGTAGATGAAGCTCTGGTCGGGACTGGAAGTGGTCTTGCCGTCGGCGGTGGTGATATCCCAGTGGTAGACGAACTCGCTGCCGGCGGGGATGTAGCTCTGGGCGCTGTTCGTGGTGACGACGACTTCGGCGGTCAGCGTCTGGGCGGCGGTGATCGTGGTGGGCTTGCCGAGCGCGCTCGTGCCGCGGCCGACGACGGTGTAGTTGAGGGTGACATCCGTGATGTTGACCGGGGCGCTGGCCGTGACGCGGAACTTCAGCTCTTTGGGGTAGCCGTTATCGACCGACGTGTTGTCGATCGTGGCGTCGGCGAAGGCGGGGCTGGCGGGAGCGGCGAGGAGGGCGGCTGCGGGGAGAAGGGCGATGGCGAGCAGTGCCAGCAGGCGGCGTGTCATGCGTCCTCCCCGACCCGGGACTTGAGGTAGGCTTCGATGAACTCGTCGAGCTCACCATCGAGAACGGCGGTCGTGTCGCTCGTCTCGTGGTCAGTTCGCAGGTCCTTCACCATCTTATACGGATGGAGCACGTAGCTGCGGATCTGGCTGCCGAAGGACATGTCGACGTGCTTTCCCTTTAACCGGGCCTTTTCCTCTTCGCGGCGATTCATCTCGATCTCGAGGAGGCGGGACTGGAGGACCATCATCGCGCGTTCGCGGTTGCGGCCCTGGGAGCGTTCGTCCTGGCAGGTGACGACGATGCCGGTGGGGATGTGGGTAAGGCGAACGGCGGTCGAGTTCTTCTGGACATTCTGGCCACCGGCGCCGCTCGAGCGGAAGACGTCGATGCGGACGTCGTCGTCGCTGACTTCGATCTCGGCGAGGCCTTCGACTTCGGGCAGGACTTCGACCTTGGCGAAGCTCGTCTGGCGGGTGGCCGAGGCGTTGAACGGCGACTGACGAACGAGACGGTGGACGCCGCGCTCGCTCTGCAGGTAGCCGAAGGCGTAGGCGCCCTGGATCTCGACCGTCGCGCTCTTGATCCCGGCTTCCTCGCCTTCCGTGAGGTCGATGACTTCCGCGGAGAAGCCACGGCGTTCGGCCCAGCGGAGGTACATGCGCAGGAGCATCTGGGCGAAGTCCTGGGCGTCGGTGCCGCCGGAGCCAGCGTGAACGGCGAGGATGGCGTTGCGCGTGTCGTACTCGCCGGAGAGCTGAAGCTGGAATTCGAGGGCGGCGAGCTGTTTTTCGCCAGCGGCGACATCGGCTTCCGCGGCGGCGGCGATGCTCTCATCGCCCTCAACGATCGCCAGCTCGAGGATCTCCACGGCGTCACGGGTCTTGCGTTCGATGGTCCGCCAGGTCTCGGCATGGGTACGCAGTCCCGCCAGGCGCTGCATGACGCCGCGGGCGTTCTCGGCGTCGTCCCAGAAGGCGGGCGCGGTGGACTGTTCTTCTAGCTCGGCTACCTGCTCTTCTTCGTGGGCGACGTCAAAGTCGCACCAGGATATCGGAGATACGGACCAGGAGGGCGTTCGCCCGAGTGAGTGTGTCTTGCATAGGAAAAGAGTAGATGAGGGATGAGGGATGAGCGATGAGGGCAGGGCCCGGTAGTTGTAGACCACCGCGGCCACGGACCGCCGACCACCCTAAATCACAGCAGCCCGACAGCCATGGAGGGCTATCGGTCCACCGAATTCTGGCCAAACACTCCGACCGCTCCCGGTAGTCGTGGCCCACAGCGGCCACGAACCGCTGATCACGCCTGACACTGCTAACGCGCCGGGTCGGGGCGAACCCACCCCTGGCGCGCCCTCGCGGCCTATACTGCCCACAATGAAGCTCACCATTGAGTTCGATCGCGAAGATGACGGCCGCTGGATCGCCGATATCCCCCAGGTGCCTGGTGCGATGGCGTACGGCGACACGCGACGGGAGGCGGAACTCCGGGCGAAAGCGGTAGCCCGCGCCGTGCTGCAGGAGCTCCGCACTGGCCGGACGGGGCTTGCCTGACCATGCCCTACACGATTGAGGAACACAGCCACCGCTTCGCCGCGTGGGCTGCCTCAAGCGCGGCGTCCGCCAGTAAACTGTGTCGCTTCACGGTGCACGAAGGAGTGACCATCCTGGAGGCATGCGGCTTCGATGCGGCGTTCTCCAGTCCGGACCAATTGCCGCTAGCGGCTGCCCTGGACGCGCAGCATCGTGAATGGCGCGAAGACGTAATTGCCGCAGCCGTGAACCAGAGGCGGGAATTCACTCACGGTGTCGCCGCGAAGCTGATCAATTGCTACCTGAAGGTGCGGTTCGTCTGCGGAGGGCATAGCGCTGACAGTCGCGTGCAAGCGCTGCATCCGCCGATCGACGAGCTCTTGCTGAAGCAACTCGCTGCGTTGAATCTCGGCGGCCACGCCAGGCGGTGGCGAACGTTCCGTTACGCCCGCTGGTCAAAGTTCGACTCTGCGACTTACGAAGAAGTGATTGCGCTGATTCGCGACTCACTTCCACCCAACGAGCCGCTCTGGAAGATTGAAGAGTACTGGGACGGATACCAGGGAGCACCGTGAGAACAGGGGTCCCGGACGTACCTCGACCGCCTCCCCTCGCACCGGCCCGCGCCGCGAAACTTGCGTAACGTCACGTGAACTATCTAGTATCGGACCATTCGCGGAGAGCGCCGCCAGGGGAGTCAAAAAATGACCGCACCTACCACCACCGACCTCGGCTTCGACCCTGATGCCCTTCGCGAAAAGTACCGCACAGAGCGGGACAAGCGGCTCCGCGCCGAGGGCAACGCCCAGTACCTCGAAATCAAGGGGGACTTCGCACACTACGTCGAAGATCCCTACAGCCAGCCCCTCGAGCGTGAGCCGCTCTTCGACGAGGTTGAAGTCGCGATCATCGGTGGCGGCTTCGCCGGGCTGCTGATCGGAGCTCGGCTGAGGGAGGCAGGCGTAACCGATCTCCGGATCATCGAGAAGGGCGGCGACTTCGGCGGCACCTGGTACTGGAATCGCTACCCCGGCGCGGCCTGCGATACGGAGGCCTACATCTACCTGCCGCTGCTCGAAGAAGTCGGCTACATCCCGACGGAGAAGTACGCCAAGGGCCCGGAGATCTTCGAACACAGCCGCCGGATCGCCCAGCACTTCGACCTCTACCGCAACGCCTGCTTCCAGACGCAGATCACGGAGCTGCGCTGGGACGACGCGACTTCGCTCTGGACGATTTCGACGGACCGGGGTGACCGCTTCCGGGCGAAGTTCGTGGCGATGGCGAACGGGCCGCTGAACCGGCCGAAGCTCCCGGGCATCGAGGGCGTCGAGTCGTTCAAGGGCCACTCGTTCCACACCAGCCGCTGGGACTGCTCGC
>CAZQCR010000203.1:0-5780 GCA_964591745.1 uncultured Anaerolineaceae bacterium
GGCCACAAGTTGAAGATGGTTCAACCCCGTCGATGCCGACCGTGCCCCCGGCGACATCCCCGACCTCACCAGCCCCGACACCCGGAGACGCGTTCAGGGCAGTGGCCCGGTGGAGCGACGGCGGGGCGAAGCCAGCGGCGACGAGCACCCCTGTGCGCGTCGCCGTCTACGCCCGCGTCTCCTCGGACGAGCAGAAGGAGACGGGCACGATCGAAGTCCAGCTGTTCGCCGTCCGCGAGTACTGCCGCGAGCGCGGCTACACGATCGTGGCCGAATACCTCGATGAAGCGGTTAGCGGCGCTGTCCCCCTCGCCGACCGCCCCGGCGGTGCGGCCCTGCTCGCGGCGGCGGAGGCGCAGCGGGGACGGGGGCAACGCGAAGAGCCCGGCTTCGACCGCGTGGTCTCTTACGCCCTCGACCGGGTGGGCCGGGACGCCCTCGTCGCGCTGCTGGCGATCCAGCGGTTGAAGACGCTGAAGGTGCCGCTTGAGTTCGTGAGGGAGTCTTTCGCGGACGATGCGGCCGGGCAGTTTCAGCGGACGATCATGGCTGCCGTCAGCGAGCTTGAGAGGGCACTCATCAGCCAGAGGATGGCGGGTGGCCGCGCCCGCGCTGTGCGTGACGGCGCGTACCTGTCCAGCACAGTCCCGTGGGGGTACCGCCGGGCGGCGAAGGGCGAAGTCGGCGCGGTCGGCGGGCTGATGATCGACGAGACGGCCGGGCCGGTGGTCCGCGAGGTGTTCGCGTGGTGCTCGACGGAGGGGCTTGGCCTCCAGGCGATCGCCCGCCGCCTCGACGAGCGGGGCATCGCCCCGCCGATGGCTACCGGGCACGCGAACCGGAAGAGCGCCTACCCCGGCTGGTCGTGGTCAACCGTCGCAAAGATCCTCCGAGCGCCCCGGTACATCGGCGAAGGCTCGTACGCCGGGAAGCCGATGGCGTGCCCGGCGATCGTTGACGCCCCGGCGTTCGCGGCGGCGAAGGCGGCGCTCGCCCGGCGGAAGTTCGATTCCGCGCGCAACGTGACGCCGGGCCGCTACCAGTTACGCGGGCTCCTCTGGTGCCGTCATTGCGGCGCGCGCCTCATGGGCCGCATCAAGACCGTCCGGGGGCAGACGGCCACGCTCTACGAATGTGCCCGGCGGCGTTCACACGGGCCGCGTGCCGGGCATGAGGGCGTCGTCTGGACCGTGCGCGAGGACGAAGTGCTGCCCGCCGTCAAGCGAGCGGTGGACGTCCTGATCGCCAACCCGGAGCGGGCGATCGCCGAGTGGGACCTCATCATCGCACGCGAGAAAGAGTTGGCCTCCGGGGTGGTTGAACGGGTGGCTGACATCGAGCGACGGCTAGCGGCCTACCCGGAACAAGAAGCGCGCGTGAGCGACGCTTTCCGGCGCGGAGTGCTGGAGGCGCGGCTGTTCGAAGACCAGATGGAGGCGATCCGGTCGGAGCGGAAAGCCCTGATGGCGGAGCTGGCCGACGCACGCCGCAGCTCGGGGTCCGATGAGGCCGGGGAGCTGCAGATGATGATTTGGTTACGGGATGCGCTCGCCGCCGGGGTTATCGCAACGACCTCCGCGCACGAGCGAGACGTCCGCACCGGTGAGCTGATCCCGACCGAGAACAGCGTCATAGACGAAGACTCCGGGCAGGCCGTCCCGACATCCGAACTGAGCCCGGAGCAGTGGGCCGCGCGCATCGCGCGGGTCGTTGCCCGCGTCTGGATCGAAGAGGACGGTAGCCTCACGGTGGAGGGTCCGGGGTCCGTCGTTGTCTGCGGGAGGTTTCGACGAATGGCAGACGCTGGATGATCGGGCTCTCCTGGGCGATCGTCTCGATCACGCCGGTGGCCAGGGTGTCGTTGCTGAGCTTGCTCGCTTCGACGAGGGTGAGGGCCATGGGTGGGTACTCCTACCGGTTGGGATACCAACGAGCTTCCGTTCGCGGGTGGCGAGTCCAAAGGCCTGCCTGTCACAGCAGGTAGGTAGCCGCGGGGCCGGCTCGCCTGGGCCTTGCCCATCGTCGAGGGTATTTACCGATTGGTTGGTAAATACCCTTGCGATAGTCTGAAAGCCCCCGAACATCCGAACCGGAGTGCGCCTTGCGCCAATCGCGCTTTCATCGTCTCTACCAGGTTCCAGGGCTGCATAGGCCCTCGGCCCTTGTCCTCGTTCCGTCCCTGATTGTGTTGGCCGGGGTCCTGTTGACCATGCTCGCCTTTCGAACGGAACGGGCGAACGAGCAAGTCAGCGCCGACGCGCACCTCAAGGCCATCGTCGAGCGCACGGAAGCGGCAGTCATCGAGCGTTTTCAAACCTACGAGGATGCGCTCGTTGCCGGGACGGCCCTTTTCGCCGCCAGTAACAGCGTGAGCGCCGATCAGTGGCGGAGCTTCACCAGGACGCTCGACCTTACGAACCGCTATCCCGGAGTGAACGGGATCGGCGTCATCTTTCCCGTGAAGCGCGCAGACGCGGCCAGCTTCGAGCTCTCCGCGAGGGCCTCCGTCGACCCGGCGTTCAGCATCCGCCGCCTCGACAGCGTGCCGCAGTACGATGATCTTTTCATCATGACGTACCTCGAGCCCCTCGAAGGAAATGAAGCCGCGCGCGGCCTGGACATGGGCAGCGAGCCGAAACGCCGCTCGGCGATCGAGGCCGCGCGGGACAGCGGTACGACCGCGGTGACAGGCGTAATCACGCTGGTACAGGATCAGAAGAGCCGGCCAGGCTTCCTTGTCTACGTCCCGTTCTACCGTCCGGGCGCGCTCCTGGAGACCACCGCCCAGCGGCGTGAGGCCCTGGTCGGTTTCGTCTACGCACCGTTCGTCGCGGAAAACTTCCTCGCGGGCGTGGTCAGTTCAGCCGCCGGGGAAGCCGAGCTCCAGGTCTTCGACAAAGCCGCCGATCTTACGGATGTTCGCCTTTACGGCGATGGGCCAGCACTCGAAGCGTCCCGCGCGGATAGCGCCACCGAGGTGACGCTCGCTGGCCAGTCGTTCGAACTCAGATTCCGACGTGGTGGCAGCTTCTCCTCCGGCCTCTACAGCGCCAACTGGATTGTCGCCGCGGGCGTATTGGTCACCGCTGCCCTCACCGTCGTCATGATCGCGCTGATGCTCGCGGCGCGAAGTTCGTTGGGGCGGGCCGTGTACGCGGAACAGACCGCCCTCCATCGCGGCGACCTCGTCGATCTCGCATCCCACGAGTTGCGAAACCCGCTCGCCATCCTCAGCCTCGCCGCCGAGATGCTCGAAGCCGAAGCATCGGTGCTCGGTGAACTCTCCCTCCAGGAGTCGGCCGCGGCCGCGCGGGCGGCGGCTGGTCGCGCGGAGGCGCTCGTCAGCGAACTCCTGGACCTCAGCCGGATGGATGCCCAGCGCCTCCACCTGGCGCTTGGCCCCGTTCGCCTTGAGCCGGCGATCGACGACGCCATCGCGCTCACCTCATCGCACTGGGGCGACCGGCCGGTGAACCGGACCGGCCCCGCACTGGGGGAAGGACTGGTGATCGCCGACCCGGGCCGCCTGGACATCGTGCTCAGGAACATGGTCGACAACGCGTTCAAGTACTCCCCCGAGGGGACGCCCGTCAGCATCGCCGTAGAAGCAGAACGGGATGACGAGGTGGCCGTCACCGTGAGCGACGAGGGGCCCGGCATCCCAGTTGCCGACAGGACGGCCGTTTTCGATCGGTTCAGGCGGGGCGAAGCCACCGCGAATGTTGGAGGGCTCGGAATCGGCCTCCACCTCTCGCGTGAACTCGCCCGGCGCATGGGCGGCGAGCTTACGCTCCTGCCAGGGGCGCTGGGCCAGGGGGCGCGCTTCCGCCTCGTCCTGCGAGCGGCCGCCGGACTGGGCGTGGTGCGTGTCTGAACCAGGGGCGCTGCCCGCCGGGCCATCGATCCTGGTCGTGGAAGACGAATTTCAGCTGCGCCGGCTCATGCAGCGGCTCTTAGAAGCCGCTGGCTATCGCGTGCGTACGGCCGGCGATGGGCGCGCGGGGCTGGCGGCCCTCGGTGAGGAGCCAGCTGACCTGATCCTGCTCGATTACAAGATGCCCGTGCTCGATGGACCGGGATTTCTTGCCGAGGCGCGCCATCGCGGCATTGCCACGCCAGTCATTCTCGTATCCGCCTCGCCCGAAGCGGCCGAGCTCAACGAGCGTTTCGCCTGCGAAGGGGTCCTCTCCAAACCGTTCGGCGGCCAGGCGCTGCTCGCGGCCGTCGGGCGCGCGCTCGCCGGGCGGGCCTTCGCGGAGGCCCACGGCCCGCCAGATGAGTCCGTCTCGCCCCGCTAACCCGCCACGGAAACCCTGGCGACATCCGCCATCAACGGCGTCAGCCGGCCCACCACGAAAGGCAAGTGGTCGGCCGGACAGTAGATAAGCGCCCGCAGGTTTCGCTCACCGTCTTCGCCCACACGGTCGTACCCCCGCACGAACCGCCGCAGGAGCAGCGCCGCCATCGGAGCGTGCTCCGGCTTCAACAGTCGCACCACGATCGGAAGGGCCGTGCCGTAGCCGTCCCGAATGGGCCCGCGATACACAGGGAGGCCGAGGAGTGGCCCGCGCTCCGTCTGCGGCACCCCGCTCATAAGGCGATCGACCGAACCTGCCACCTGTTGAGGCGAAAGCGGGGAGGCAAGGAAGTCGGCTGCCCCGGCCCGCATCGCCGCGAAGGCGTCGTCCAAGCCATCCACATGCGCCACCACCGCCAGCTTCGCCAGGAGGTTGGGCGCAAGCCGCCGCACCAGCCGTTCCGCCTCGCGCCCCCCGGCGCCCATGAAGCCAACGTGGCCAGCCTGCAACGCGTCCGGCATCCGAGCCGCGTCGACCTCGACGGGAGTGAGCCCGTTCGCCCCGATCGTTGTCGCCACCACAAGGTTGTCCATCGTCCCTAGCCGGCAGGTGGCAACGTTCGACACCTGGACCGAGCGCCAGACGCCCATGGGCCCTTCATCCCGGCGGTCGCTCTGCCCCAGCATCGCCGATGGGTCGTACATCACGCTCTGCAGCCAGGCGGCACAGTATCCGCAGAGCCGCTGATGCCGAATCGGCAGGGCTCGGCGCGGCCCGCGCGCAGCGCCGCCAGCCGTGAACGGCACGACATCGACCGCGAACGCGACGCCGCCGAGGCCGGAGTGGCAGTAGTCGCAGCCGTTCTCCGCCGTCCGCGCCGCAGAGCTTCGCGTCGGGATTCCAAGCCTGCCCCGCGTATCGCCCTGGCCCACCGCCGCCGTCTGCATCAGCTCCCCGAACCAGCCTGCGCAATCCTCGCAGAGTGAGGCCTGGCCGAGCGAGGCCACCGGATGCCAGACAGTCTCGGCCGTCAGCACCTCCCGGCTGAAGGTGACTTCGGCCGCACAGAGGGTCGATCCGCAGACCTGGCACGGGGTCGAAACGTCCAACGTCGTTTAGTCTCACTTGGGAATTAAAACAGTGTGCCCTGACGGCTTCAACACAGGCAACCGCCATCGCGCTCGTGAAGTAAAGAAGTCCGAACCGCATGTCTCCGGAACGTCCGTTAGTTCTCCAATACCGCGCCCCTCGTTCGTTCCTACGGGACGGCGCGGCGGCTAAGGTACGTCGATGGCCTCAGTTCGAACGTTCCTCCTCGTCGCTGCTGGCATCGCCTCCCTCTCCGTCGGTGGGGCCGTGGAACGGTCGATGGCGGCGGAAGGGGTGTTGGAGGTCCGCGCCGGCGCTGGTGAGCCGGGATTCGCGATCAACGAATTCCTCCCGGAGCACCTCACCGTCCACGTCGGCGAGACGGTTCGCTGG
>CAZQCR010000204.1:0-5768 GCA_964591745.1 uncultured Anaerolineaceae bacterium
GGAGCGGGTGCGGAGCGCGATGCGGAAGAAGGCGGTGCGGGGCGAGGTGCTGGGGCGGCCGCCTTACGGCTACCAGGTGGGGCCACGCAGACGGCTGGACATGGTGCCGGAAGAGGCGGTGGTGGTGCGCTACATCTACCGGCTGTACATCCAGGAGGGGATGGGGATCCGCAAGATCGCGGGGCAGCTGAACAACGAGAACGTGGCGACCCGGCGGGGCGGGAAGTGGAGCATGGTGACGGTGCGGGACATCCTCCGGAACCGGGCGTACCTGGGGACGTACACGCGCTTCGGGGTGAAGGTGCCGGGGAGCCACCCGCCGCTGGTTTCGGCCGATGACTTTCGTGAGGTGCAGGAGCGGCTGCAGACGCACCACGCGAGCGAACGGGTTCGGAGCGTGCAGCCGTTCCTGCTCAGTGGGCTGGTCTACTGCGGGCGGTGCGGGAACCGGCTGATCGGGGTGAGCCGGCGGCAGAAGTGGACGACGAAGGACGGCGAGGTGCACCACGCTGCCTACCGCTACTACCAGTGCGAGAGCCGGACGAACCAGAACACTTGTGGCTACAACACGCAGCGTTCGGCGGAGCTGGAGCCGCGGGTGCGTGAGCTGCTGGGGGAGGACACGCCGGCGGTTTCACGCGTTCGCCGGGCGGGGAACGTGGATTCGTACATGCTGGATGTGATGGCCCAGGTGGAGAAGGTGGAGAACCGGATCCGCAAGAATCGGCGCCAGCTGGAGGAGATCGTGGCGGACGCGGCGCACGGGCACATCTCGCTGGAGCGGATGAAGGCGCTGGGGACGACGGTGGCGCTGGAGCAGCGGGGGATCGAGGACGAGCTGGAGGCGGCGCGGGGGCGAGTCGCTTCGCAACAATCGGAGGCGGACCGGCAGAAGCATCTCGATGCGTTGCGGGCGAAGGTGATCCGTGAGTGGGACGGGCTGGGTTTCGAGGGGTTGCAGGCCGCGCTACGGGAGGTGGTGGACCGGATCGAGGTGGATGGGCCGGAAGCGCGGCTCTTCCTGCGGCCGTGAGGATGCGGGGGACCGGGGACAGCGTCCTCGGATGGCCGGGAGCGGCGAATGCCCTCCCTGACGGTCGGGCTGCGGACGGGGATGGGTTCAGCGGGCCTGTAAGCCGGATTTTGTTTCCCCCGAAGGGGGCGATGGCCATCTCTCTCGACGCCACGTTGCCGTGACGCTCTAGCGGCCAACCCGGGAGTGATAACGGGGTGGGCGCCCTTCTCCCCTATTTGGCCTTGCTTCGGGTGGGGTTTACCCAGCCGCCCTGTCACCAGGACGCTGGTGCGCTCTTACCGCACCATTTCACCCTTACCCACCGAGGTGGGCGGTTTGTTTCTGTTGCACTGGCCGTCGGCTTGCGCCGCCCGGGCGTTACCCGGCACCCTGCCCACGGAAGTCCGGACTTTCCTCTAGCAGGCCCGAGAGCCTGCCAGCGGCCACCCGGCCCGCTGAACCCACGCCCAGAGTACGGGTGGGCGGCGGGCGGGGATAGGGCGGGGCGAGTTCTTAGTTCTGAGTTCTGAGTGACGGGGCCGAGTCGCTGGTCCTGTCTGACGCCTAGGCGAGCCCTTGTTGACGCGCGGGCTACTGACTCGGACCTCGGACCTGGGGCGGCGGGCCTGGCTAGGTGGGGGTAGGGCCCTACACGCCGGAATCCGGGTAGGGATTCTTTGCTCTAGCAGGCCCAGAGCCTGCCAGCGGGTAGGGATTCTCCCGGCCCGCTGAACCTTTTGTAGGGTGTAGGGGGGAGGCCGTAGGGGGTAGGGCTGGAGCCGCGCCGCTCCGTCGGCGCTGATGGCCGCGCGTGCGGGGAGCTGCGCGGGGCCGACCGGCCGTCCGGGCATGACGCGAACAGTCAGTGGCCCACGGAGGGCCACGGCTCCAGGGGCCGTACGGTTGGGCGAGAGACGAGCGGGCTTTTTATGTAAAAGACGCGGGGAGGAGGAGGACGATGAGGGCGCCGAGGGCGAGGTAGGGGCCGTAGGCGAAGTAGCGGTTCCGGCGGTGTGTGAGGATGAGGATGACGCTGGGGATTGCGGCGATGATCATGCCGTAGATGAGGGCGTACATGACCGCGGGCCAGCCGAGGACGAGGCCGATCAGGACCATGAGTTTGACGTCGCCGAGGCCGAGGCCGCCGGCGCCGCCAGCGAAGAGGCCGAGGCCGAAGAGCGCGACGCCGACGCCGAGGCCAAATCCGCCACCGGCGAAGACATCGATGATGGTGCGGTCCGGCCAGGCCCAGCAGAGGGCGGCGGCGGCGGCGATGGCGGGGTAGCTCAGACGGTCGGGGATGCGCTTGCGTTCGAAATCGGTGCTGGCGAGGACGAGGAAGACGAGGGCGAAGAGGGCGGTGAGGAGTGCGGGGCCGAACGCGTAGTGGTCCGGGCGGAAGGCGACGGCGGTGGCGGCTGCGGCGGCGATGCCCAGGCCCGCGCGAATGATGAGCGCCTTGCGGCCGTTGGCTCGGCCGCTCTTGTACTCAGGCTCGCGGTAGAGGATGTGCTGGAAGACGCCAGCGGACCAGCCCGCGGGGATGGCGACGGCGGCGGCGAGGACGGGGGCGATAGCTTCCACGGGGCTTACTCTGGCGTGTGAGCGGGAGCGGGGCAATCGGGGTTTGCACTCCGAGGTTGGCCGCAACTCCCGCGCTATCGTTACACTTCGTCGGAGAGCGGGCGGAGCCGCCCGGGCGACCGGGAAGCGCTGCATCGGAGACGTGCGACGGGGAAAGGTTGACGTGAAATGAGTGACTACATCGCCTGGCTGGACGCGACGGAGGGAGCGGTTCCCGCTCGCATTGGGGGCAAGGGAGCGAGCCTGGCGCGGCTTGGGGCGGCTGGCTTCCCGGTGCCGCCGGGGTTCGCGGTCACGGTCGATGGCTACCGGGGATTTCACGATGCGCTGGCATTGACGGAAACGATCGAGGCGCTTTGCGCGCTGGAAGGGCGGCCGACGCCCGCCCAGGTGCGGGAGGCGTGCGCGCCGATCCTCGCGAGGCTGGAGGGGGCGACGCTCCCGGGCGCGGTCGCCGAGGCGGTGTCGGAAGCCTACCTGGCGCTTGAGGCGCGGACACCGGCGGGCTCGACCTTTGCGGTGCGTTCGAGCGGGGTGAGTGAGGACGGAGCGGGGGCGAGCTTCGCGGGGCTGTACGAAAGCTACATCAACCTGCGGGGCGAAGCGGCCATCCTGAAGGCGCTGCAGGACTGCTACCACTGCCTCTGGCAGCCGCGAGCGGCGCACTACCGGGCGATCAAGCAGGTCGACCACCGGCGTGAGGCGATGGGTGTGGTGATCATGCAGACGGTGCCGAGCCATGTGAGCGGGGTGGCGTTCAGCCTGAACCCGGTGACGGGGGCGACGGACGAGGTGCTGATCAATGCCTCGTGGGGGCTGGGCGAATCGATCGTTTCGGGGATGGTGACGCCGGACAACTACATCGCGCTGAAGGATGGGGCGATCACGCAGAAGGATGTCTCGGACAAGGCGACGCGCGTGGTGGCGGTTGAGGGCGGGACGGAGCAGCAGGCGACGCCAGCGGAGCTGGCGAACGCGCAGGCGCTGACGGACGAGCGGATCAGCCAGGTGGCGACGACTGCGGCGGCGGTTGAGGCGCACTACGGGTGCCCGATCGACATCGAGTTCGCCTACGACGTTGAGGGCCGGTTCTACCTGCTGCAGGCGCGGCCGGTCACGACGCGGTAGGGGCTGGCGACGTAGCACGCGGAGTCGCCCGGTCGTCGCGGGAGTCGGGAACCGCGCCCCCGCGGGTGTGCTCGAAGGGTCGGTCGTTGGCGCGGGCGTCAGCGCCGACGGAGCGGCGCGGCTCCATGGGGCGTGCTCGTCACGGAGCGGGGGAAGCTGGGAGATGCTGGAGTTCGTCGCGCAGGCGGACGAGGGTCGAGGCGTCGAGTTCGGCCGTGATGTCTTCGTGGAGTTCGGACCACCAGCGCTGGGTGAGGGTGCGGACGGCGGGGTCGGCGCCGGCGGCCTGGCCGCGGGGGTTGCGGGGGACGAGCGGGGAGATGGGACGGCCGAGGTCGGCGAGGCTCTTTTCGCCGGCGAGGATGGCGATGGCGTCGAGCAGGTGGGCGGCTGAGACGTCGGGCTGAGCGAGGTAGTTGGAGACCGCTGACGCGGTGGTGAGGATATCGACGAAGCGGATCGGTTCGTCAACCGTCACGGGCTCAGGCTTCCTTGACGGCGCGCTCGAGGAGGGCGGTCGCTTCGCCGAAGCGCATATCGCGGCTGACGCGGAGTGGCTTGCCGATGGAGACACGGACGCGGGCGCGGGGATGGGGCAGCCACTTCCCTTCGTAGAAGCCAGGACGGAGGATGTCGATGCGCATCGGAATGACGGGGACGCCGGTTTCGCGGGCGAGGAGGCCGACGCCGCCCTTGAACGGCTTCGTCGGGCCCATCACGGTGAGGACGCCTTCGGGGAAGATGAGGACGTGCCAACCGTCTTCGAGCATGGTGCCGACGTATTCGAGGCTTTCGCGGACGCCGCTGCCCTCCTTGGCGAAGGGGAAGGCGTTGCCGAGAAGGGCGGAGACGAAGCCACGCACGCGATTGCTGAAGATGTCGCTGGCGGCAGCGGCGATGGCGACACGCTGGCGGAAGGGGGAGGGCATCGACTTCAAGAGGATGGACGGGTCGAGGTGCATGGCGTGGTTGCTGATGATGATGCAGGGCTCATCCATGCCGCGGAAGTTGGCGCGGCCTTTGACTTCGATCCGGTAGCCGATTTTCACCAGGGGGAAGACGGCGGTGAAAAGGAGGGCGCGGCGAACCAGGCGGACCGGGCCCCAGCGCGGCCAGCGGGGGAAGCTGTGGTTGCTCGGGCGGCGTTCGCCCCGGCTCACCATCTCGCGAAGCTCCGCGATGGTGGTGGCGGCGCCGATCTGCTCGTCATCGACGAAGACGCCCATCTCTTCCTCGATAGCGGAGAGGAGTTCGACGCGGCCGAGCGAATCGAGGCGGAGGTCGGCTCCGAGTGCGTGCGCTTCAGCGATCTCGCCTTCATACCGGGCGCATTGTGCGACGAGCCGCCGTAATGGGTCAGTGTCTTCGACGGCAGGGGCGATGACGCCGTGGCGGCTGGCCACATCGAGGGCGTAGGCCTCGACGAGCGGGCGGCGAACCTTGAGGGTGTGGGTGCGCGGGAAATCCTCTTCGGGCCAGGTGGTGTAGCCGAGGATCTTCTGGCGGTCATCGAGGAGGGCGTTGGCGGCCTTGACGGCGCGGGCGGCTGCGCCCGGCTCCTTCTCGAGGAGGACGGCGTGGATCTGGACGGAGCCTTCGCGCGAAAGGCCGAGGACGACGGCCTCGCCGATACCGGGCTGGTGGTTGAGGGGGCGTTCGATGTCTTCGGGATAAACATTCTGGCCATCGGCCAGGACGATCAGGTCCTTCTTACGGCCTTTGAGGGTGAGGCGGCCGTCGTTGATCTGGCCGAGGTCGCCCGTGCGGTACCAGCCCTCGTCGAAGGCGGCGGAGGTGGCGGCGGGATTGCGCCAGTAACCCTGGAAGACATTCGGGCCTTTCACCTGCACTTCGCCGTCGGGGGCGAGGCGGATGGTGATGCCGGGCAGGGCGCGGCCGACGGTGCCGGGCACACGGTCATCGCGCCGGTTACCTGAGACTACGGGCGAGCACTCAGTGGTGCCGTAGCCTTCGACAACGGCGACGCCCATGGTCTCCCACTTCTCCTGGATCTCCGGGTCGATAGCGGCCCCGCCCGAGA
>CAZQCR010000205.1:0-5707 GCA_964591745.1 uncultured Anaerolineaceae bacterium
CATTTGTTGGATGGTCGGGGTAGTCATGGCCAGTCCTTTCGGCGGGGGAGTATCCGACCTCCATTGTCCCGGCGGCGCCTCACGAAGTCCTCGCAATGGCACCCGGAAGTCTTGCAGAATCGTGTCCCTCCGGCCCGAGGACATTACCGACAACCGCCTAATGGCTAGCGCCCTGAAGCGGCGCGAACTCGCCGTGCAGGTCGAGGAGGAAGGCGAAGTGGTCGAGGGCGTGCCAGAGCACTTTCTCCGCCAGCCAGGCCAGGTCGATCACACGCCCATCCGGCCAGGTCGCCTGGCGCGCCCATTGCGCGGGTTCGAGCGCTTTGAACAGCTCGTACGTCTGCGTTCGCGCACTCATGAACCGCTCGGCCAGGGTCTCGATGTCGCTCGCGGACGAGTACTCACGCTCCATGTACCCCACGCTGTCCCAGCGCTCGAACGCCGGCCCGTCTTCAGCTAGCGCGCTCCGGATGCGGTCCTGGAAGACGCGCTCATTGGCGAGGAGGTGGAAGACGTGCTGATGCGCGCTCCACTCATCTTCGATGCGCGTGTGCTGCCACGGCTTCACCAGTGAGGCGGCCCAATCGACCCCCTTCACGCTCAGTTGGAGGCGGGCCATCAACGTGGGGTCGGGAATGCGGCGTTCGGTCATCTGCTGGCTCCAGGTTCAGTCTGGTTTCCGGGCCATCTCGGGACTCTCCCCGATATCGGCCCACGCAGGCCACACCATACGCTTCCCTCGCATGGCTATCGATCCCACAGCCAACGGCCGGCCCTCCGCCGCCCACGTCGCCTTGTTCGAGGCGCGCGCCGCGCGAATGAGCCTGCGAAGCGGAACGGGTGCGAGTTCGGCCGCCCGGTTCGTCCCACCAAGTGCGCTCCCACCGACGGCCGCGAAGTCCCGGGCCTCGGGTGCCACCTCGGCAAGCGCGAGCGCGGCCGCGCGGGCCAACGTCCCCCACACGCCGATCGAATCGAGCGGCGCCAGCGGTGACCCGGACCGCTGGGACGGGATGCTGAACCGCCTGGGCCAGAAGTACAACGTGCCCCCGCGGTTCCTCAAGGCCGTCATGCTTTCGGAGAGCGGCGGCAGGCCGGACGCCGTCGGCGATAGCGGCCACTCGGTCGGCCTCTTCCAGCTTCACGACCAGGGCTACGGCGCCGGCATGGGTGATAGCCGCTTCGACCCCGAAGTCAACGCCGACCGTGGCGTCCGCGGCCTGGCCGAGGCCTGGCACGCCGGCGAACGGGCCGGCTACAGCGGTGAGTACGCCATCCGCGCCGCCTACGACTATTCGTTCAACCCCGGCGGCGGCTGGGCCTACCAGGGCGACGCGGTCGTCCGCGCCTACAACGAACTCGCCGCAGAACAGGGCGGATAGCCGGGACTCGGGACTCAGCCGCCGCCCGGCCAACCAACGCGCTTGGTCAGCCCCCTGCTAGTAAAACTCGCCACTCTGACGCTGCTTCCACAGGTGTTCGAATGCTCGGAACGCGAGCTCGTGCCCATACTGCGCGAAGTTGTCTTCTACGTTGACGATTCGGCACGACTCCGTACCGCCGTTCGTAGGCCCTCGCAGGCCTCGGCCGATGACCTGGGTGTACAGGCCCGCGCTGAAGATCGGCCTTGTTACGAAGAGCGTCCGTGTCTTCGGTGCGTCGAAGCCGGTTGCCAATACGCGGTAATTGGTGAGGACACGTACGTCCCCTGCTTTGAACTGCTCGATGGCATTCCTCCGGGCCCACATTTCGGTCCGATCGGAAATCGCGCGCGCCTCGATTCCTCGCGCAGCAAGCAGCGCAGCCAGGAGTGCGCCGTGATCACGGGACGTGGCGAACACGAGGACGGGCCCCTCCGGCGAGAGTTCGACTATCCGATCCACAATCCGCCGATTCCGGAGCACGTCCTGGCCCAGGCGCGCTTCCACGTCCCTGGGTATGTCGGTGAATCTGTCCAGCTGCGCACGTTCATCTGCGGAAAGCTCGATCTCTGCCCCTTCGATGACCTCGAATTCAGTCCTTGACAGCACACCCATTCTCTGGAGAATCGGATACGGATCGCCCTCGGGAAAGACGCCTTCGTCGAATCGGCGGCCCGCATACCGCTTGACCAAGCGCATCGTTTCTTCGTCGCTGAAGCCGCCACGGAAAGGGGTCGCTGTGAGCCCGATCAGGTGTCTGGACGTCTCACGTGGCGTCATATCGTAAGACTGAAGGATGTTCGTGTATGAGGCCGTCACGGAACCATGTGCTTCGTCAATGACGATACATACTGCAAGCTTCACCCAATCGAAACGAGTTTGTGCGATTCTGTTGACTAGCGACTGGAACGTCGCGACGACGACATGATTCCTTTCGCGAACATCCTCAATCCGGTCGTTGTTGCTACCCCACAGACGGCTGATCCTAAGGGGTGATCCCGGGCCGTGGACGCGCCATACTTCCCGCCAGCTCTGGACGGCTTGTTCGCAAAGCTCGTCCCGGTCGGCGAGCCAGACCGTGCATCCCGTGAGCGAACCTGTCGCATATGCTTCAGTCAATGCTTGGGTCACCACCCGTGTCTTGCCCGCGCCGGTCGGAAGCGACACCAACCCGCGCCCGGGTGGTTCGTTCAGGAAGGAGCGGACCGCCTCGGCGATCTGCCGCTGGTAGTCGTGCAGTTGGGGTAGCGGGAGCGGGCCATCCACCTCGATGAATGGTGGCCGCGCGCTCGCCGGCTTCCCTGCGAAGTCGTCTGGGAATCCGAGCGCGCGAACGAACTCCAGGGCGTTGCTGGAGCCAGCCCACCTGTGGGGCGGCCGGAACCCGGCCTCTTTGAGTTCCTCCTTCGCCTCCTTCAGGACGGCCGTGCCGTGGATGGCGAGTGCCGCCCGTGCCAGCGCTTCGGGCTGCGAGTTCGAGCGGATGGCTTTGGCCAGGTCGGCCGGGAGGATTCGAGTCAGGCCTGCTTCACTCAGAATCGCTACGAGCTTGCCTTCTACGGAGCGAATCTCTGCGACCTTGGCATATCGGCGGATTCTGGTTTCGTCGGCATTGAACGTGAGCACACGCTTGAGTGTCTTCTCATCCAGTTCGAACGCCATCTCAGCGTTGAGCAGGCCCAGAAGTTCTGCGTCTGCGAGATCGTCGCGGAACACGAACTGCCGAAGAGGATCCAGCTTGGCGCCCGCGATCTCCTCTGAGTACGCCCCGCTGGCCGTGCGGAACTCCCTCCTGACCGTCGTGCAAGGGACCAGCTCGAGGTCGCCGTGGGTCCGGAGTAGTCCAACGTCAAGTTCGGGGAATCTGTCCGCAACGAGCGTACCTGCCTGTGGGTTGTCGTACCTGATTTGGTACACTGGGGGGGCTGCCAACTGAAGGCCCCAGGCACCGAAGAGGGATACCATTCCGGATCGGTCGGCGAACATTACCGGGCATTCCCGGGACAGGTGCATCGCTAGCTTGCGGTCCGTTGTGACCTGGACGCCCGCGGGAGCCGAAATCAGCGCCCCAGTGGCGGCGGGAATACCGCTGGAAGTGGGTGATTCCACATCCGTTGCCGCCGTTCCTCCGTCCGCAACAGAAACTGGCGGCCTGGGGCCGAGTACCCGCATTGTTGCCGGCTCCGGCCAGCGGCCCTGGGCTGCCGCGCCGTAAAATCCGAAGCGCTTCTCGTCATCGTCGCACCGCAATGCGAGTTGAAATGCTCCGTTGATCTCTGATTGGCCGATGTCTTCCCACCGCGACGGAAGCTCCAGGAATCCAACGTCACCCCTGGCAACGGGTAGGAACTCGGCCCATGCCGAGAACGCCGAAGCCACGCAGCTGCGGGCGGGTCGAAGCCCAAGCGACGTTGGAATGAGAGCATGATTCCGGATCAGCCACTGCGCCGGCGAGTCCCGCTCAAGGGAGCCGTAGATGTGGGATCGAGAGTCATGGTGGAACTCTACTGGCCGGTCATGTGGCGCGAGCGGGAACAACTCGCTGAGGAAGGCGTTCTTTCCTGCCTCAGTCATCGCGAAGAATGGTGTGATCGGCCCGGCGGTGATTGGCGTTGTCCAATCAATCCGGGCCCACTGAGGCGTGCCCCCGGTGGTCTCTTGCGCCAGTCGAGTGTACGCCTGCCGGCCCTCGTTTTGGTAATCGCGTTGCCACGATACGTAGGGCGAGTCGCCAAGCTCCGCCTCCGTTAGCCCACCGCGCACGGGCCGATCAACGACCCCAATGACGGAAAGGCCGTTCCGGTCCAGTTCGTGAAACTGGAGGTCGACCGCAATCGCCCCGTCCCTGCTCTCGTCTCCGGGAACGATAGCCCCGGGGAGGAGCACCTCCCACGGGCGCTTCCACTCTCCGGCGACCGTCCTGACACGGAGGTTGCTTCGGTGCTCCCTGAGCAGTGACTGCGCCGGCGCAAGCGGCGTCGCGCGAACGGCTCGCCAGACCGTCTCCCAATCGTTGAATCCCGGCGCGGCGATTCCCCGGAGGACTGACTGGAGCTCCTTGACAGGGTCCAGCCGCTGGAGTCCGAACCGTTCCCGAAGAGCGGACGCCGCTACAGGGTCAGCCTCCACCTCGGCGTGCACGACTGCGACCGTTGCAAGCGTGGCGTCGGTGTCACCGTTCAAGAACACCCTCAAGGGGTCGGCGGCTACACGTTCGCCCTCCGACGTGACCACGAACCGCGCAGGTTTGAGGCTCGGCGGCGGCGAGCCCATCCGTTCCGGTTCCCTGTCGCATAGGGCCGCCATCCGGATCGCGAGCGCTGAGGCAGCCGGAGTTCCAGCCGCTGCAACGGCCTCGATCCATCTGCCGACGGTGCTGTCGAGCGCGTTCAATCGCAAAGCCCGCGGGCGTCGCTCCCGGCCATTCAGCTTGTCGTGTGCCCAGCCGGTGGGGCGGCCCGGCATGTTGCGCCAGAGTTCCAGGGCTGGTTCAGTCGCCTGCGTGGGGAGAAGCCGGACGTCGCGCGGAAGTCGCAGAACGTCATCGGAGTCTGGAACGATCGGCTCCGCACTGGCGTAGTCGTACACCCTCTTGTTGAGCTCCTGGTTCGCCCAGCCCTGGGCATCCTCCAGCCGCGCAGGAAGGAGGTCGAGGTGGGCGCCTGGGTCGGCTGGTCGGAACAGCTCCCCCAAACTTGCCGCGACGATCTTCGCGCCAGCATCGATGATCTCGCGGTTGTAAACACCGTCGAGCAACCCCTGTCGATCAGAATTCGTCTTCCAGGGAGCGTTCAAAATGCCGGCGAGCGGAAGCTCGTCCTCCGTCGGGAAGAAAGCCCAATACTTCCCTCTTCCCGCCCGGTGATCCAGCGGCACTGCCCAGGCGATTTCCACCTCGTCTCGCGCCGTGGCTTCTCCCGCATCTGCCCTGGCTTCGTCCGACATCGAGTGCTTTGTCCGGAAAACTCGCCAGCGCTCCTGCCGGTCCCCATCGGCAAGCAGCATCTCCCCGATTGCGTCCGAAATCAGCTCAACTCGCCGCTCACTCCCGGAGGTCTCATCGGTGAATGTCAACGCTTCCACGTGCGGGGAGAAGAGCAGGAATTCGGCAGGAAAACTCCGAAGGTCGGCTCCGAGGTCGTGCGCCCGTTCCCTGTCTCGCGAAAGCCGAACGACCGTGGTAGCCCAGCCGGCCAGCTCCTGCAAGTTCGGGTCACTCTCCCGCAGGTCGCTAGGATCCAGGGCTGTCGCGATTCGGAGTCCAGGAGTAGGACCTGTGTGCTCTC
>CAZQCR010000206.1:0-5686 GCA_964591745.1 uncultured Anaerolineaceae bacterium
GGCGGAATGCCTGCGAGAGAGACCATCGCGAGCGCCAGGGTGGCCGCCAGAAACGGGGAACGCCGGTTCAAACCGGCCAGCGCGCCGATGTCGTCGCCTTCGACATTCCGCATCACCACCGCGATCACGCCAAACGCCGCCAGCACGCAAAGGATCGCCAGCCCACGAATGGCCGCCGCCACCAGGCCCTCACCCGAAACCGGCCCGCCCAGCGCCAGTCCGCCGAGCCAGGACGGCACGGTCGGCCCCGGCACCGTGAACAGCACGTGGTCCCCATAGGTGCCGTTCACCATCGCGATGAGCAGCGAGATAACCAGCATCCCGCCACCGAAGATGAGTAGCGCCCTGATCCCCGCCACCGCCGTCTCGGTCCGCGGCGCCAGCGCCGCGACAAGCAACACACAGATCAGCAGCAGGCAGAGGTACAGGGGATTCGTCGCCGTCAGGGCGACCGTCATCACCAGGCCGACCCATGCCGTCCAACTCCATGTGTGCATCGCTACCTCCGGGCACTTCGCTCAGGAAGGCCGCCGCGCCGTGAGCACAAGCGCCGCCAGGGCGGTCGCAGCGAGGGCGAGCCCCCCGAGCAGCGGTGCGGCGCTCGATCCTGGACCGCGCGTGCCGCCGCCAGTGTTCGGCGGGGCTGGCGCGGAAGTGACCGTCTTCGGTGCGGTCGCGCTGGCCGGAGCGGTGGCGGTAGGGGTCGCGGAGGCGCTCGGCGCGGCCGTCACGGGAGCCGTCGGGGTCGGCGTGGCCGTCACCGTCGCCGTGGCCGTGGCCGTCGGGACGGACCGCGTAATCGGCGTGCTCACGGCGTTACAGAACGTTCGGCCGGCCAGCGCTGGCGTCACCTGGTTCGCGGCGAACCCGGGGTCGAACCCCGCGAACGATCCATCGGCCAGCTGCTGGGAAAGGATGAAGCCAACCGGCGTCGCCACGCCCTTGCGGTAGGTCGCACCGTCGACGTCCTCGCCCAACGCGATGAGCGCCTGGAGCACGAACGCCGTAGACGACGCGTTCGAGGCCGCCGGGTCGAAGCCCCAGCCACCATCCGCCGCCTGCGTCGTCCTCAGGTAGGCCAGGCCCTTCGCGACCGAGCCGTCGCTCTTTGGCGTCCCCGCGGCGATCAGCGCCTGGATGGCGATCGCGGCCGTGTCCGCGTCACTGAACCCATCGAAGCCCCAGCCGCCATCCGCCAGCTGTGCCGCCTTCAGCGCGCCAACCGCCCCACCGGGCGCCGATCCGCCGGTGCAGGCGAGCCCCAGGATGGCGATCGACTGGCTGAAGTCGTCGCCGGCGAAGCGGCCGGTGACGTCGTTGTAGCGGCCGTTAATCACGCCCCGCAAGTCCGTCCCGTTCACCGCTCCCGGGTCCAGGCCGAGGGCCCTGGCGGCCAACGCCGCCTTCGCCGCCGCCGCCGCCGTCGTCTGGCCGCTGGCCTTCGCCTTCACGAAGTCCACGGGCGAATTGCTCGCTCGCTTCACCGTGGCGGGGTCGATGCCGGCGCTCCGCAAGGCGTAGATAGCGTCGAATGACTGGCCGTCACCAAATCCGCCGAATCCCCCATCGGCGGCCTGCGTATGGAGGATAAACGTGGCAGCTTTGCCAACGGCCGCGTTTTCCGGCAGGGCCGCGTTCACGGCCACAAGGGGAAGGGCGGCCATCGCCACCACGATCGCGATCAAGAACGACTTCATTCCGGGTCCCCACTTCTCACTGGCACGCATTCGGGAACCGCTCCCGGGCGCTGGCTGGGCGCGGGCAAAGAAAAACCCGCTATCGAGCATGCGGGCAACTCAGGTGCGTGGAAGAACCATGATCCGACCCCTTTCGCGCGAAGGAATTTCGGTAGGCGGATCAGGGCGGGTTTTCTGGCTTCAGCCCAAAGGCTGTCACAGTTGCGGCACAGCGCCGGCTCATCCGGCTTGCCCCGTGTTCCCTCCCATCGGAGGGCCCTGTCCGTGATAACGAGTCAACCGAAACAGTGCCCCGGCGCCGTCCCGCCGTCAAGTGGGCTCGCCCTTCCGGCGGGCTACTTCGGCGCGTACACCACGCCGGCCTCCTTCAGCTTCGCCACCAGGTCCGCCTCCCGTACCTCGCCGAACTGCAACGCACGGACCACGCCTTCACGGTCGATGAAGTAGGTGGTCGGCATAACGGTGACACGGTAGTGCTGAGCCACCTTGCCATCGCGGTCGAGCAGCGCCGGGTATTCCGCCTGGTTGTCTGCAAGCACCTCCACCGCCTTGCCAGCCGCCTCCTCCAGGTTCACCCCTAGGACAACGACGTCATCCCCCAACGCCTCGTAGACGGCCTGGAAAGCCGGAATCTCGCGCTTGCATGGGCCACACCAACTGGCGTACCAGTTGAGGATCACCACCTTCCCCCGGTAGTCCGAAAGCTTTCTCACCGTTCCCTCATCCCGCGCGTCCCGCAGGGCGAAGTCCGGGGCGACCTCGCCTACCTTCGGCCGGTTGGGGTCCAACACGCCGAGGTCGCCGGTGGCCACCGTGGCTACTAGTGAGCTTTGGCCGCTGTTCGCCTCCAGGAAGCGGCGCTGGTCGGAAACGCGCCACGTCCCATCCACGCGCTGCAGGTAGACGCTCCCGGCCCCCTCACGCTCGCCTTCAGCCTCCTTCACAATCCCGTCGACTCCGACTGAAGCCCACCCGTCCTGTTCGGCGATCAACCTCGTCGTCAGCTGCGTGAAGGCCGGCTTCGTCTCCAGGACCACGCGCTTCGACCCCAGCGGCACCAACAGGAAGTCGTCGTCCGCACGGGCGTCCACTACCAGGGCCGCATCGACGGCCGCGCCATCGCCCTTCGCCACATCGGCGAAGAGCTTCCGAACGACCTCTTCGGGCGAGGCGCCGCCTTCGCCATCACCGCTCGCAAGAAAGAGCGCCCCGCCCACGCCTATCGCGAGGAGCACCGCCACGGCAAGGGCTCCGTACTCCAGCCATCGCCGTCTCGACGGCTTCGCCCGCGGCTCATCACGCATCATGAACTCCTGATTGTGGTCGCCGCCCCGGGCCCCCATCATGGTAGCATCGACGATTGTTCACCGGCCGTTAACACGCGTGGCCAAGCATCGATAGGGATGGCAATGAGCGCCGCTCCCCCACAAAAAGTCCTCATCGTCGAAGATGAGGAGACACTCCTGTTCACCCTTCAACACAACCTCAAGCGCGAAGGCTACAAGGTCATCACCGCCACCCGCGGCGATGACGGCCTGAAGCTCGCGCGCGAACAGCTGCCAGACCTCATCGTTCTCGATGTCATGCTGCCCGGCGTCGATGGCATGCAGGTTTGCCGCCTCCTCCGGCGCGATACCCGCGTCCCGATCATCATGCTCACCGCCCTCGGGGGCGAAGGCGATCGGGTCGCCGGGCTGGATACCGGCGCCGACGACTACTTGGCCAAGCCGTTCGGTATGCGCGAACTCATGGCTCGCATCCGCGCGCTCCTCCGCCGCTCGGCCGTGCCCTCGGCCGCGGATGCCGGCCCCGGCACCGTCGTCTCCGGGAACCTGGAGATCGACCGGGACCGTCACGAAGTCCGGCAGGGCGGGCGCGCCGTGAAGTTGAAGCCGAAAGAGTTCGAGCTGCTGCTCTTTTTCGTCGAACACCCCTCGCGAGTCTTCTCCCGAGAGCAGATACTGGATGAAGTTTGGGGCTTCGATTTCTACGGCGGCCCGAGGACGGTGGATGTCCATGTACGCTGGTTGCGCCAGAAGATCGAGGATGACCCGGGCAACCCGGTGCGCCTTCGCACCGTCCGCGGTTCAGGCTACCTCTTCGAAGGCTAACTCCCCGTGAGCACGATCGCGGCCCGCTCCGCGATCCTCGCCGCCGCCTCCGCCATCGCCGGTGCGGCGGTCGTTGGGTTGGCCGTCGGCGGTAGCCTTCCCCCGGCCATCGATGCCCTCTTTGGCGTCCTCGTCGTCGTCGTCTCCGCCGCCGTTGGCTATACCCTGGCCCGCGACGCCGACCGCGTAATCGCCGACATCTCGACCGTTGCCGATCGTCTCCCGGAATCCGGGTTCTCCGCCCGGGCGGCCCCGGCCGATGGCCCCGTCTCCGGCCTCAGCGGACGCTTCAACGCCATGGCCGGGCGCGCCGAGGCGTTCTTCACCGAAAGCCTCGCCGAACATCATCGCCTCGAAGCCGTCTTCAACGCTTCGGCCGATGGCATGGTCGCCCTCGGCCGCGATACCGGCGTTCGCTTCCTCAACCCCGCCGCCGCTCTCCTCCTCGCCGCCTCGCCCGGCACCGCCGTCGGCCGACCGCTCATCGAATCCGCTCGCGACTACGAACTCGTCGCCCTCGTTCGCCGCGTCGCCGATGCTGGTGAGCCCGAACTCACCGTGATCACCTACGGCCCAGCGCGGCTGTCCCTCCGCGCCGCAGCCCTCCCCATTCGCGATGGCGGCGATTGGGCTGTCCTTCTCGTCCTTACCGACCTCACCGAGGTCAACCGCATCGACCGGCTTCGTCGCGACTTCCTGACCAACGTCTCCCACGAACTGCGGACCCCCCTCGCCTCCATCCAGGCCCTCGCCGAAACCCTCGACTCGGGCCATGTCGATCCGGGACCGGACACCGAGGAGTTCGCCCACCGCATCCGCCAGCAAGTCGAGCGTCTCACCCTCCTGATCAACGAACTCCTCGATCTTTCGCGGATCGAATCCGGCGCCGTGGAACTCCACCCGGAACCGATCGAACTCCACGCCCTTGTGAGCGAAAGCGCTTTGCTCCTTCGCCAGCGGGCCGAAGGCGCCGGGGTTTCCATCGTCCGCCTCCCCGGCGAGGCCGTCTCCATCAACGCCGACCGCCCCTCGCTGCTCCGCGTCATCAACAACCTGCTCGATAACGCCATCAAGTACAGCCCTCGCGGCGGTGAGATCGAAGTCGCAGTCACGGCCGAAGAAGAACTCGCCGTGATCACCGTGCGCGATCACGGCCCTGGCATCTCCGCCAACGACCTCCCACGGGTCTTCGAACGCTTCTACAAAGGCGATGCTTCGCGCGCCGCCTCCGGCGTCGGCCTCGGCCTGGCCATGGTCAAGCACATCGTTCGCGTACACGGCGGCGCAGCTGAAGTGGCCAGCTCACCGGGCGAAGGCGCGATCTTCACCGTTCGTCTCCCTCGCGAATTCGTGGGGCTCCGCTCCACCGCCCGCCGCACCGCGTGAGCTACGCGGCGAGGAGCAGCAGGGGGCGTGAACGTAGTGTTCGGCGTCTGGACGTAGTCGGCGCGTCGCACCAGGCCCTTACGCCGCGTCCCTGTAGCGCCGCGCGACCTGACCTCGCTTCTTTGCCGAATACATCGCCCCATCGGCCCGAGAGAGCAGGTCCTTCGCCGTGGAGGCGTCCTCCGGGAATACCGCGAAGCCCACACTCGCGCCCACGGAGACGGCCTGCCCTTCAACGGAGACCGCGACCGCAGCCACCGCAGCCGCCAGCGCCAGCGCGACATCGGCCGCCCTTTCCCCCGACATCCCACGCGCGATAACGGCAAATTCATCGCCACCAAGCCGCGCGACCGTTCCCTCGTCACCCACGGTCTCCCGTAGCGCCGCCGCCGCGCCGACGAGCATGTTATCCCCGGCTTCGTGGCCGAAACGGTCGTTCACCCCCTTGAAGCCGTCGAGGTCTATGAAGAAGAGGGCGCCGGTTTCGCCGGG
>CAZQCR010000207.1:0-3563 GCA_964591745.1 uncultured Anaerolineaceae bacterium
TCGGCGAGATCCTCATCGAGGCTGTCCGGTCGAACCCCGGGCGTCTGATCATCGGCGTCGGGGGGGGCGCGACGACGGATGGCGGCGCCGGCATGGCCCGGGCCCTGGGCGCGCGGTTTACCGACATGGCCGGGCGCGACCTGCCCCCCGGTGGCGCCGCCCTGGCCGAGCTCGCCCGGATCGACTGGCAGCGGCCGGCCGCCTTCGCCGGGGTAGACATCGTGGTCGCGACCGACGTCACGAACCCGCTCCTGGGGCCGAACGGCGCGGCAGCCGTCTACGGCCCACAAAAGGGCGCTTCCGCGCGCGATGTCGATATCCTCGAAGGTGCGCTCTGGCGCTATGCGGCTGTGGTGCGGCGGTCGCTCGGCGTCGATATCGGGACAATTGCGGGCGGGGGCGCGGCCGGTGGGCTGGCGGCGGGGCTCGTCGCGTTCCTTGGCGCCACCATCCAGAGCGGCTTCGATGTCGTCGCCGCAGTCAATGGCCTCGAAGCCCGGCTGGGACAGGCAGACATCGTCCTCACCGGCGAAGGGAGCTTCGATGGCCAGTCAACGCAGGGAAAGACGACCGGGCGGATCCGCGAGATGGCGGCTGCCAGGGGGAAGCCCTGTGTCGTCTTCGCGGGCCGCGCGGAGGCGGAGGACGAGGGGGTGCGGACGCTGCTGAGCAGAGAACCGGACGCCGCCCGGGCCATGGCGAACGCCGCACCGCTGCTGGCGGCCCTGGCGCACGCGTGGGGGGAGAAGTACACGCGTCCGGTGGACGCCTGATCAAGTGGGTGGCGGTGCTTCTCGTTCGCCACGGCGAAGGAGAGGGAGCAGATGGGGTCGTGCCGACGTCACTCGCTCGACGATGGCCGAGCGGTCTCTGCCGACGACTTCGGCACGAGGCGATGACTGATGTCCGGCGATTTGCGTGATTCGCCTGCCTGGCGAGAGGGTCGATTTGCCGGAGGGCCGCAACAGGTACGTCATTGCTGTCCCGGGACTGTCCCTGGCAGCGTCAGACAGGTGAACCATCACCAGGCCCGATGCCTTCAAGGGGTCGTGGCCCACGCCATCCGTTGCCACGAGCGATAACCGTGAGTAGCTCAGGGCCAGCATCTCTCGCGAAGACCGGAGGATGTTGGCGTCGTTCGTGATGAACCCGTGAACGGTGCCGAGGTGTTCAAGTTCGAGAAGAATCTCCCAGTCCTCGGTTTCGGAGCAGAGTCGGTTATCGATCTCGTTGAGCCGGACCAGTACCAACTCGGGCGGCCATGGCAGGTTCGCCACCTGTCGCGGGAAGTTCTGGTCGAGGACGAAAATCACGCGCTCAGGCGGCGGCAAGGGACTGCTCAAAGTCGAGCGCTTCAGAGACTGCTGGTTCGGTGAGCTCCGGGTAGCAGGCGCGGATCTCCTCGAAGGTATACCCACGGCGCGCGAGCGCCAGCAGGCCAGCGGTGAGAATTCGTGTTCCAGCGACGTGGGGCTCACCGGAGAGCTTACCCGGGAGAATCCGTAGGCCTGGCCGTGGCTTGATCAGGTCTGGCCCTATCTCGTTCGCCCGCACCAGGGCTGCCAGCTGTTCGAGCATTCCCTGGCCAGTCTTTAAGAGCATGGTTGCTCCGCCTTCGCTCCATGCCAGCTTCCCGTCTACCCGGAGCGCAACGTGATCGCTCAACGTTGAAGGGTCAAAGTGGTGAGAACGCAAGAAGCCCGACAGCGCTCGAACCTCCGACATCGCGGATGCGTGAGCCTCGACCTTGTCCGCTCTGATCCGGTGAATGAATCGGAGAACGACGAGATCTCCCCACGACCATAGTCTCGTTCGCGGTTGGCAGGCGATCGAGGGAACCCAGATTTCGTTCTGCGCCCAGTAGTGGAGCGTTGATTTCGGAACGCCGGCCAGCGCCGCCGCGCGAGAGGTGTCGTAAACGCCGCGGCTCGGGTCGATCGTGGCTCGGTTCATGCGCGGTATTGTAGCCGCTCCACTTTGATTCGCCAGCAGCCGGCCCCGGGCAGGGCGTGATTGCGTGGTCAACGCCGTGGCAAGGTTCAATCAGAAGTCAATCCGTCCCGTGTTGTAGGCTGAGCCGCGAGGACGATGTCGACGGCATCGCTGCCGGGAGCATTTGGAGACCACCGATGGACGAGTTGGGCTCGAAAGATGTCACCGCGGCGCAGGCCGGGGTCTTTCTCAGCGAGCACCTCGCTTCGCCGGTCGCCGATGTCGCGTTCATCGGAGCGGGCGCCTGGTCGCGTTGCTTCGCCTTCTGGCGGGGAGGTGCCGACCTGGTCGCCCGTTTTGGAAGCCACCTGGAGGACTTCGACAAAGACCACCGAGCCGCTGGGTTTGCACGCGAGGGGTTGCCGATCCCGCAGGTGCTGGAGGTCGGAAGGGCCTTCGACGGCCACTTCGCCATCTCGACACGCGTACACGGCGAACCCCTGGAGAGCGTGGACGCAGCCGCCTGGCGGGCGCTCGTCCCTTCGCTGGCCACGGCGATGGAAGCCATGCGTACCCTGGACCTCGCCTCGAGCCGCGGTTTCGGGCAGTGGGGCGCGGACGGCGATGCCGCGGCTGAGAGCTGGTCTGCCTACCTCCTGGGGGCCGGCAGCGACGCACCCGAAAAGCGCACCCACGGCTGGCGGAGCCTGCTCGCTCGTTCAGCCGTAGGCGAGGCTACGTTTGTGCGCGGACTCAGCATCCTCCAGGGCCTGGACATCGATGATGCTCCGCGTTCACTCGTCCACGCCGACCTCATCAACCGCAATGTCCTGGTGGCGGACGGCCGCGTCGCAGGGATCTTCGACTGGGGCTGTTCGCTCTATGGAGACCATCTGTATGAGCTGGCCTGGTTCGAGTTTTGGTCACCCTGGCATCCGAACCTGGACGTAGGGCTCCTCCGGACCGAACTCGAGCGGCGCTGGGCGGCCTCTGGCTACGTTCCCGTGAACCGCGAGCAGCGAATGATGGCCTGCTACCTCCACATCGGTCTCGACCACCTGGGCTACAACGCGTTTATCGGCGACGAGACGAACCTGCTCGCGACGGCAGACAGGATGAGATCCCTGGTAGACGGTCTTTCGTGACCGACCAGCAGGGCCGCGAGGCTCAGCCGCCGGCCGAGTAGCGCAGCAGCTGAACTCCCGTCGGGAACGTCCGGCTCTCGACCAGGCTCAATGGGATGTTGGCGCCCTCCGGGAAGACGCGCTTGCCCTGGCCGAGGATCAGCGGGTAGACGAGCAGGCTGTACTCGTCGACCAGCCCTTCGCGGGCGAGGGTGTGAATGAGTACGTGGCTGCCATCGACGTAGATGTCCTTCCCCGGCAGAGCCTTGAGGCGGCGGACTTCCGCGGGCACGTCGCTGCTGATCAACGTCGAGTTCCGCCAGGCGTCGGCCGAGGTGAGCGTGGTGGAGACGATGTACTTCTGGCGGTCGTTCTGAAGGTCGAAGAAGGGATCGCCGGCTGGCATGGGCTCGAAAGCTTCGCCGTGAATCTGCCAGGTCTTCCGGCCCAGCAGGAAGGCGTCGCAACGCTCCATGGTGGCCATGAAGTAGACGCCGATGTCGTCGT
>CAZQCR010000207.1:3663-5686 GCA_964591745.1 uncultured Anaerolineaceae bacterium
AGGAAGGCGTCGCAACGCTCCATGGTGGCCATGAAGTAGACGCCGATGTCGTCGTGCCAGTACGGAAGCGTCCAGCCGCCGAAGGGAAAGCCGCCGTCGGTGTCCTCGTCCTCGCCGCCGGGCGCCTGCATCACGCCATCCAGCGAAATGAACTCGCCCACGATGATTTTGCGCATGGCCGCTCCCCTTTCACACCTTCAGCTAACAGCTAACAGCTAACAGCTAACAGCTAACAGCTAACGCAGCCCCAGCCGCTGGAACTGGTCGTCCGGCGCTTCAACCTCCAGGAGGGCCTGCCGGAGGAGGTCGGCCGCGTCGCGTTCCAGTCCCTCTCCGCACCGGTTCTCGTCCTCCGCGGGGTCGATGTCGAGCCGGTAGAGATGGTTGCCGCTGAAGCGGGTCATCGCCCAGTACGGCACCGCGTCGCCTTTCACGAACGGCTGACGAATCACCGGTATCGTCGATCCCGGCATCCGGTCGAGCGTCGCCCGGTCGTCCGGCACCGGCAGCCGGTAGTTCGGTACGGCGTGGTGCACGGGCATGGTCGACCAGCGGTTGGACCACATCGAGAGGGGGAAGTTCTCGCCCTCTGGTGCACGCGCGTACTTGTTCGTGCCATCGGTGAGGTGGACTTCCCGGCCCCAGACGCCGGAGAGCGCGTAGTCCCGTACCGACGTCGCCGTTCCTTCGATCACGGGCACCAGCGACTTCCCGTGGGTCCGGTGCTCCGGTGTGACGCCGAAGATGTCGCAGAGCGTCGCGTGGATATCGACGCTGGTGGTGAGGGCGTCCCGTTCGCCCGCGCCCGCGCCCGGCCAACTGATCATCAGCGGAATGTGGCCCATGGTTTCGTAGATCGGCACGCCGGGCTTGCCCCAGATGTCCTTTTCGCCCAGGTAGTGGCCGTGGTCGGTACAAACGATGATCGCCGTGTCTTCGCCCAGCCCCTGCGCGTCGAGCGCCGCGATCAGGCGGCCGAACCAGTGGTCGATCATCGTCAGCTTGGCGCCGTAGCAGCTTCGCACCTGGCGGGCCTGGCGCTCCGTGAGTATCCCGCGCTTGATTCCGTCGGCCACGTACGGCGGCCAGATGAGGTGCGGGCCGTCCCAATCGCCGTCGTACAGCCGCATGTACTCCTCGGGCGTGTCGAACGGCTCGTGGGGGTCGAACTCGTCGATGAAGAGCATGAAGCGGTCGTGGTAGCGGGCTGATGTCTCCACCCAGCGCGCGGCGGCGGTCATGGTGCGCGGCCCCGGGAACTCCTCTTCGCCCCGGAAGTAGCCGCGCGAGTTTTCGTACGCCATGTGGGATTGGACGAGGTTGCCCTGGCCGTCCCAGCGCGGCGCCCCCGTCCAACTCGGGTCGGGGCGCGTCTTCCAAGGGTCGTTTTCGTGGCCCCGTTCGTACTCCCAGGCGGCGAAGTCGGTGTGATAGTTTTCGCCGCCCGTCTCGAAGAGGTGGGGGTGGTCCGAGACGAGCATCGTCGTCACTCCCGCCTCGCGCAGCTGGGCCGTAATAGTCCGTTCCCACAGCTCGACGGAGCCCCACGGCCGCCAGAGAAAATCCAGGGCGCCGCAGAGGATGTCGTGGCGGGCCGGCATGCAGGGCAGCGAGCCGGCGTAGTGGCGGGTGAAGCGCAGGGACCGCGCCGCGAACGCATCGAGGTGCGGCGTCGCGAACTCCGTTCCGCCATAGGAGCCCAGCATCTGGCGGTTCAGGCTATCGAGGAGGACGACGATGGCGTTCTTCGGGCGTGGGGGCGGCGGCTGTTCCATGGCGCGGATTGTAGCGTCCAGCCGCTGGCAAGGGCTGCGAATCCGTCAGAACGCGACTCGTTCCAGCACACGACCGACGACGGTTGGATCCGCTTTCCTGAGGCCGCCGTGAGCGCTTGTTAGAGCCGCTTCAAGTGGGGGAGGACGTCTGAAGCCAGGAATTCGGGCACGCCCGGCGCGTGAAGCAGGACCACCTCATCGACCCCAGCTTCGGCAAGCGGGCCGAGCGAATCCAGGATCTCAGACGG
>CAZQCR010000208.1:0-5671 GCA_964591745.1 uncultured Anaerolineaceae bacterium
GTGGGCGGGGGCGACATCAGCGGCTCGACGGTTTTTCGGCGCATCTTAAGTTTTGGGGCGAACACGCTGGCGGCGCTTGTCACCCGTGGGCTGGCGGAAACGGCCCGCCTTGGCGGCGCGCTCGGCGCCCGCCAGGAGACGTTCCTGGGGCTGGCCGGGGTGGGCGACCTTGTTGCCACCTGCTTTTCGCCGCTGAGCCGGAACCGGCGGTTCGGGGAGGCCCTCGCCAGGAGCCTGACGGCGGATGAGGCCGTGGCCCTGGTTGGTGAGGTTGTGGAGGGCGCGGCGACGGCGCCGATGGTTGCCGCGCTGGCCAGCAGGGAAGGGGTCGCGGTTCCTATCACGGACGAGGTGGTCGCGGTCCTGGCGGGGCAACGATCGGTCCATGCCGCTGTCGCCGCGCTCTTCGCGCGGGAACCTGTCGCCGAGAACGCACCCGGCTGAGGGTGGTAAACTTGAGGGCAATGGCCACGGCATCACGCCCACTCGTCCGGCTCGTGGAGGCGCTTTCGGCCGGACAGCAGCTCTCCGCGGCCGATGTCACCATCTTTTCGGACCTGGAACAGCCGGATGCTGGCTACCTGCGAGCGGCGTGGCCGGGGCTGAGCCTGGAGACGCGGCTGTCGGTTGTCCAGCGGGCGGCCGAACTTGCCGAAGACAACGTGGACCTGGATTTCTCGCGGCTTGCCGTGATCGGGCTGGAAGACCCGGCACCGGCCATCCGGCGGACCGCCGTTGAGGCTGCCTGGGAATCGACGGAGCGGGCGATCGGCCAGTCCCTGGCCCGGCTCTTGCGGACGGACCCCGATGAATCGGTCCGCGCGGCGACGGCGAGCGGACTCGCCCGGTTTGTGGTCGGGCAGGAGTTCGGGACCATCGATGAGCGAACGGGCGAGGGAGCGATTGCGGCACTGCGCGAATCCGTGGCTGATAACGGGGAATCGGTTGACGTGCGCGCGCGGGCGACGGAATCGCTCGGCGCTCACCAGGCGTTGTGGGTTGCGACGCTCCTGCAGGACGCGTACTACTCGGAGGACGACCGGCTGCGGCTGGCCGCGATCCGGGGGATGGGTGCTTCGGCGGACGAGCGCTGGCTGGAGTTCCTGGACGAGCAGGCGGACGCCGACGACCCGGAGGTTCGGTTCGCGACGGCGATCGCCTACGGCGCAATCGGGAGCGAGGACGGGATTGAAGCCGTCACCGCGCTCCTGGCGGACGATGACCCGGAGGTGGTGGCGGCGGCGATCAACGCCCTCGGTGACATCGGAGGCGAGCTCGCGGTCGAACAGCTGCAGGCGTTAATCGCGGCTGAAGACCCGGTGATCGCGGAAGCGGCGCGGGACGCGCTGGAGAACGCCTCGATCTACAGCCAGCCGGACCTCTTCCGGCGGGAGCTGATCGATGACGACTGATACGCCGGTGCGGGATGCTGTTTCGGCGGGGGGCGTCGTCTGGCGGCGTGGCACCTTGGATTCCGTTGAGATTGTGCTCTGCGGGCGAACGGGTGACGGGCTCTGGTGCCTTCCCAAGGGCACGCCGGACCGGGGCGAATCCGTGGAGCAAGCGGCGGTGAGGGAGGTGCGGGAGGAAACCGGCCTGGACGTTGCGCGTGGCGAGAAGCTCGGCATCATTCGTTACTGGTTCACGGCCGATGGGGTGCGGTTTCGGAAGCGCGTGCACCACTGGCTCTTCCAGCCGATTGGCGGGGACACAAATGATCACGACCACGAGTTTGACGTCGTCCGCTGGTTGCCGATTGCGGAGGCGTTTCGCCTGGTGAAGCACCAGAACGAACGGACGATCATCGCCGAGGCGGCGCGCCGGCTGGAGGTAGAGGTGTGACGCAGGCGGCGCCGTTGAGCCGGGACGACCTGGACCTGGTGGCCGAGGGCGGGGTGGTGCGGATCCGCCGGAAGCGGCGGGAGGACCTCCTGGAGGACTTCGGATGGCGGAAAGACCCTGAGACGGCGCGTTTCGACGGCAACGCCCCGGTTGCTATGTCCCTTGCGGAGTACGTGCGCAAGATGGAAACCGAGATCGAGTTCCCGAGCGTGGAGCGAAGGGCCTATAGCCTGGTGCTGCCGGGCGACGGTCTGCACGTTGGGAACATCATGTACTACAACGTTTCAGCGGGGCGGGAGCAGGCGGAGATCGGGATCTCGATCGGCGTGGAAGACGCCCGTGGGCAGGGCGTTGGGACGGCGGCGACGGTTGCGTTTCTGCGTTTTCTCTGGGAAACGACGCCATTCCGGCTGCTCTATCTGCACACGCTGGCCTGGAACGAGCGGGCTATCCGGTGCTTTCAGCGTGCGGGATTTCAAGAGACGGGTCAGCTTCCGCGAAACGGCGAGGAGTATGTGCGCATGGAAGTGCGCCGCGAGTGGTGGCTGATGTGGGATGGTGAGGGGCGCTTCGCGAGGCGGACGGGACAACCGGCGAAGCGGGGATAGGCGCTGTCAACGGCCGGGCCACCGTTCCGTCACGCTCTGCGCGTGGTCTGGGGTGCGGGTTGATCTACGGTGATGGCCGTGCTCGCCGACTCTTGTGGTAGAGACTTCGTTGAGGGCGGCGCGAGTCGCACAACCGCGAGTCCGGGTGAGGGACATGGAGCAGGCTGCCAGGGTGACACAGGGAAACCCCGCCGTGGGAGAAGAGAGCCGAAACGCGGCGGCGCCAGCGCCTTTGGTGCGCCCGGCCATCCGGGCGTTGCCGGCGCTGCCGCCTGCGCCGCTTCGATCGGTGGACCTCGGGCTGCCCGACCGCTTCCTTGAAGACCTGGCGCTCAAGACGCTCTACCGCATCGCCAATCCGACGCCGATCGGTGTCGCCAACGCGATGCGCGTCGCGCCGGGCATCGTCCGTGAGGCGTTGGAAGAGCTGAAGCGTCAGCGGCTCGTTGAGACAACGGCGGCATCGGGACGCCTGGAATCGGAGTGGCAGTACCGCCTGACGGACCTGGGGATGCGCGAGGCGGAGAACGCTTTCCAGCGCAGCCGCTACGTAGGCGCTGTGCCGGTGCCGATCCAGGACTACTTCCGCGTCCTCGAACACGATGGCGAAGTGGGCGCGCCGGACCCCGTGCGCCTTGCCCGGGCGCTGCAGCAGCTGGTGTTGGCGCGCGACGTGGTGGCGAAGGTTTGCCTGGCGCTGACATCTGGCCGGCCGGCGATGCTGTGGGGCGCACCGGGCAACGGTAAGACGACGATCCTCGAACTCTGTAGCGAGGCGATCCAGGGGGTCACGTTGCTGCCGGCGGCGGTCTTCGTGAGCGGGCACATTATCAAGCTCTACGACGACCTGGTGCACGTAGTGGTGGAGACGGACGACCCGACGGAATCGAGCAACAGCGTCGATCGTCGTTGGCTGCGGATCCGGCGGCCGTTCGTATTCGTGGGAGGCGAACTGCGGCACGAGGACCTTGACCTGGCCTACGACGCCGCGGTTGGGTACCACCAGGCGCCGCCGCACCTGAAGGCGCACGGTGGGCTGCTCGCAATCGACGACTTCGGCCGACAACAGGTTTCGCCGCACGCGTTGCTCAACCGCTGGATCGCCTCGCTGGAACGGGGCGAGGACACGATGACGCTGGTGACGGGCGAACGGATCACCTTCCCGTTCCGCTCGACGATCTGCTTCAGTACGAACCTTGAGCCGAAGTCGATGCTGGAAGAGGCGCACCTGCGTCGGATTCCGTACAAGATCCGGATTCCGGAGCCGACACCCCAACAGATGGCCGAGATCTTCCGGCGCTTCGCCGCGGCGATGGGCGTGGAAGCGGCGCCCGGGGGCATCGAGACGGCGGTGGAGATGGTCGAGCGATCGAGCGGGAACAACTCGCGCAGCTGCCACCCGCGTGACGTGCTTCAGCTGATCATCGAGGAGGCGGCGTTCGTGAAGCGCCAGCCGGTGCTGGAGCCCGGAGCGACGCGCCGGGCCTGCGAGGTCTACTTCGCGAACGACCCGGGGTCGACGTAGGACGGGCTGGTTGCTGAGTGCCCGCCGTTGATGGATAAATCCCGCGCATTACCCTTACCTGGCGGCGGCGATGAAGGCGGCCAGCTGGCGGGCGCCGTGAACGAGCGAGGGGCCGGGCTGAAGGATGTCGGGCGCCTTGATCTCGTGGATGCGGCCGGTTCGGACGGCTGACACGTCCTGCCAGCCGGGGCGCGCTGCGATGCGGGCGAGGTTCGCTTTCTTCCCGCACCAGCTCGCGACGATGACCTCGGGGTCGCGGGCTACCACGTCCTCGCCGCTCACCACGCGTTGGGTGGCGGATTGGCCTTCGCGCAGTTCGGGGAAGAGGTCCTGGCCGCCGCACAGGTCGATCAGCTCACTGATCCAGGCGATGCCGGAGATGAGCGGCTCATCCCATTCTTCGAAGAAGACGCGCGGGCAATGGGCACTCGGATCGACGGTCTCCCGGATCGCTTCCAGGGCCGAATGGAGCTCCGCTGCCAGGGCCAGGCCGCGTGCCGGCTCGCCCAAAGCGGCGGCCACCTGGTAGATGGCTCGGTATGTTTCGTTCAGCGTTCTCTGGTTCGTGATCAGAACGCTCACACCCGCCTTCACAAGGTCGCGGGCTATCTCGGCCTGGAGGTCGGAGAAGCCGAGGACGAGGTCGGGCTTGAGGGCGAGGATGCGATCGACGTGGGCGGTGGAGAACGCAGCGACGCGGGGCTTCTTTCGCGCTTCGGGCGGCCGCACGGCGTAGCCGGAAACGCCCACGACACGGTCGCCCGCACCGACGGCGAAGGCGATCTCGGTCGTCTCGGCGGTCAGGCAGACGACGCGCCGGGGCGAGAGATCCACTTCAGGCTTCGCCGATTTCGAAGCGATAGCTTTCGATAACCGGGTTGGCAAGGAGCCTGGCGCACATGGCGTCGACCTGCTTCCCGGCCTTCTTCTCGTCGGGGGCGCGGAGGGTGACCTGGAAGTAGCGCCCGGAACGCACGCTTTCAACGCCTTCGAAGCCGAGGGAGCCGAGGGCCCCGGCTATCGTGGTGCCCTCGGGGTCGTTCACGGTAGGTTTCAGGGCCACGAAGACGCGGGCGAGAAAGCGCTTGCCCTTGAGATCCTTGCCGTCCCTGGCCTTCTTGTCGTTCTTTGCGTCCTTCTGCTTCTCTTTGTTTACCACGTGGCATCCTCGCCCGTCAGAATCCGGTAGACGGCCCGGTAGCGGTCGCTCGTCGCGGCAACGACGTCGTTGGGGATGACGGGCGGCGGCATGCCGTCTTTCCAGCCGCTTGCCTGCATCCAGTCGCGGACCGGCTGCTTGTCGAAGCTCGGCTGGCTGCCCCCGGGGCGGTATCCGTCGGCCGGCCAGAAGCGGCTGCTGTCGGGCGTGAGAACTTCATCGATGAGGATGACTTCTTCGTTCCAGACGCCGAATTCGAACTTGGTGTCGGCGATGATGATGCCCTTTTCAAGGGCGACGGCGGCGGCGTAACCGTAGGTGGCGAGGGAGCGGACGCGCATGGCGTTCGCCTCGTCTTCGCCGACGATCTCGGCGAGCTGTTCGAAGTTGATGTTCTCGTCGTGGCCGACATCGGCTTTTGTGGATGGCGTGAAGATCGGCTCTGGCAGCTGCGACGATTCGCGCAGGCCCTCGGGGAGGGGGAGGCCGCAGACGGACTGCGAGCGCTGATACTCCTTCCAGCCGGAGCCGGAGAGG
>CAZQCR010000209.1:0-5652 GCA_964591745.1 uncultured Anaerolineaceae bacterium
CTCTGCCGCCGCTGCGGAGAAGGCCGGCTTCAAGCGAGCCGATGGGACTCTGGCAGAGATGTATCAGGTGATCCGCGAATCGGACCTCGTGCTCTTGCTGATCGCCGATGCCGCCCAGGCGGAGGAGTACGAGAAGATCTTCGCGGCGATTCGCCCCGGCGCAACGCTGGGCCTCTCCCACGGCTTCCTCGTCGGCCACCTGAAGAACGTCGGCGCTTCGTTCCCCGCGAACATCAACGTTATCGGGGTCTGTCCGAAGGGCATGGGGCCTTCGGTGCGGCGGCTTTACGAACAGGGCGCTGATATCGACGGGGCGGGCATCAACTCGAGCTTTGCCGTTCATCAGGACGTGACGGGGCGGGCGACCGAGATCGCCCTGGGCTGGTCGGTCGCTCTCGGTTCGCCGTTTACCTTCCAGACCACGCTCGAATCCGAATATCGGTCCGACATTTTTGGCGAACGTGGGATCCTGCTTGGCGCCGTCCACGGAATCGCGGAGGTGCTCTACCGTTACTTCTCGGCAGGTGGAATGGTCGCGGACGATGCCTTCATCAACTCCGTCGAGAGCATCACCGGCCCGATCAGCAGGACCATTTCGCATCATGGCATCCTCGCCCTTTACCATTCGCTTGAGGAGGCGGAGAAGGAGACCTTCCGGCGGGCGTACTCCGCGGCATACCACCCGGCCTACGAGGTGCTCTGGGAGATCTACGACGAGGTCTCGTCCGGCAACGAGATTCGGAGCGTGGTCATGGCGAACAGGCGCTTCGCTACCTATCCGATGGGGAAGATCGATGGCACGGAAATGTGGGCCGTTGGGGAGGCTGTGCGGGCGCGACGGGGGAGTTTCGCGACGCCGATCAATCCTGTAACTGCGGGCGTGTACGTCGCGACGATGATGGCGCAGGTGGACCTCCTGCGGGCCAAGGGTCACCCGTATTCGGAGATCGCGAACGAATCAATCATCGAAGCGGTGGACTCGCTGAATCCCTACATGCACTTCAAGGGGGTGGCCTACATGATTGACAACTGTTCGACGACGGCCCGCCTGGGAGCGCGGAAATGGGCTCCACGCTTCGACTACCTGCTGATGCAGCTGGCCATCCCAAGGATCGAGCGGGGCGAGATGGCGGACGACGCCCTGCTTGCGGCGTTCGAAGCGAACACGATCCACGCTGTTCTCGCGGGCTGCGCGCAACTCCGGCCGCCGGTCGACATCGCCATCCTCCAGTAGTTCGTTTCCGCCTAATAGAGGTAGCGAGGGCCTACGCCGTTCGGGTACGCTTGGACGCGACGGACGTTCCCGTCGCGGGTGGCTTCGGTGAAGCTCAGCGACTTTCTGGAGGACGATGACGACGACGACCAGCTCTACATGACGGAAAGCACGAGCCGGGAGTTGCGTGACCTCGGCGTTGAAGTGCCGGCGTACCTGAAGGTTACTCAGGTGCCGGACATCGAGGCGCGCGAAATGACTGTGCTCTGCCTGCCTGGTAAAGGGGGCCGATACTTCTCCGATGACGTTGAAGACGTATGTGACCGGTGCAAGGGGCGCATTCACCACCGCCCGCACGTGCCCTTAGGGGCGATCTTCGTTTGCACGCTCTGCCACCTGGCGGATCGCGCCAGGAAAGGGAAACTCGGGGGGCCGTTGTTGCCCCCAGAGCCGAACTGAGGGATGGCGCGGGCATGGACCGGGCCGTGCTTGCTGCGAGGTAAAAGCCGGGGTGAGCAGATGGCGGCTGACCGCTAAACACCCCGGACGGAGAGTCCACTTTGTTCCGACCGCCAGCCTGGTCAACAATGCGATCGGAACATTCGCCATGAACGAAGTGGACCCACAAGCGAGGACGTATGGAACTGCGATTTGGTGAGAAGGACGAGGCCCTCCGGGGCGAGGTACGGGCGTTCCTGAAAGCGAACCTGCCGAGGAACTCGGACACGGGCGGCGCCGGCATGGGCAGCCGTTCGGAGGACGACTTCCTTGCAGCGAAGGAGTTCAACAACAAGCTGGCGCAGCGGGGCTGGATAGCGCCGGCATGGCCCAAGGAATACGGTGGCCTGGGCGCGTCGATCTACGAGCAGATCGTGTTCAACGAGGAGTTCGGCTACCACGGTGCGCCGGATACGGGAACGCGCGGATTCGGCGTGGGGATGATCGGTCCAACGCTGATCATCCACGGGAGTGACGAACAGAAGAGGTACTACCTGCCAAGGATCACGAGCGGCGAGCACATCTGGTGCCAGGGCTACAGCGAGCCGGGCAGCGGTTCGGACCTGGCGAGCCTGCAAACGCGCGCGGTACGGGACGGGGACGACTTTGTCATCAACGGCCAAAAGATCTGGACCTCCGGCGGCCACCGCGCCAATCAGATGTTCTGCCTGGTCCGTACTGACCCGGATGCGCCGAAGCACCGCGGAATCAGCTTCCTCCTCATCGACGACATCACGAACGTCCCGGGACTGACGATTCGGCCGCTGATCAACATGGCGAGTCGCCATCACTTCAACGAGGTCTTTTTCGAAGACGTCCGGGTGCCGGCGAAGAACCTCGTGGGCGAAGAGAATCGCGGCTGGTACGTGGGAATGACGCTGCTTGACTTTGAGCGGTCGGGAATCAGCGTAACGGCGGGCCAGCGGCACACGCTGGAGGCGCTGGCCCAGAAGCTGCGCGAGGCCGACCCTGCGCGCCGCAAGAAGGACCGTCTCAAACTCGCGGACTTCGTGGTCGCGAACAACGTCGGGAAGTACTTGGGCTACCGGATCGGCCATATGCAGGCGAGCGGCCGCGTGCCGAACTACGAGGCCTCGGTGGTGAAGATCTACCAGTCGGAGTTGGGCCAGCGTATCTACAACTTTGGCGTCAACATGCTCGGTCTCGCTGGCCAGCTGGTTCCCGAGGAGCGGCGCGCGCCACTCGGTGGAGACCTCCCGGAGAACTACCTCGCCTCAGTGCCGTCCTCGATCTACTCCGGCACCAACGAGATCCAGCGGAACATCATCGCGACCCGCGGCCTCGGCCTGCCGCGCGGGTAACGCTCGGCGAGTGCCGGGAGCAACCGACTCCGTCGGCTCCCCGCACCGGACGACGCTGGGCAAGCACGCTGGGCGGCGGATCGCAGATGGCCCTTTGCCAAGCGATCGCCCTACATGATACCCTACGTTCATGAACGACGACGAGTACAAGCTCCCGGTCGAACGCCCGTTTCTCGAACTCGGGGAAGCGGCGGCGGCGTACGATCCGTCGCCGCCTCCGGAATTGCGTGTTGTCCGCGGGGGCAAGGGCCTTGGCCGGAAGGAAGGTGTCGCCGATGGAGGTGGGAAGATGAAAACGAGTGTCTATCTCGAGGCGGCTGATGTCCGGCGTCTTGCCTGGCTGTCCGCGGTCGAGGGCCGGGCGCAGGCGGAGATCATCCGGGATGCGGTGCGCGGCTACGTGCCGAAGACGAGTGCGGACCGCGATTTCGCGCTCTTCAGCGCTGCTACGGAGAGCACCCGCACTACAGGCCTGACGCAGGATGACATCGAACGGATGATGGACGGCTTCGGCGGGGAACGGGAACAGTGACGGCGATCGTGGACGCCGGGCCACTGGTCTCGCTGAAGACTCTGTCGCCAGATGCGGCGAGGATCATGGCCGCGCTCCGTAAGGAGCGCGGCCTCCTCATCGTCCCTGCTCCGGTCACGGCGGAGGTGGACTACCTGCTTACGCGCGAGGCGGGCGTCGCGGCTGCCCACGCTTTCATCGAGGACGTTGCGGCGGGACGGTTCCTTGTTGGCTGCCTTGAGCCTGAAGAGTACGCGACGGTCTTGGAGCTTTCTCGCCGCTACGCGGCCTTGGCGCCGGGCCTGGCGGACCTCTCGATCGTGGTCCTCGCGCAGCGATTCGGGACGCACCGGATCTTCACGATCGACCAACGCCACTTCCGGGCGATGACGGCGCTGGATGGCAAGCCCTTCTCGCTGCTGCCCTGGGACGAGCTTTAGCCGCCCCTCGGCCGGGCCTTTCTCGGAACGGATGCCCGCGGGCCGATAGACTGGCACGATGTTGACGGCGGGCCAGTTCGAACGGCGGGTCACGGCGACGGCGATGATTGCGCTGTTGGCGGCGTTGGCTTGCGCGGTGGGACTGGGGTACTGGCAGGTGGTCCGGACCGACCTTGGCGCCGAGGACCGGAACCCGCGTGTCCTCGCGGCGTTCGCAAACCCATCGCGCGGACGGATCCTCGACCGCGATGGCAACGAACTGGTGGTCTCGAAGGCGGACGGTTCGCGCCTGTATCGCGACGCTTCGGTTGCCCATGTCGTGGGGTACATCGACCCACGATACGGTTCGCAGGGCGCGGAGCTCGTCTTCAACGACGTCCTCAGTGGTGAGGCGGCGCGCTCCTGGTCGGGCGCCTTCGACGCCGAGTTCCGGCGGGCGACGGTTTCCGGGAGCGACATCCGCCTCACCATCGCGGCGACGGTGCAGGCCGCTGCCGCTAAGGGCCTGGGCGATCGCCGAGGCGCCGTCGTCGCCATCGACCCGAAGACAGGCGAGGTGCTGGCGATGGTTAGCGTTCCCACGTACGACGCGGCCGCGCTGGCGACGGACGGGGAAGCGCTGCTGGTCGATCCGCGGTCGCCGTTGCTGAACCGGGCGACCCAGGGCCTGTACCCGCCGGGTTCGACCTTCAAGACGATCACGGCCGCGGCGGCGCTGGAGAACCGGGTGATTGCGCCCGGAGACCTGGTAACGTGCCCTGGCGAGATCGTGATCGATGGCTTCCCGATCTCCTGCGACAACGTGCCCCAGGGCACGGGCACGTACCCCTTCAAGGCGGCCTTCACGTTCTCGGTGAACGCGATCTTCGCCCAGGTTGGCGTGGCCGTGGGATGGGCCCGGTTGGAGGCGACGGCCCGGCGCTTCGGCTTCGAGACATCCCTGGACTTCTCCCTGGATACGGCCGGCGCGCTGCTTCGCGCTGGTGATGGCGAACGGACCACGACGTTGCTGGCGAGCACCGCCTTCGGGCAGGGCGAACTGCTGGCGACGCCACTGCAGATGGCTCTCATCGCGGCGACCGTTGCGAACCGCGGCGTGATGGCCCGCCCGCACATCGGCCTGGTGCGGATGGACGGCGGGCGGCCCGGCGCGGCCCTCGAAGCGCGCTCGTCCCGGCGCGTCCTGAGCGAAGCGGTGGCTGCCCAGCTTCGCGACTTCATGGTCTCGGTCGTCGAGGCCCAGCAGGCTGCGGGCGTGGCCATCCCGGGCGTGAAGGTGGGCGGCAAGACGGGCACCGCCGAGACGGGCACGCCGGGTGTCTCGCACGCCTGGTTCATTGGCTTCGCCCCGGCGGACGACCCGCGGGTGGCGGTCGCCGTGATCGTCGAGGGCGGCGGACGCGGGGGCGAGGTGGCGTCGCCCATCGCCGGCGCGGTGATTCGGGCGGCGTTGGCCCGATGAGCGAAGAGCGCGGGCCTCGCATCGAACGGTTCCTGGAGCGCACCGCGCGGGCCATCTCTGGCGGCGCGCTGCACCCGATGGAGGTGCTTGCCGAGGTCGAGCGGGCCTGCCTGGCCGCGGCCCAAGAGCGCGTGCTCCCGAACCACGTCCGCGTGACCTTCAGCCCGGCCGACAGCGCGAGGTACGGGCGGGCACTGGCCGACCTC
>CAZQCR010000210.1:0-5636 GCA_964591745.1 uncultured Anaerolineaceae bacterium
ATGGCACGGGTTGCCCGAACCCGTGGCGGGCGAGGATGGCGAGGCCCGTTGGCCCCAGGAGGTATGCGACGAACGCCTCGGCGGCTGGACGGTTGCGCGCCGCCTTCAGTACAGCGATGGGGTAGGACGCCAGCGCGTTGAATCGCCCGGGGATGGCGATCACGCGGACATCCTTGCCCGCCACTGCAGCGTCCGTCTCGTAGACGATGCCCGCGTCGGCCTCTCCGAGGACGACCTTGGTGAGGACGGCGCGGACGTTGGCCTCCTCGCTCTTCACGTTGCGCAGCGCGCGCTCGGCGAATTCGCTCGAGACGCCATCGACGGCTGAGGCGCGGGCGAGAATTTCGCGAGCGTAGCGGCCGATCGGCACGTCGCTACCCGCGAGGACGAGCTTGACGCCGGGCTTCGCCAGGTCCGCGAACGATTCGACCGGGCCGCTTCGCGCGGGTGCGACGAGGACGGGCCGGTTGGTGACGAAGACGCGGGATTCGTCGGCGTTGTCCCGGTCCACAACGACGCGCATCTGGGCGGCGTCGGCTGAGGCGAAGATGTCGACTGCGGCGCCCTCGTTAATCTGGGTGGCGAGCGCCGAAGAAGAGCCGAAGCTGAGCCTGAGGCGGAGGCCCGGGTGGGCTGTCTCGAAGGTGGCGGCCGCCTCGCGGAACGCCTCCGTGAGGGACGAGGCGGCGAAGACGGTGAGTTCTCCCCGCAGGTCCGTTTCCCCCGGCCGCTCTGGATCGCTGGCCGTCCCGCCGCAGGCGCCGAGCAGCCCGGCGACGAGCATTCCTGGCATGAGCATTCGAGCGCGAAGGCGAGGTGCGCGAGGTGCGTGAGGCCGGCGAGCGGGTGACGGGAGCGGTGCAGGCATGCGTTCAGCTTGCCGCGCCGACGGCGGATGGGAGTTCGCTGAGGTAGCCGCGCAACCAGGCCAGTGTCGATTGGGCCGCGCTCAGCTTGGAGCCGGCGACCAACCGGCCGAAGCCTTCGGCGGTGAGCGAACGGGCGGCCAGTCCATCGCGGTAGTGTTCGCAACGCGCTATCTGTTCGGCCAGCAGCGCGCCCTCAGCCGCCGGGTCCATCTGGTGAAGGAAGTAGAGTTTGAGGAGGAAATCGAGGCGAACCTCGCGGAGGCGATCGACCGGCGTCCTCAGCCAGGCATCGAGCACGGCGCGCCCGGCCGGCGTAAGTTCGTAGATCTTGCGGGGCGGGCGAAGGCCCACCCGGCGTTCCTGCCAGCGGACCAGTGCGCGGTCTTCCACATTCCGGATGTAGGCGTAGAGGACGCTCTGCTCGATCGGGCAGACTTCGGTGAGTTCGTCGCGGTCGAAGTAGCGAGCCATCTCGTAGCCGTGCATCGGCCGCATGCCGAGCAGGCCGAGGACGGCGAATTCGGCGGGGAGCAGCGTACGTTCGGCCACGGCCCAACCGTAACTGGCCAACAACTAGTTTTCAAGAAAGTATTGCGCCATCGGCGGCTCTCGCGGCACACTTGTCGAGCGCACTTCGCGCCGGGGACTCCGTTGATTTCCTTCGCTCTCGTCGCTCGAACCGGCTGACCAGGAGACACCCCCTTCCTCGGTGTCTCCCCGACGAGAGGAGACCCCGCTTTGCTATTCGTTACCAACGTCTCAAAGAGCTTTGGCGCCCAGCGCGTGCTGGGAGGCGTGTCGTTTGTGGTCAATCGCGGCGAACGTATCGCCCTCTTCGGGCCGAACGGCGCAGGCAAATCAACCCTCCTGCGCTGCGTCACGGGCGATGAAACGCCGGACGGCGGCTCGGTCAGCGTCTCGCCGGGTGCGCGCGTCGGGTGGCTTCGGCAGGATTCCGCGTGGCCCGCTGGCGTCACAGCCGGCGAAGCGCTGGCCGGGGCGGACGGTCAATTCAGCGCGGCCCGGGAAGCCCTCGTTCGGGCGGAGGGCGCACTCGCAGGTGGTGTCGCGGAGGCGGAGGCCGCCTACGCCGTTGCCAGCGCCCGCTTCGATGCCCTCGGAGGCTATGGGCGTGAAGCCCGGGCGGCGGCCGTTGCGGATGCGCTCGGCCTGGGCGCCGTACCGCCGGGTCAGCTTGTCGCCAGCCTCAGCGGCGGTCAGCAGACTCGGCTGGGCCTCGCCTGTCTTTTGCTGGACGAGCCGGACATTTTGCTACTGGACGAGCCGACCAACCACCTGGATATCGACGCGCTGCGGTGGCTGGAGGGTTTCGTAAGGGACTACTCCGGGGCGGTGCTCGTCGTCTCCCACGACCGCGAGTTTCTCGATCGGACGGTGAGTTCGGTGCTCTACCTCGATCCCGCGACCCACGGCCTGCGCGAGTATCGTGGCAACTACAGCGATTTCGTGGCCCGGCGCGCCCACGAACGGGCGATTCACGAGCGTACGTGGACGACGCAGCAGGAGTACGTTGGCCGCGTTGAGCAGGACATCGCCCGGTTGAAGGGCGGGGCGCTGGCGATAGAGCGTTCGACGACGCCCCGCGAACCAGGGATTCGCAAATTCGCGAAGCGAAAGGCGAAGCTGGCGAAGGCGCGCGAACACAAGCTGGAACGCTTCCTGGAATCCGCGGAGCACGTCGAAAAGCCTGCGCTCGCCTGGTCGGTGAAGCTGGATTTCGGCCGGCCAGTAGAGATGGGCCGCGAGGTCTTCCGCCTTCGCGGGGTGCGTTTTGCCTACCCGGGGGGCGCTCAACTCTTCGACATCGCGGCACTCGATATTCGGGCAGGCGACCGCACGGCCATCGTCGGCCCGAACGGCGCGGGGAAGACGACCTTGCTCCGGCTGTTGGCCGGGGAGCTCGTCCCGGGTGCTGGCGAAGTGTGGCGCAGCCCAGCCGCACGCGTCGGCGTCCTCGCCCAGGACCAGGAGACGCTGGACCCGGGGGTCACGGTTCTGCGCACGGCCCTGCGAGAGCGGCCGATGTCAGAATCCGACGCGAGGACCTTCCTCCATCAATTCCTGTTCGCCGGGGACGACGTCTTTCGCCCGGTAGGCCTCTGTTCCCCGGGCGAGCGAGCCCGCCTGCAGCTCGCGCGACTCGTCTTGCGGGGCTGCAACGTGCTCCTGCTGGATGAGCCGCTGAACCACCTGGACGTGGACGGCCGCGAGCACTTCGAGGCCGCGATCGAGGCGTTTGCCGGGACTGTCATCGCTATTGCCCACGACCGCCGGTTCCTGAAGCACTTCGCCCGCCAGGTGATCGACGTCCGGGCCGGAGGTGTCAGGCGATTCGAGGGCGGCTACGACGAAGAGGGGCCGCTGGCTCAGAGAAGCATAGGTTCGCGGCTTGTGAACTCGTAGAGCATGGCCGGGCGATGGGCGCCTTGCTTCGCGGTCTCGCCGGTCTCGCGGACGATGGCGAGGCCGACCATGCGCCGGCGGAAGTTCCGCTTATCCATCTCCTCGCCAAGGATCGCCTCGTACACGCGCTGCATATCGGTCAGCGTGAAACAGCGGGGCAAGAGGCTGTAGACGACATTCGTGTACTCGAGCTTGTTTCGCAGCCGCTGCTCCGCGTATGCGATGATCCGCTCGTTATCGAAGGCGAGGCCGGGCAGGCGGCGGACGGGATGCCAGGCGGGCCGCCATTCGAGTTCGGTTCGCAACCGCGCCCGAGCGACATCTACAAGGGCGAAGTAGGAGACGACGACTTCGGTCGCGCTTTCGGGAATGTGGTCGAAGGTGAAGAGCTGTTCGAGGTAGACGTCGGAGACGCCGGTTTCGGCCGCCAGCTTGCGAACGGCCGCGCCATCGAGGGATTCACCGGGAAGCAGGACGCCGCCGGGCAGCGCCCACTGGCCCGCGAAGGGAGCAGCCGCCCGTTCGATGAGGAGGACGGCGAGTTCGCCCTTGACCACCGTGAAGATCACGACCACGACCGCTGCGCCCGTCACAGGAAGGAGTGTACCGGGCCGCGGGCCAGCCGGTTAGACGCGGGGCGCAACCTCACGCATGAAGCGCCGTAACATGCCGAGAAGCTCATCCAGCGAGCGGGCAGGCACGGAGAGCATCAGCTCGTCGAGGCCGGCGGCGGCATAGGCGCGAAGTTCGGCGGCCTGTTCGTCTGGCGTGCCAGAGAGCGGCCAGGCGTCGCCGCTTGGGCGCGTCCTCCCGCCGGGCATGTGGCGCAGGCAGATCGGCCCCGGCGCGCGCCCAAACTTCTCGCACTGCGCCCGGTAGGTGGTCACGAGGGCGCCGAACTCGGCGGGAGCGAGGTTGATCGGGTGCCAGCCGTCTCCGAGTTCCGCGGCGCGGCGAATGCTGGCGGCGCCGTTGCCGCCCACCCAGAGGGGGATCGTCCCTCTGCGGCTCTCCGCCTTCTTCGGGAACATCCGCATGCCGCTGTACTGCTTGAATCGGCCTTCGAAGGTCGATGTCTCCGTCTCCCAGAGGTTGCGGTAGACCCGGAGGTACTCGTCTGTGCGGGGGCCGCGCTCGGCGAAGGGCACACTCAGCGCGTCGAACTCCTGCTCCAGCCAGCCGGCGCCAACGCCGACGATCAGGCGGCCGTTGCTCAGATAGTCGACCGTGCTGAGGAACTTTGCCGTGAACACGGGGTCGCGATAGGGGACGATGAGGACGCTCGTCCCGAGCTTCACGTGCCGTGTCTCGGCCGCGAGGTAGGCGAGGAGGGCGAGCGGTTCGTCCATGAACTCGGGAATGTAGCCCGAGCCCTCGGGGACGATGATGTGGTCGCTCACCCAGAGCGAATCGAAGCCGATGTCCTCAACCGCCCTGGCCATCGCGCGGATGGCCTCGGGCGTGGCGAAGGCGTTGGCGTGCGGGATGGCGACTCCGTAGCGCATGGTCGGTACCTCTCAATTCGGCGAAATCGTGAGTCACCGTACCACAGGCTACCCGCGCCCGAAGGGAATCACCCGTCCCGACCCGGCCGGGCGGTGCGCGCCGTTGGGCTCGTTCCGGTCGGCGAGTAATCGCGTGAGGGATGCGCCCTCCGTTGCCGTGAGCGCTTCGAACCGCACGTGGGCGAGGGGGCCGTTCCAGGCTGGCTCAGTCGTCAGAACGGTCGCCCTCAGGAGATGTTCCGCCTCGCCCAATCGCAAACGGAGTTCGACCGTTCGTGGCGGCCGCTGTCCAGGCTCCAGGCGGATGAGCGCGCCGGTCCCGGAGATATCGAGCAGGGTAGCGGGCAAGGTCTCCGTTGTGCCGGCGATGGTGAGGGTGAGCGGCCGCCAGGCGCGGTAGCGGGGACTCTGGCGCCGTTCGCCCTGGCGGAAAAGTGTTGTTGTCATCGTTCCCGTCCCGGGCCCGCGGAGAGTGGATCCTGGACTGCCCGGGCGCTGCGATGAAACAGGGCGTCACGAGCGCGGCTGAAGGATGGGCGGAACGCGATCGTCGGCGTGCTCGCGGGCTGCCGCACTGCATCCAGGAATTCGCCAAGTGCGTCTTCGTCGGCGCGGCCGGTGGCCGTCTGGTCGAGGAGGCGCTCCCAGCCGCCTCGCTTGCCGCGTGCCGCCGCGGCTGCCAGCAACGGTTGGCTGATGGGTGGGAAGGCACAGTCTTTCGCAGCTGTGCGACGTTTGATTCGGCTTCGGTGTGAGTTACGCATGTCGAGCATCATTGCCCAAGGCGCTTGAGCAACGGTGGACGGACGGTGTCCGCCCGGTGGCGAGGCGGTGCCGG
>CAZQCR010000211.1:0-5630 GCA_964591745.1 uncultured Anaerolineaceae bacterium
CGCCCCGGCGGCCCCGAAGTCCTCGAATATCGCGAAATCCCGGACCCCGTGCCCGGGCCGGAAGACCTCCTGGTCCGCGTCCGGGCGACGGCCCTGAACCGCGCCGACGTGCTCCAGCGGATGGGCGGCTACCCTCAGCCAGGCCCGAAGCCCGCCTTCGAAATCCCCGGCCTCGAATTCGCAGGCGAGGTCATCCGGACCGGTGAGCGGGTCGAAGGCTTCGCCATGGGCGACCGCGTGATGGGCCTGCTCGCGGGCGGCGGCTACGCCGAGCAGGTCGTCGTCCACCAGCGCCAGGCGATGAAGGTCCCCGCGAACCTGTCCTGGCACGAAGCCGGGGCCGTCCCGGAGGTGTACATCACGGCCCACGACGCCCTCCGCCAGTGCGACCTTGTCGCGGGCGAGTCCGTCCTCATCCACGCCGTGGGGTCCGGGGTCGGCGTCGCCGCCATCCAGATCGCGAAGGTCATGGGCGCTTCGTTCGTGGCCGGGACCGCGAGCAGCGACGACAAGCTTTCGCGCGCGGCCGCGCTGGGGCTGGACCTTGGGATCAACTACAAGACGGCCGACTTCGCCGAGGAGATAGCGAAGGCGACCGGGGGCCGCGGCGTGGATGTCGTGCTCGACGTCATCGGCGCGGAGTACTGGGACCGCAACCTCAAGTCGCTCGCGCTGAAGGGCCGGCTCGTACTCGTCGGGCTCATGGGCGGTGCAGGCACGCAGGCCAACCTCGGCATGCTCCTCATGAAGCGGCTCCAGGTGCGAGGGACGACGCTGCGGGCGCGGCCGCTGGAGGAGAAGGCGGCGGCGACTCGCGCCTTCGAGAAGAGCATCGTCCCCCACCTCGCATCGGGCCGCGTGAAGGTGGTGGTAGACCGCGTCTTCCCGCTCGCCGAGGCCGGCGACGCCCAAACCTACCTCGAATCGAACGCAAACTTCGGCAAAGTGGCGCTGGAGCCGTAGGCGAGGCCGGCGGGTCCGTCTCCTCCCGTCTCCCGTCTATCGCCTATCGTCTACACTGTCCGCATGCCCGCTTTCATGTGCACCCGCTGCGGCGACCGTTTCGAAGTACCCCAGGCCACGCTCGACCGCTTCGCCAACTGGACGCCCCAGACCTGCATCACCTGCCGGCCTGCCGCTCAGGCTGCACGCGCCGCGAAATCGCCCTGGAACCGGAACCGCAAGACGGCCGTCGTCGAAGGCGCCGAGGCGACCACGGACGGCGCATCCGTGACGAAAGAACAGAACCTCCCCGTCGCCGAGATCCTGGCTCGCTATACGACAGGGCCGCAGGACGGCGTCTTCACCGATGGTTCGTGCGCTGGAAACCCTGGGACCGGGGGCTGGGGCGTCGTCTACGTGAAGGGCGGCGTCGTTCTCGCCCAGCACCACGGCACTGAAGCGCAGACGACGAACAACCGCATGGAGCTAACGGCGATGATCGCCGGCCTCGAACTCCTCCCGCCCACGGCCGACGCAGACATCTATTCCGACAGCATGCTCGTCGTAAACACGCTGACGAAGTGGGCCAAGGACTGGGAGAAGCGCGGCTGGAAGCGCCGCGAGGGCGAAGTCAAGAACCTGGACCTCGTCCAGCGCGCCTGGGAGCTGAAGCAAGAGCGAGAGAACGTCCGCATCCAGTGGGTGAAGGCGCACGATGGCTCCCGCTGGAACGAATACGCCGACTCCCTGAGCACCGCCTACCTCCGCGACGAGGTCTAACAGAGATGGACCCTGGCAGCCACGATCAGCCTACGCCGAGGAACGGCGCGATGAGCTCGAACGGCGCCACCCAGTCTGGGCCACCCCACGTGATGTCGAACGCGTTGTCGTGGCGGACGTGGACCCAGAGAAGCCATGCCACCCACCGGCAGACGCCGAAGAAGAAGGCGCCGCGGTAGAGCACCACCAGCGCGTCTTCGGGGAGGTGGAAGCGGCGGCTGAGGAACCCGAAGAACGGGTCGGGGAGGACGTGTTCGCGGAAGTAGCCGCGGCTGAGCGTCTTGTAGTTGAGCAGCACCATACCGATCCAGAAGCCGTCCCAGACGAACCCCAGGCTGCTGAAGTAGGCCGCGCCATCGATGTAGCGGCCGGTCTCGCCCGCGTACTGCCAGGCATCGAAGCTGACCCGTTCGAGGCTGAAGGGGAAGAAGAGCATGACGCCGTTCGTGTCCAGCGTGTCGCTGAGGACGTGTGCCCAGATGCCGATCATCAGGCCGACGGCCCAGCCCTTCGCCCAGGCGTTCCGCCGGGAAAGCAGGTAGAAGACGAGCCCGATGACGACGCCGAACATGAGGGAGTGGGTGAAGCCGACGCCGGGGTAGCCGCGGTGAAACTTCGCCGGGTCATCCGCGCGAATCTCGAAACCACCGAGCTTGACGCCGTAGACGATCCACTTCGTCAGGAGGTCCGGCCCCCAGGAACCGAGGAGGATCGCAATGAAGCTGAGCTTGAAGCCGAGCTTCTGCTCTAACCACACGACGTGGCGTTTGATGACGTAGGGTTCGACATCGTGCGTGACCCAGCTCATCGCTGGCGCCACCGCCGCCAGAGCGCGGGGATGGCCCAGACCACGGCGAGCAAGAGGACGATGCCAGGCGCCCAGTTCAGCATGAACTTCGGTTCGCTCACGCCGATCACGACGAACAGGACTCCAGAGTAAAGATAAGGCAGGAAAGCACGGAGATTCGCCATCACCGCGTCGCGCCGCGAGCCGGAGTCGTTCATTGGCGCGCGTCCCCCTTCAGTGGCGTCCCCGCTATCGAGCCAAGCATCGCCAGGTCGTCCGCGATGATACCGGACGCTCCCCGTTCGATAGCTGCGAGGGCCTGTTCGCGGGTCGCGATGTCCCAGGCGACGACGTCGATCTCCTTCTCCCGGAGCCAGGCCGCCCGTTCGGCCGTCAGCAGGCCGCGTTGAATCGAGACGCCCCGAGCGCCGCCTTCGGCGAGACCGGGAAGGCGCCCGGCATCCGCCGCCGAGTCGATCGAGTAGTGGACCATCTGGGCGGGCCGCTCCTGGCGCACCACGTCGAGGAGTTGCCAGCTTCCGCAGAAGTCCACCTCACCTCGAAAACCGGAAGCTTCGATCACCGAGAGGACGGCGCGGACGAAGCGGCCAGCCGCTACCGGCGTGTAGCGGTCTCGCTTCAGGTCGATCATCAGCCCCGCCCGGCCGTCGATACGGGCGAGGAGGTCGGCGAATGTGATCCGGCGCACGTCGAGCCGTAGCCAGAGCGGGCCAGCGGCGACGGCGAACGGCCCCTGGCGGTGGTAGCCGCGAAGCCGATTGTTCCAGAGCACAGGGAGCACCGGGAGGCGGCGTTCGTGCCGCACCCAGATGGCGCCCCCGTACCAGCGAAGGTCCGCCTCGATGAGATCGACGCCAGCCGCCATGGCGCGTTCGATCCAGCCAACACGGTTGCCATGGGCGTGTGCGATCCGGCGGACGGCAGGGGCAGCTTCCACAGGCCCGATGGTAGCCGCGTCGGAGCGTAGCCGCCCCCGCGATTCAGCCGCCCTGGATGCTGACGAGGAACTCGAGCCTGTCACCGTCGTTCAGCGTTGCGTGCTGGTCGGACTGGGCTTCGTTGATCACGACCATCACGGCTTCCGCGTCGGCATCGTTAAAGCCTTCAGCCTTGAAGATATCGAGCGGCCGCAGCCCCGTTCGCCATTCAACGGCCGTCACCGCCTGCTTCGACTTCGTCCGCTTGATGAGCGTGGCGAACCATGTCACCTGGACAGCCATGTCGGTATCTCCAGAGCCGTAGTGAACTGAAGTGTAGCGGAGTGCGGGGTAACGGCTGCGGCCTCGCTCTTTCGCCGGATGTAGGATGACGTCTTGATCGGAAAGCAGATGAACTACGACGTCATCATCCTCGGTGGCGGCGCCGCCGGGATGATGTGTGCCATAGAGGCCGGGCGCCGGGCCCGCTCCGTCCTCGTCCTCGAACGGACCGCCCAGGTCGGCCGAAAGATCCTGATCTCCGGCGGCGGGCGTTGCAACTTCACCAACGTCTACGCCGGGCCAGAGCACTTCTTCTCCCAGAACCCGGACTTCTGCCGCTCGGCGCTGGCCGCCTACCCTCCGGCCCAATTCATCGCCCTTGTCGAAGCTCACGGGATCGCCTATCACGAAAAGAAGCTCGGCCAGCTCTTCTGCGATGGCAGCGCGGCCGAGATCGTCTCGATGCTCGAAGCCGAGTGCGCCGCGGCTGGCGTGCGGATCCGTCCCGGCTGCGAGATCACGTCCGTCGCTCAGGCGGGCCAGTTCAGCCTCGAAACGAACCTCGGCGCCTTTACCGCCGAATCGCTCGTGGTGGCCACGGGAGGGCTCTCCATCCCCCAGATCGGGGCTACGGGCTTCGGCTACAAGATCGCCGAACAATTTGGGCTGAAGCGCGCCGCCCTTCGTCCCGGCCTCGTGCCGCTCACCTTCCCGCCGGAAGAGCAGGCCCGCTTTGCAACCCTCAGCGGTGTCGCGATCGAAGCAACGGTCTCCTGCGGCGGGAGTGCCTTCACCGAGAACGTCCTCTTCACCCACCGCGCCGTCAGCGGACCGGCCATTCTCCAGATCTCCAGCGCATGGCGCGAAGGCGAGGCCATCACCCTCGACCTCTTTCCGCGTCTCTCAATCCACGACGTACTCGAGGCTGCGCGGAGCACGCCGCGCGAGCTGGCGACCGTTCTGAGCGACCACGCGCCACGGCGCTTCATCCAGGCCTGGTGCGAGGCCTACGCCCCTTCCCGGCCGATGAACCGCTACTCCCCCCGCGAGCTGGAGGAGGTCGCGCAACGTCTCCAGGCCTGGGAGCTCCGCCCCGCAAGCACGGCCGGCTTCGGCAAAGCCGAAGTCACCCTCGGTGGCGTCGACACGAACGCGCTCCGGTCCAAGACGCTCGAAGCGCGGGCGGTTCCCGGCCTCTTCTTCGTCGGCGAAGTCGTAGACGTCACCGGTTGGCTGGGCGGCTACAACTTCCAGTGGGCCTGGGCCTCCGGCTTCGCGGCGGGCCAGGTGGCTTAAGGAGCGAAGCCTGGAGCCGCGCCGCTCCGTCGGCGCTGACGCTTGTCGGCAGGGTTGCCCTTTGGAGGCTCGGGAAGCGCTCTTAGACCGAAATCGGGCCGGTCAAAGGACACGACGTCGCGCCGGCAGCTACTCCTCGGACGCATCGCTGTCTACGCCTGTCGGCGAAGTGAGCAGCGAGATGCCGTGGCGGCGCAGCGCACTCCACAGGTAACCGGCCCACAGCAGCCCGTAGGCGATAGCGAAGGCGAGCACGGAGCGATCGAACGGGAAGTCCGATCCCGCTTGCTGCTCTCCGAACTCATCGAAAATCGAGCTGGAACCGGCGAACTCCAGGCCGACGGCGTTCGCCAGCACGACGAGCTGGCTGAGGAAGAGGAGGCTCGTCGCGAGGACGACGATCGCTTCCACCATCCCTTCCACGCCAGCGTCAATCAGCCCGCGTTCGGAGAGCCGCCGGCGAACGAGCATCTGGAACGCGGCGCTCAGGGCGCTGACGATCAGGATGAAGGCGCCGACCGCAGCCTGTGCACTCCAATCGGCGCGCTCCGCTTGGAAGGCACCGAACACGCTCAGCGTGTCGTCGGATTCCCCGCCCAGGGCCG
>CAZQCR010000212.1:0-5585 GCA_964591745.1 uncultured Anaerolineaceae bacterium
AGGTCGGCAGTCCCGGCGCCGGCCACATCGCACTGCACCTCGGTGAGCGCGAGCGCTTCGTTGTAGGCACCGGCCGCCTGGCCCAGGAGGGCCGTCAGCATCCGATGGCCGCGCTGCAAGAGATAGGCGAGCCCGCTCGTGCAGTAGATCTCGAAGGGCGTCGCCGGCGAGCCCGGGCGGTACGCCGAAAGCATGGTGAAGAGGTTCGTTTCAGGCATTGCACCCAGTATCGCCCGGCGCGCCGTATCGCTGCCAGTCGCGCCACGCCCTCGCCCGTCGAAGACACGCCCGCGCGGTGCTACGGTACTGCCGGATCACCCAGAGGAGACCGCCATGAGCCGGGGACTACGTGACTACCTTCACCAGAAGCGGGAGAGCCTCCTGGCGGCCAAGATCCAGCGCCCTCGCCCCCAGGACTGGCGCGAGACCGTCGAGGCCATCGCCGTCGCCGACGACGCCACCGGCGTCCGCAAGCTGCGCATCCGCGACTGGCAGTTCATTGGAGACTCGGGGCCTGCGTTCGGCGGCTGGGGCCTCGGCCCATCGTCGCCCGAGCTGCTCTGCGGCGTGCTCGGCGCCTGTCTCACGCATACCTACGAGATAGGTGCGTCACTCCTCAACATCCCGCTCGACCGCATCGAAGTCCGCGTTACGGCGAACAACAACGACGCGGCCTTCCTCCACATCGCGACAGACGACCCGCCCGTGCCCTGGGGGATCACGGCTCACGTGACGCTCGAAGCTCCCGCCGCTGACGCGGGCCAGATCGTGACGCTCCACACCTACGCCCGCGAACGCTGCCCGCTCACGAAGCTCCTGCGGAGCGGGACCGCGGTTGAGGTCGTGGTTGCGTAGCCAGACGCAGCGCACCGTTCCCCTAAGAAGCGACCCGAACTTGACGTGTCTATGCCGTCAGAACAAGCTATCGGTGGGAGACGAACATGGCAGAGGCGACTTCAGAATCGGCGACGACAACGGAAACAGCGGAGGAGCGGCTCGTGCGGCTCGGGGCCAATCCGGCGTGGCGAGGCCGGCTTGAAGCCGCCATCCGCGAGTTGGATGCCGGTGGCACTGTCGTGACCATTGTCGAGAAGTCGGCGTAGCCGGGTTCCAGGTCGATCTGCTCTACACCGCGGCGATTGCGGTGGAGGGTCTCCCGCCGCTTGCCCGCGTCGCCTTCGATGGTCTCGTGCGTCCTCGCCTCGCCAGCAATCCGGAAATCGATCACGAGCGGATTTTCGACGCCAACCTGATCTATGCCAATCGGAGGAGCGTCCGGCTGTACTTCGACGATGAGTTCCTCGTGTCCTTTGTTGTGCGAGGGGATCGCGTGCTGGTGCTGGAGGTAACCACGACCCAACAGCTTTAGCGCCATCTAAACCTGCCCAATCGGGCCCCTCGCCTCAGGCCCGCGCCGCCGCCATCGTCCGCAGCACGCGCACCAGCACGGTCATCCAGTCCTTGGCGTGGGCCACCCGGTCCAGCCGCACCTGGTTCGGGCCGATCATGACGCCCTTCATCCCCAGCGCCGTCACCGCTTCCCGCATCCCAGGCGGCACGCCGTCCCGTACGCGCAGGTGGAACATCTGCTCATCCGTCTTGATACTCTCCACCCGCGCCCGCTTCGCTACCGATTTCACCAGCGCCACATAAAGCAGGTTATCGACCGCCGGTGGCACCGGGCCGAAGCGGTCTCGTAGCTCGGCCTGCATCTCGGCGACCCGCTCGGCCGTGTCGATGCTGGCGATCCGCTGGTAGACGGCCAGCCGGTCGTGGATGTCTTCGATGTAGTTCTGGGGGATGTGCGCGCTGATCGGCAGATCGACCGATGGTGTCGGGGTCGATGGCGGCAGCTTGCCGTCGCCGCCCGGCTGTGTGGCCTTTAACGCGCCAACGGCCTCGGCCACCAGTTTCGAGTACATGTCGAATCCGACGGCGGCGATGTGTCCGCTCTGTTCGTTGCCGAGGACGTTGCCGGCGCCGCGAATCTCGAGGTCGCGGAGGGCGATCTGGAAGCCGGCGCCCAGCTCCGTCGCTTCGAAGATCGCCTCCAGCCGCTTTCCGGCGTGTTCGCTCATCGTCCGGTCTTTGTCGTGGAGGAGGTAGGCGTAGGCCTGGTTCGCTCCACGCCCGACGCGTCCGCGCAGCTGGTAGAGCTGGGCCAGCCCGAGCTGGTCGGCGTTGTTGATGATGATCGTGTTCGCGTTCGGGATATCGAGGCCACTTTCGATGATTGTTGTGCAGATAAGGATGTCGTGGTCACCGGCGCCGAACTCCATCATCACCCGCTCGAGCTGGTCCTCGTGCATCTGGCCGTGGCCGATAGTGATGTTCGCCTCCGGGACGATCTCCCGCAGCCGCGTCATGATCCGTTCGATGTTGTGTACCCGATTGTGGACGAAGTAGACCTGACCCCCACGTTGCATCTCCCGGTCGATCGCCTCGCGAAGGATCTCGTCGTCCCAGCCCATCACATAGGTACGCACCGGCAGCCGCTCTTCTGGCGGTGTCATGATCGTACTCATATCGCGAATGCCGTGCAGCGACATCTGCAGCGTCCGAGGAATCGGCGTGGCAGAGAGAGTGAGCGTGTCGACTTCCGCCCGCATCTGCTTCAGCCGCTCCTTGTGACTCACGCCGAAGCGCTGCTCTTCATCGATGATCACCAGTCCGAGGTCCTTGAAGGCGACATCGCGCTGGAGCAGCCGGTGCGTGCCGATCACGATGTCGGCGTCGCCACGAGTGACGGCCGCGACGATCGCGCGTTGCTCGGCGTCACTCCGGAAGCGGGAGAGCACCTCGATGCGGACGGGGAACCCGGCCATCCGCTCGCGGAAGGTGCTCCCGTGCTGCTCGGCGAGGACCGTCGTCGGGACGAGGATGGCAACCTGTTTGCCATCGGCCACGGCTTTAGAGGCGGCTCGGATCGCCACCTCCGTCTTGCCATAACCAACGTCGCCGCAGATCAGGCGGTCCATCGGCCGCGGCCGTTCCATGTCCGCCTTGACGTCGGTAATCGCTTCCACCTGCTCCGGCGTCTCGACGTACGGGAACGCCGCCTCCATCTCCATCTGCCACGCCCCATCCGGCGGGAAGGCGTAGCCGGGCGCCACTTCGCGCCGGGCGTAGAGCTGGAGCAGTTCATGCGCGAGCTCGATCACCGCCTGCTTCACGCGACGTTTGGCCCGTGCCCAATCCTGCGAGCCGAGGCGCGTGAGGGCCGGTGGGTGGTCGGCCGGGCCGACGTAGCGCGTCACCAGGTCGAGCTGGTCGGCAGGGGCGTACAGCCGGTCGCCCTCGGCGTACTGGAGCTCCAGGTACTCGCGTTCGACTCCCTCCACGGTCCGCCGCACCAGCCCGCCGTAGCGGGCGATCCCGTGGTCGGCATGAACGAGGTAATCGCCGACCTCCAACGTCGATACCAGGTCGTCGCGGACGCTCTTGCGTGATCGGGTAGCCCGCCGCCGCTTGCGGAAGCCGAAGATCTCCGCGTCGGAGACGACGTACAGGTCGTCGTCGAAGACAAACCCACCGCTGAGCGCCAGGGGAACCAGCGAGAGCGAGCCCGGCGCCGGGTCTGAAGGGAGCGCCCGATGGAGGTCGGCGTGGACGCCCTCTTCCTCCATGATCTCCACCAGCCGGAGGGCCTGCTGCGAGGCGACCACGACCCGTTTGCCAGCCGACGCCCAGGCCCCGCACTGTTGGGCGAACGGCTTGAGCTTCCCGGCGAAACTCGGCGTCGCGGTCATCGGCAGGCGGCGCGCGCCCAGTTCCTCCGTCCCAAAGCGTTCCAGGTGGACGAGCGGGTGGCCGCTCAGCGCCTCACGCACCGCGGCTGGCGAGAGTCGAAGCGCGGGCAGGCCAACGGGGATCTGGCCTCGCTGCTCCTGCTCGTCACGGGCGCGTTCTTCGTACTCCGATTGCCGCAAGAGCGCGCCTAGGCCGTCCTCTTCGTCTTCGATCACGATCAGTGCGGCGCCGTTGAGGTGGGCGAGGGCGGAGGTCTCGAAGAGCACCGCCTCGAGTGAGGCGGCGAGGTCGCTACGGCCGCCGTCGCTCAGGATCTCGAACTGCTCGACGATCGCCTCCGCTGGATCTCCCCCGGGCTTCAGGCTTCGGGCAAGGTAGGCCGCTGCCGACCGGGCGGCCAGGCCGCCACCGGCGGCCGGCGGCAGGTGCGCCGACGTTAGCCGCTCGACGCTTCGTTGCGTGGTCAGATCCACGACGCGAATACTCTCGACCTGGCTGCCGAAGAACTCGATGCGCAGGGGCTGGTCGCCATCCGGGAGGAAGACGTCGACGATGCCGCCGCGCCGGGCCGCGGTTCCCGGGCGGTCGGCCAGGTAGCTCACCTCGTATCCGGTCGATTCCAGCTCTCGAAGTAGTTCCGTCGGGTCGAGTTCGCCGCCAACCGCCAGGTCGATGCCTTCGCGTTGCACTTCGGGCCCGGCGCAGTGTTCGGAGAGGGCCGCCCACGAGGCGACGACGAGCGCGCGTGTACTCCCGCCCAGGGCGCCGAGGGCGCGCGCCCGCTCGATCGTGATCGCAGAATCGGTGCGGCCGAACTCGTAAGGCAGGCCCTCGCGCTCGGGGAGACGGAAGACCGGGACGTGTTCGAGGTAGAGGCTCGCCTCTTCCGCCGTTGCGAGTGAGCGAGATGGGTTGGTGACGAGGAGCAGCGTGGGTGCCTCGTGGGCGGCGGCGAGGGCCGCGGCGACGGCGACACGGGAGCTTTCGGGCATGCCGAGGCGGAGCGGCCGGCCCGCCGCCGGGAGGATCGACAGCCGCTTGCGCAGCGCTGCCGTAACGCCTGTCAGTTCGCTGCCCATGCGGCGAAAACACCCCAAAGCCCCGCGCGCCGGTGGGCGGGGGGCTGGCTCCCACTGTACGCCAGAATCGGGGAAGTGGCTTACCGACCGCTTGCCGCGGCGCTGGTACGATGACCACGATGGCCATCGCCCGGGTCACCTGCCAGTCATGAGACGAAGGCGGCTCCTCGCCGCGGCCGGGGGTGGCGCCGCGCTTGCGGCCGCGGGCGGCCTGGCCGCCGGGATCGCCTTCACCCGGGGTAATGGCGGTCCCGCCGCGCCGCCCGCCGCCGCCAGTCCCTCGGCCACCCCGGCCACGCCCGCGACCATACCCGCTTCGCCAACGGCGACGCCGACGCAGGTGCGTTCGGGCGGCGAGCTACGGCTGCTCTCGCCCCGTTCCTTCAGCTTCGATACCTTCGACGCCGCACGCTCGGGCGATGTTTCGACGCTCGAAGTGCTCGGGCGAACCCACTCGCGCCTCGTGACCTGGGCTTCGTTCGAAACGCAAAGGATAGGCCCGGACCTGGCGTCGGCCTGGGAGCAGCCAGAGCCGGGTGTCGCCATCTTCGCTCTCCGGCCCACCGGCCGGTGGCATGATCGCGCTCCGCTGAACGGCCGCCCTGTGACGGCCGAGGACGTCGTGGCGTCGCTGCGCCGCTCCATCGTCCTCGCCGGCCAGGTCCGCTTGCCGGCCGTTCAACGGGCGGCGGACCTGCTGGGAGTTACCGACGTGACCACCCCCGGGGCCGGTCTCGTCCGCATACAGACCGATCC
>CAZQCR010000213.1:0-5556 GCA_964591745.1 uncultured Anaerolineaceae bacterium
CCTGGAGGTTGACGCCGCTCACCCAATCCCAGTCGGCGGCCGACATCTCTTTGAGGGGCTGGAAGCGCACGACGCCGGCGTTGTTGCAGAGGATGTGGACAGCGCCGAATTCGGCGAAGACGGCGTCGGCGAGGGCGCTGACTTCGTCGCGATCGGCGACATCACAGTGGGCGGCGATGGCGCGGACGCCCAGGGCCGTGGCTTCATCGCGGACGGTCTCCGCGGCGGCGATATCGAGATCGGCGACGGCGACGTTGGCGCCTTCGGCCGCGAGGGCGAGAACGAGGGCGCGGCCGATGCCGCTGCCGCCGCCGGTGACGACGGCCGTTTTGCCGCGAAGGTCATCCATGCTTACACCCCGGTCTTCGTTTTCGGCGAAGTCTACCAGCCGGGCTCTCTGGGAGAATGTATGCTATCGCCATGGCCACCACGTTGAACCTCGATGAGGACCTGGCGCGAGCGGCGGAGAGCGTGGCGGCACGGTGTGGCGAGACACTTTCAGAGTTCGTCGAGCGCCTCGTAAGAGAGGCCTTGGAAGACGGCCTCGACGCGGGCTTTGTGGTTTCGAGCGCGACCGGCGGCCTCAAGCCAGGACTCTCCTTCGACCGCTTCGACGAGATCGTGAAGGAACTCGACGAACAGGACGCCGTGGACAAGTTCCTCCGTGCTGATCCCTGACATCAACGGGTTGGTCTATGCCTTGCGACCGGAGGCTACGGATCACGAGCGCTACCGGCGCTGGCTTGACGACATATACCAGAGCAGCGAGCCGATCGGCGTTGCCGACAGCGTGGCCTGGGGCGTCGTTCGGATCAGCGGTAATCCCCAAATCTGGAATGAGCCAACGCCTATCGAAGAATCTCTCCGTTTCGTGCGCCAACTCCGCACGCGCCCGCCCGGATTCCGCCTGCTCCCCGGACCGCAACATGCGGTGATCGTCGAGCGGCTGGGCACGACGCCTGGCATGCGACCTCGGGACATCCCCGACATCGTCCTCGCGGCCCTGGCGATTGAGTTCGACGCCCTGCTTCTCACAAACGACCTGGGATTTAGGCGGTTCCCGGGGCTCAAATGGCGCCGGCCACTCGAGCAGTAAGCCCTACGCTCCCCTTGCCGCCCAGTCGTAGGCGGCGAGGATGCGGTCGCGGCGGGCTTCGATCTGGGGCTTGTACTCGGGATGGGTGAGGATCCAGAGCTTGTTCTCTTTGACCGCCTGGAGGACGAGGTCGGCGACATTCATGGGGTCGTAGCCGGTAGCGTCGATGACGGCGTTGACGGCGTCGGCCGGGCCGGGGCCTCCGAACTGCGTCGGGCGGTTGCGGGCGGAGCGGCCGATGCCGGTCTTCACGAGGCCGGGACAGAGGGCGGACGCGCCGATGTTGTCGCCGGCGAGATCGAGGGCGAGGCTTTCCGTGAGCCCGACAACGCCGTACTTCGCGGCGTGGTAGGGGACGATGCCCTGGAGCGGCACCTGACCGGCGATCGAAGAGGTGCTGACGATGTGGCCGCCCTGCTTCTGGGCGATCATGCGGGGGAGGAAGGCCTGGAGGCCGTAGATGACGCCGAGGAGATCGACACCGACGACCCAGTTCCAGTCGGCGTCGCTCAGTTCGTGAGCGGGGACGAAGGTGGAGACGCCAGCGTTGTTGCAGAGGATGTGGCAGCCGCCGAGTTCGCTGTAGACGCGGTCGGCGAAGGCGCCCATGGCGGCGCGGTTGGTGACATCGACGTTGGCGGTGAGGGCTTTGACGCCCTTCGCGCGAATCTCGGCGGCGGTGCTGGCGGCGGCCGCGTCATCGACATCGCAGATGGCGATGTGCATGCCCTGGGCGGCGAAGGTGAGTGCCATGGCGCGGCCGAGGCCCGCTCCACCCCCGGTAACGACGGCGACTTTGCCCTGGAAGTCCTGCATGGGTTAGCTCCCCTTCTTGAGATGGGCGAGACCCCAATCGTAGGTCTCGAGGATGCGCTGGAATCGCTCTTCGACAGCCGGACGGGTATCGGGATGGGTCATGATGTGGAGCTGGTTCTCCTTGACGGCACGGACGACGAGCGCACCGACGGCTTCGGGCTCCATGCCGGTCTGCTGCATGCCCGCGACCATCGCGGCGGGAGGCGCTTCGGGACCGCCAAACTGTTCCGGGCGGTTGCGGCCGGCGGCGGCGATCTGGGTGCGGACGCCGCCGGGGCAAAGGACGGAGACGCCGATGTTCACCGGGGCGAGGTCTGCGACCATGCCCTCGGAGAGGCCGACGACGCCGAACTTGGCGGTGGTGTACGAAGCGATCCCGGGTGTGGCACCAGCGATGATCCCGGCGATGGAGGAGGTGTTGACGACGTGTCCGCCGCGGCCTGCCTTCGCCATCCGCCCGAGGAAGGCCTGGAGGCCGTAGACGACGCCGAGGAGATCGACGCCGATGACCCAGTCCCAGTCGGCATCAGTCATCTGGGGCACCAGCTTGAAGGTGACGACGCCGGCGTTGTTGCAGAGGACGTCGCAGCTCCCGAGTTCGGCGTAGACGCGGTCGGCGAAGGAGCCCATGGCGGCGCGATCGGTGACATCGACCTTTACGGCGAGGGCGCGACGGCCTTTGGCGCGAACCTCGGCGGCGACGGCGTCGGCGGCCTTCTGTTCGACGTCGGCGATGGCGATATCCATGCCCTCGTTGGCGAAGGCGAGGCACATGGCGCGGCCGATGCCGCTCCCGCCGCCGGTGACGACGGCAACCTTTCCCGCGAGATCCTGCATAAGATGGTTATCCAGTCGGTTTGAGAATCTGGCCGAGCGGCCAGTTGCGGAGCGGGAGTGTAGCACGGCGAGTAGCCGTGGCGGCAAGCCGCGGGACTACTGAAACGCTTGTTCTACGGCCCCTCGCGTGCCACAATCCCGGCATGCCACCACCGCCCGCTCGCAACCCGCGGGAACAGCTCAACGGTGAACCGCATCGCCACCGCGTAATCCTCGGCGATTGTCGGCAGATGACGGAGCTAGCAGACCGATCTGTGCACCTGATCGTCACAAGCCCCCCTTATGCCAATCTCAAGCGTTATGTTGAGGGGAACGCCGCTCAGCTGGGTCATATCGAAGACTATGACGAGTTCCTAACAAACATGGAAATCGTGCTTCGTGAATGCTCGCGCGTCCTGGTCCCCGGTGGCCGCGTCTGTCTTGTGGTTGGAGATGTGAACATCGCACGACGGGATGCGGGACGACACTACATCTTACCGCTGAGTTCCGACTTGAAAATCATCGGTCGGCGAATCGGGTTGGATAACCTCCAGGGAATCACATGGCTTAAGGTGGCGAACATCAAGTTGGAGGCGTCGCATTCATCCCGGTATCTTGGGAAACCGAACCTCCCGAACGGCATCATCAAGAATGATACAGAGTACATCGTTTTCCTGAGGAAGCCGGGTTACCGTTCGCCATCTGCCGACATGGAGATTCAGTCCTTCATTCCTGACGAAGAATACGCCCATCTCTTTTCAACCATTTGGTCAGACATTCCAGGCGCAAGTCTGCGAGATCATCCGGCTCCGTTCCCCGTAGAGATTCCTCGGCGCCTTATACGTATGTTCAGTTTCGCGGGGGACATTGTACTCGATCCGTTTGGTGGAACGGGCACAACTGCGTTAGCTGCCATGGACCTTGGCAGGTCATCCGTAACGTATGAAGTGGAGCCGGACTACTTGCCCTTGATCGTTAAGCGGCTGCAGAAGCCGACACTCACCACCGGCGAGGTCGTCTTTCACCGTCGAGATGCAGCCCGAGTGACGTCCGCTGGGGAACAGTGATCACTGAGGGCGACCTAAGCACGGCCGTCGCAGAGTTCTGGGCCGCACGGGAAACCGGAACCCAATCCGGGCGCCACGACAAGGCTTTCCTGAACCTGATCGCGCGCGAACTGGAGGCGCTCGGCGTTCGGCCCCATGTTGCGACACACGCGGGAGACCGCGAAGCTGTCGTTCCGGGTCACTTTCGGGCGGCGAAGAGTTGGGACATCGTGTGCCGGGATAGCGCGGGCGAAGTGCGGGCGTGCATCGAGTTCAAGTCTCAGGTGGACAGCTACGGGAACAACGAGAATAACCGATACGAAGAGGCGCTCGGGAGCGGACTGGACGTTCGCGCTTCTCACGGCAAGGATGTTGCCCTTGGCTTTGTCTTCGTACTCTGCGACGAACAGGCGACTACCCGCCCGACTCGAGATCGGGCGGAGGGCCTGGACCCTGCCTTCGCACAGACTTCTCACGTGGACCGTCGTAGGACATTCCTCAACCGCATTACGGACTTCCGGTTGAACGAGATGCCGTTCTACGACGCCGCCGCGATGCTGCTCGTCACGCGCGCTGGATCCTTCCGAGACCTTGGTGATTCCAATCTTGACATTCGTACGTTCGCAGAGCGCCTCATGCGTGCCACTCTTTCTTAGCCCATCCGGTAAAACCCCCGCGTCAGAGGCGGCCGAGGCGCCAACGTTCCCAGAGGTCTTCGGCGACGGTGGGGGCGTCGAAGGCGATGCCGGTGCGGGCGAAGTAGCGGCCGAGGTTCGAGAGGTCGCGTTCGAAGAGGCGCCGGGAGGCGGGGGCGAAGCGGGGATCGACGGCCTGGGGGAAGTCGATGACTTTCACGCGCCCTTCGCCGAGATAGAGGACGTTGTAGGCCGAGAGGTCAGCGTGGACGAGGTTGTGGCGCAGCCAGGTCTCGACGTTCCAGACGAGGCGATCGAGGACGGCGGCCGCCTCGTCCCTTTCGAGCGTGGAGACCTGGAGCTGGGGAGCAGGCTCGCGGCCACGGCCGACGTACTCCATGAGGATGGCGTGTTCGTTGCTGGCAAAGGGCTCCGGGACATCGGCGCCGGCGTCGTAGAGGGCGTTCAGGGCTTCGTACTCGTAGTCGATCCAGATGGCGGACTCGAAGGCGCGGCCGGTTTCGCTCTTGCTGGCGACGGCGCGGGCGACCTGTCCGCTGAGGATGATCCGGCCCTCGGTATAGGCCGTGCTGTTGGCAAAGTTCCGGCGAGTACGTTCGTGGTAGACCTTGAGGACGGCGTACTTGTGCCCGAGCGATGGGTGGGCGCGGCAGAGGTAGGCGGAGGCCTCTTTGCCGGTCTTGATGATATCGAGGACGGAGGTGATCAGTCCTTCGGAGAGGAACTCTTCGGCGGCGGGTAGCTCCGCCAGGGTTGCTGCCATGGTGAATCTTTGCTCCAGTGATCCGTTCGTTGGGCGTGAAAAACGGAAAGGCCGCCCTTCCGGCGGCCTGGAGCACTTGTGGCGAACGCCACGAATCAGTGAGGCAGGCTGTACGGAGGGCGCGGGAGAACCCGGGGTGCAATCGTGCTTTTCATGGGGCGCCTTCCTTCCTGGCCATTGGCCGGGGCGATGGATCGATCATAGCGCACGCCGGGGATTCGTCAATCCAGAGGGCGACGCGGTCGAGGAGAGGACTCAGGAGATCGCGGGCGTTTCGCCACGGAGGATGCGATTCATCGAGGCGTCGAGCGTCTGAAGTTCACTAGCGTTGAGGTGGCGAATGAAGTGGTGAAACACGCCGCG
>CAZQCR010000214.1:0-5500 GCA_964591745.1 uncultured Anaerolineaceae bacterium
ACTTCGCCGATGGCGAGGAGGTCTTCGCGACCCATGACGGCGCCCGTGGGGTTCGACGGGTAGCCGAGGAGCAGTGCGCGCGTCCGGTCCGTAACGGCGGCTTCCACGTCTCCTGCCAGCAGCCGAAAGTCGTTGGCCGCGTAGGTCGGGATCGCGCGGAAGACGCCTCCCGCCATGACCGTGGCGGGCAGGTAGGCGACGTAACAGGGGTCGGCGCAGAGGATTTCGTCACCGGGGTCGAGCAGTGCGCGGAGGGCGATATCGAGCGCCTCGCTGGATCCGCTGGTGATGACGAGCTCGGTTGCGGGGTCGTAGTGCACGCCGTAGAGGCGCTCGATGTGGGCGCTCAGCTTCTCGCGGAGCTCGAGCAGGCCGTAGTTCGAGGTGTAGTGGGTCTCACCGCGTTCGATGCTGTTGACGGCGGCGAGGCGAATGGGTGCGGGCGTGACGTAGTCGGGTTCGCCGACGCCGAGGGAGATGACGTCCTCGATGGTGCTCAGGAGGTCGAAGAATTTTCGTATCCCGCTGGCCGGCACGGACTGGATCCGGCGAGATACAAAGCGGGCTGGGTCGTCCACCTGGGTGGCAGTCAATCTGTGCTCCTTCCCCACCAGCCGCGCGGCCACGAAAAAGCCGCCATACTGGCGGCTTCGTGGTTTTCTCGAATGCGCAAACGCGCCGCCGCCAGTTACCCGCGCGCATGCGCGGCGGCAGCGGAGGCGGCCAGAGCGCAGGCAGGTGGGAGTGTGGCGAACAACATCACCATCACTGTCGGGTCATCCATTCGTAACGTCAATAGGGAAGGCCCACGGTTCGCCCGGCCCGGCCTCACTCAGAGAGGCCCTCGAACACGGCGGCGACGGACAGCTGGAAACCTGGCAGCACGTCTTCTCCGGTCAGCTCTTCACCGATGACGTAGCTGCGGGATGTGCGGTCCGGGTGGTGAACCACGATCTCCCGCGCCTCTGGATACGCGACCCAGACCAGCCGAACGCCCCCGGCGAGCCACATGCCGACTTTGGCCTGCACTTCTTCCGCTTCGTCGTTCGGCGAAACGACCTCGACGACGAGGTCGGGTGGGAAGTTGGCCCAGCTCTTCGGTGGTGGGCCCGGGTGCTTCTCTTTCGAGACGTAGGAGACATCCGGGAATTTGAGGCGGCCGCCGTCGAGTTCCGGGTACTGGTAGCCGGCACCCTGGCCGAAGACACGACCCAGACTTGTGGACTTCCCGTAGGTCCACAACTCGCTGAGGACGTTCGCCGCTACGAAGTCGCTCTGGTTGCCCATGTCCTTCTCCACGAGGACGCCATCGACAAGGTCCCACCCGGGCTCGATTCGAACGCGCTCCGGTGACGTTGAAGCACTCATGCGGCAAGCATAGAGCAGGGAGCTTGGCCGGAGTGCCGTTGCGAATCCACGATCGCGGCGTAGGATTGGCCATCGCCACGGAGGGACCCGCTATGACCGAACTCACGGAGCTCACCATCGCCGAAGCGGCGAAGCAGATCGAAGGACGCCAGCTTTCGCCGGTCGACCTTGCGGCGGCATACCTTGCCCGGATCGCGCGGCTCAACCCGCTGCTCAACGCCTACGTGATGGTGACGGCGGAGCGGGCGCTGGCTGACGCGAGAGTCGCCGAGGGCGAGATCACCGCCGGCGCGTACCGGGGGCCGCTGCACGGCATCCCCATCGGCCTCAAGGACCTGGTGGATACGGCGGGCATTCGTACGGCCGGAGGCGCCAAGATCTTCATGGACCGCGTGCCGGGAACGGACGCGGAAGTCGCTCGCCGCCTGCGTGAGGCGGGCACGGTGCTCCTCGGTAAGACGAACACGCACGAGCTGGCGTTCGGGGCGACGACGAACAACCCGCACTTCGGGCCGACACGCAACCCCTGGAACACTGAATGCGTGCCCGGCGGATCGAGCGGTGGTTCGGGAGCGGCGATCGCGGCGGAGATGGCGGGCGGGACGATCGGCACGGACACCGGGGGCAGTATCCGCATCCCTGCGAGCCTTTGCGGCTGCGTCGGCCTGAAGCCGACCTATGGCCGGGTGAGCAAGCGGGGCATCCTGCCGATGTCCTGGCTGGTCGATCACCCGGGCCCGATCGTGCGGACGGTGGAAGACGCGGCGATCATGCTCCAGGTCCTGGCGGGCTACGACCCGGGGGACTATGCGACCGTCCCGATGCCCGTGCCCGACTATCGCGCGGCGCTGAACGGCGGCGTCCGGGGGCTTCGGATTGGCATCGCCGAGGAGTTCTACGCGGGTTCGCTCCCGGAGATTGCGGAGGCTGTCCGGGTGGCCGCTCGCTGGTTCGAATCCGCGGGCGCGGAAGTCGCGCCGATCGACCTGCCGATCGACCGGGAGAAGTTCAGCCTCGCTTTCGCCGTCGTCGCTGCGGAATCGAAGGAGGCTGTTTCGGCGGAGTGGGAGGCGCGGCCTGGCGACTTCGGTGCGGACCTGCAGCGCATCTACTCGCGGCCGTTGCCTGGGGGCGTCGAGTTCGCCCACGCGCTGCGTGCGATGAAGGAGCTCGGTGAGCAGTACCGGACGGCGTTGAGCACGATGGACCTCGTCCTTGTCCCGACGACGCCGATCGCGGCCGTGCCGATCTCGCAGGAGACGGTCGACCTCGGTGGCGGCGTCCAGGTCGAGACGACGAACTTCCTCGCGAGCCTCACCAGTCCATTCAACACGGCCAGGCTGCCGGTCCTTTCGCAACCGTGCGGTTTCACGGCGAGTGGGCTGCCAATCGGGATGTCGCTGGTGGGGAATCCGTTCGACGAGGGGACGGTCCTCCGCGCGGGACACGCCTTTGAACAGGCGACGGAGTGGCACCGCCGCCGCCCGGCGCTGGGGTAGGGGCGGGACGGGACTGCAGAAGACCGCCTGTCTTTCGTTGAGCCGAGGAAACGGCGAGCCGGTGGACCCCTTCGGCTAAGCGGGCGTTCTTCGGAAGTTGCGACGATTATTCACAAAACGTTCAACCCCTGTTAAACGCATAACGCCAAGCTGCGCGTTCATGAAACTACGACCATCTCCCGCTGGCATGGGCGTGCCAAAGCACTGGCGGGAGTATGTCCTGTTTCTGTTGTTCATCGCGCCCAACGTGATTTTGTTATTTTTCTTCACGTACAAGCCACTTTATGACACAATAACTCTTTCGTTCTACAACTGGGATCTCATCTCGCCGGTCAAGACGTGGGTCGGGATGGACAATTATCGCGACTATTTCGGCGATGAGACGAATCGCTACATCATGCGAAACACGCTGGTCTTCGGCGTAGCGACCGTGGTGGGGACGCTCATTCTGGGGCTGGCGATGGCGTTGCTGTTGAACCTTCCGTTGCGCGGTAGAAACGCGGCGAGAACGATCCTGTTCGCTCCGTACGTTGTGAGCGGGGCGGCGATCGGTATCGTCTGGCTCTTTGTGTTCGATCCTCGTTTTGGGCTCGTGTCGGCGTCGTTGGAACGAGTGGGGATGGCTTCGCCAAACTGGTATAACGACCCGAACTGGGCCATGCCGATGGTCATCATCGTATTCATCTGGAAGAACCTTGGATATGCGGTGGTGGTCTACATCGCCGGGCTCCAGACGGTCCCGCGCGAACTGTACGAGGCGGCGCGTGTCGATGGCGCGGGGGCCTGGTCCCGGTTTCGCAACGTGACGCTGCCCCATCTTTCGCCGGTCACGTTCTTCCTCCTCGTCACCAGCATCCTGAGTTCGATGCAGGCGTTCGACATCGTGCGGGTGATGACGCAAGGCGGGCCGCTCGATTCAACGAAGACGATGGTCTACCAGGTCTACGAGCAGGGGTTCGTGAACTACCGGGTGGGCGCGGCATCGACGGTAGCAACCGTGCTCTTCGTGTTCCTTTTGGCCGTCACGGTACTCCAGATACGTTTCCTGGAGCGGCGGGTGCACTACTCGTGAGGAACTACGAATGACGCGCATAAGCACTCGCCAGGCGAGTTCAGTTGGCAACGCCAGACCGGGCATCGGCTGGCGTCGACTGGCTGGCGTGGCCGCGCAGTACGGGCTGATGGCGGTTGTGGTGCTTATCATCGTCGCTCCGCTGTTCTGGATGGTGGCGGCTTCGCTGAAAACGAGGCAGGAGATTTACACGCTCCCGGTCTCGTGGCTGCCAGAGGCGCTTCATTGGGAGAACTATCGCCAGGCGTGGACGGCGGTGCCATTCGAACGGTATTTCATCAACAGCCTCGTCACCACAGCCCTGGGCAGCGCGCTGAAGGTGGCGAACGGTGTGTTGACGGCGTATGCGCTGGTCTTTCTGCGCTTTCCGCGGAAGAACCTGATTTTCCTGGCCATCCTGGCGGCGCTGATGGTGCCGGAGCAGGTGGTGCTCATCCCCAACTACGTGCTGGTCTCGGACCTGAACTGGGTGAACACGTACCAGGGGATCATCATCCCGGGCGGTGGCGTAGCTTTCGGCACGTTCCTGATGCGCCAGCACTTTCTGACGCTCCCGCGAGAGGTCATCGAGGCGGCGCGGCTGGATGGTGCTGGCCACCTCCGGATGCTCTGGACGGTGGTCTTGCCGATGTCTCGGCCAACGCTCGTGACCTTCGCGTTAATCACCGTGGTAGCCAAGTGGAATGAGTACGTCTGGCCCCTGCTCGTAGCGACGGACGACAAGGTACGGACGCTGCCACTGGGCCTGACGCAGCTCCAGAATTCGGAGGGGCAGACGCAGTGGGGAGTGGTGATGGCGGGCGCGGTGCTGGTCATCGTGCCCATCCTGGTCCTTTTCGTGTGGGCCCAGCGCCATGTCGTTGAAGGCCTCACTGCGGGCTCCGTGAAAGGGTGATTCCCGCTCGCTCCTGGCGGCGGTTCACAGCGACCAACAACCAACAGAGGAAGGAAACCATGACTACAATCTCCCGAAGACACCTACTCGGAATGGCCGGCGGCGCGGCCGCGCTCGGCCTTGTCGGCTGTGGCGGTGACGATGACGACACCACGCCAACCAAGACCGGGACCTCGGCTTCGTCAACGACGAAGTTCAACGGCGTCAAGCCGGCCACCCAGGTCACGTACTGGAGCGTTCACCCGGCCAATTCCAAGGCCGTCGAGGAGGAGCTGATCAACCGGTTCCAGGCGAAGTTCCCGGACATCAAGGTGAAGCTGGAAACGGCCGGCGCCAACTACGCCGAGGTCTCTCAGAAGTTCAACGCGGGCCTGGCGGCGAAGCAGATCCCGGACATCGTGATGCTCTCGGACGTCTGGTGGTTCAAGTACTTCCTGGCCAAGACGATCACGCCTGTGGACGACCTGGCACGGGAGCTCAAGGTGGACCTTCCCGACTACCAGGAAACCCTGGTGAAGGACTACCAGTACGAGGGCAAGCAGTGGGCGATGCCATTCGCCCGCTCGACTCCGCTGTTCTATTACAACAAGCAGAAGTGGCAGGCGGCAGGGCTGCCGGACCGCGGCCCGAAGACCTGGGACGAGATGGACGAGTGGGGCGCCAAGC
>CAZQCR010000215.1:0-3478 GCA_964591745.1 uncultured Anaerolineaceae bacterium
TTCGCTTCGAGGCAGACCCATTCGCCATCTGGCAGGCGGTGGAGATAGAGGCTGATGTCGGCGTTGATGAAGCCAACATCGTCGGTAGGCCGGACGTGGCCAAGGGCGTTACCGAAGTCCGACGTGGCGGCGATGCGGACGAGTGGGCTGGTCTCTTCGCCCGCGATGAACGGGATAGGAATGCGGATCCAGGCGGTGGCCTTGCCGGTGCCGGCTTCCCCCGCAACCCGGCGCACTTCGACCGTCGTGTGGAATCCGGGGAGCTGTCCGGCGCCGCTCGGACCGGGTTGCTGGCCAGAACTTTCGCGGGCAAAGACGGCGGTCATGCTCGTCGTGGGGACGCCTTCGTGGCCGGGCACCCAGGACGGCGGGGGAAGGGCGTTGGCGGGCAGGCGAACCTGGGAGCGGCGGAGAAAGAGCCCGGTGGCACGGCTGACTTCCGTTTCGCCGGCGTAGAGCGAGGCTTCGACGACCGCGATGCGCTGGCCCTGGCGGAGGAGGCGGGTGGTGGTGCGGAGGGGTTGGGAGGGGACGGGGCGGAAGAGATCGATCGTTAGGCGGGCGGGGTGCATTTCGTCATCGGCGACGGTGCGTTCCAGCGCCCGGGCGAGGAGGCCGGCGGGAGGGCCGCCGTGGAGGAGGCCCGGGCCCCAGGGGCTGCCGGCGGCGTCTGTAGGGAGGAAGCTTTCGCCGGCGGGAAGGAACACGGCTTCAGTCATGCCGGCGATGGTGCCTTCGGCGGCCGGTAGGGGAAAATGGCAGCGCCCCGGCCGGTTGGCCGGGGCGCTGCCGCTTGCGCTGTAAGACCGCTCAGACGAGCGGCATGTAGCCGAGAACGTAGTTCAGGTGCTGGCCCCGAAGCGCCGAGGCGGTGTGGGCGACACGGGCATCGCGAATGGCGCGGTCGGTGCGGGAGAGCTTCGCCTTGCGGGGGACGGTGGCGATGCGAGCGTGCTCGGCCCGATGGAGTGCGTTGAGAGAGACCTGGTTGATGGTTGCGGATGAATGAATGTTCATCTGGATTACTCCTGTGTGGATTGCCTTACTTCTACCATCGACCAGCACGGTTAACGTTGCAAGGCATGCCGCGTAAGTATCGAAGAGTCCGTTACAGGGTGTTCGGCACGTCTATGCGCGAAATGGAACTATCTGCGGAGTGCAGTCACGTCTTCGGCCGCCCCAGCGGCGAGGGGCAGGCCCGAAGAGAGCGTCGTCCTCCGCCTGCCCCTTCACACAACACGCAAACCAGCCGATCCTTAAGGAGAAGCGGGCGCTCAACGACTCCGCGCCCCGGAGCAGCGCATGTCCGCAGTACCCGGGCGTCAACAGGGTCTTCTCATCACGGCGGGGCTCGCCGTCGCCGGGGCGCTCGTTGCCGGGGTGATCCTCTTTACCTCGGGCAAGGCCTCGGAGGTTGACCTGACCTCTGCCTCCCTCGTCCCGGCCGATGCTTCGGTCTTCATCGGCCTGAATACGGACCTCTCCTCCAGCCAGTGGGTGTCTGCGTTCAAGGTCGTAGAGAAGCTGGGGCAGGAGAACCCGGAGGACGAGTTGAAGCGTGCCATCGCCGAGGATGGCGGCCTCGATTGGGAGAAGGAGATCGCGCCGTTCCTCGGGGGGGACGCCGCCTTCTTCCTCAGCCGCGTCGACATCCTCGATCTCGATTTCGCGGGGGGAGCGATCATTCGCTGCACGGACACGAATCGGGCGATGGAGGTCTTCCTGGACCAGGCGGGGCAGGAGGTGGAGCAGTTCGAGTATGACGGCGTCACGTATCAGCTCTCGCTGGATGGCGATGGCGCGCTGGCAATTCTCGGTAAGCACCTGGTTGTCACGAGCGATGAGGAGACACTCAAGCTCGTCATCGATGTCTGGAAAGGCCGGGCGCCTTCGCTGGGGAGCGATGGTGAGTTCAAGCAGCTTCGCGACGACCTCACGGGCAACTTCCTGGCATTCGCCTGGGTACGGATGGGCAGCCTCTTCGGGGGGACGCTGCTGGATGACGATGCTTTCAAGGACGCGCTGGAACGGACGGGCTCGAAGGATCTGTTGGAACGCCCGATGGCGGCGGCGATCACGGCTTCAGACGGTGGCTTCGGGTTCCACGCCGCCTCGCGAGCCAACCCGGGAGACGGCTACGCCTGGGCTCAACCGCGGGAATCACGCTTCGCGAAGCTCGTACCCCAGGACACCGTCGTGTTCGCCTCTACGGCGGGCATCGCCGAAGCCTGGGAGAAGGCGATGGCCAGCGGCGGCCGGGAGGCGATCGAGGATGCGATGGAGGAGGACGGCACGTTCCCCTCGCTCGATGAACTGTTTCGTGAACTCGGCGAGCCGCTCGGGGTCGGATCCGTGGAGGAAGTGATCGAGCTGCTGAACGGAGAAGTCGCCGTTGCGCTCTGGCCACGGGAAGAATCCTTCGACGAGCCCGACGGCGTCTTCCTCGCCGAGGTGCGTGATGAAGCGCAGGCGCGGGCCGTTCTCGGGAAGATCTTCGCGGCATCCGCGACCTCGCGGCCTCGCGTGGAATCGATCGGTGGCCACGATGTCACTTTCGTGACGACGGAAGACGGTGAGGAGGCGGCGTACGCCGTTCTCGATGGCTACGCCGCGATCGGGACGGGCGCGGGCGTGCGTACGTACCTCGAATCCGGGAAGAAGGATCTTTCGGCCACGGCTGAGTTCAAGCACACCCGCGGGACGCTTGAGACTGCGCTCGGGAGCTTCGCCTACATCAACCTCCAACGGATCTTCGAGACATCGGCAGCGGGTGAATTCGCGCCCTCTGGGGCGACGGAGGCGCTGGAGGGGTTGTTGTTCAATTTCGTTACGGCGAACGGCCTTTCACGGACGTCCGGCGTGGTTACCGTGAAGGAGTGACGGGTTCCGCCGCGACGCTGTTCGCCCTGGCCCGGAACGTACCCGGGCCGCTGGCGATCGCGGGGTTCTTCCTGCCGTGGGCGCACGGTTCCGGCCCGCTTTCAGGTACGGAGTTCAGCGGCTATCGGCTGGTCCGGTTCACGGGCGCTCTGCAGCAACTCGACCTCACATGGAGCGAAGGCGGCGCGCTCTGGGCGGTTCGCATCGCAATCGTCCTGGTGCCGGTGGCGGGCGCCTGGCAAACGCTGCTGGCACCTGCCCACAGGTGGCACCCGGCGTACGCGGCGAGCGGTTGGTACCTCGTGCTCTTCGCGGCTGTTGCGGTGGGCATCGGACTTAGCCGGTCGGGGCTCGGATCACCGGCACCAGGAGTCGCGCTGATTGCGGCCAGTGCGGCCGTGTTCGTGGTATCCAATGCGCCGGGGATGGTGCGAACAACCCGCGGCCGCTGAGGGCCGCGCCTACCGAGGGCGCCCGATGCCGTTGCGCCCTTCGCGTCTCGGGCGGCGCGAGTTCGTGGTTAGCAATGCGCCGGGGATGGTCCGAACAACCCGCGGCCGCTGAGGGCCGCGCCTACCGAGGGCGCCCGATGCCGTTG
>CAZQCR010000215.1:3578-5499 GCA_964591745.1 uncultured Anaerolineaceae bacterium
CGCCCTTCGCGTCTCGGGCGGCCCGAGTTCGTCGTTAGCAATGCGCCGGGGATGGTCCGAACAACCCGCGGCCGCTGAAGGCCGCGCCTACCCAGGGCGCCCCATGCCGTTGCACCCTTCGCGTCCCGGGCGGCGGCCCGAGAGCGGAATTAGCACTCATTGACAGGGAGTGCTAATATCTCCGGTGCACAACCTAATTCCCCTGTGAGGTATCTCCAACCATGGCAAAGCAGCTGCTCTTCGATGAAGAAGCACGTCATTCCCTCAAGCGCGGCATCGACGCCCTCGCCGATGCTGTCAAGATCACGCTCGGGCCGAAGGGCCGGAACGTGGTTCTGGACAAGAAGTTTGGCGCTCCGACGATCACCAACGACGGTGTGACCATCGCCAAGGACATCGAGCTCGAAGATCCCTTCGAGAACATCGGCGCCCAGCTGGCCAAGGAGATCGCCTCCAAGACCAACGACATCGCCGGTGACGGCACGACGACGGCCACCGTTCTCGGCCAGGCGATCGTCCAGGAAGGCTTGAAGAACGTCGCCGCGGGCGCAAACCCGATGGGCCTGAAGCGCGGGCTCGAGGCTGGCTCGGCCGCCCTCGTGGAAGCTATCAAGAAGAGCTCGATCAAGGTGACCGAGCGGAACCAGATGGCCCAGGTGGCCACCATCTCCGCCAACAACGACCCCTCCGTGGGCGCCCTCATCGGCGAATGCATGGAGAAGGTTGGCAAGGACGGCGTCATCACCGTCGAAGAGTCCAAGGGGATTCAGACGGAAGTTGAGTACGTCGATGGTATGGCCTTCGACCGTGGCTACATCAGCCCCTACTTCGTGACGAACCCGGAGCGCATGGAGACCGTGATCGAGGAGCCCTACATCCTTATCACGGACAAGAAGCTCAGCTCGGTCCAGGAGATCCTTCCGCTCCTGGAGAAGATCCTCCAGGTGACGAAGAACGTTGTCCTGATCTGCGGAGACCTCGAAGGCGAAGCGCTGGCGACCCTCGCGGTGAACAAGCTTCGCGGGACGATCAACATCCTCGCCGTCAAGGCCCCTGGCTTCGGCGACCGCCAGAAGGACAACCTCGGCGATGTCGCGGTCCTCACGGGCGGCACGGTGATCTCGGAAGAGATCGGCAGGACGCTGGAGAGCGTCGAAGTGGCCGACCTTGGCCGGGCGCGGCGCATCACTTCCACCAAGGAAGAGACGACGATCATCGAAGGCAAGGGCAAGAAGAAGGACATCGATGCGCGCATCGGCCAGATTCGCGCGCTCGTCGATGAATCGAAGAGCGACTGGGACCGCGAAAAGGCCCAGGAGCGCCTCGGCAAGCTCGCCGGTTCCGTCGCGGTAATCAAGGTTGGCGCGGCGACGGAAGTGGAGCTGAAGGAGAAGAAGCACCGCGTGGAGGACGCCCTCAGCGCCACCCGCGCGGCGGTCGAAGAGGGCATCGTCCCTGGCGGCGGTGTCGCTCTCCTGAACGTCCTCAGTGCGCTCGATAAGCTAAAGCTCGAAGGCGACGAGGCGACGGGAGTCCGTATCCTCCGCCGGGCGCTGGAAGAACCTCTTCGCCGCATCGCCATCAACGCCGGCAAGGACGGCTCGGTGGTGGTAGAGGAAGTGAAGAAGCTGAAGAAGGGCGAAGGCTACGACGCGGCCAAGGACGAGTTCGGTGACATGGTTGCCCGTGGCATCATCGACCCGGCCAAGGTGACGCGCTCGGCGGTCGAAAACGCTGTCTCGATTGCGGCAATGGTGCTGACCACCAACTGCCTGATCACGGACAAGCCGGAGAATTCTCCCGGCGGTGGCGGCGGCGCCCCGATGTACTAGGGTCCGTAACCGGACTGCTACCTCACGACCCGTCCCCCTTGTAAGTTGAATTTCCGGGAGTCCGGTAGGATTCCCGGAGCGGTGGCGGA